>CAZPLF010000001.1:0-31732 GCA_964587475.1 uncultured Mariniplasma sp.
CTAGCCTTGTAGGCGTAGGAGAAAAACCACGTCTTGAAGGCGTGGATTTTTATTTTTGGATTCATAAAATAATATTATGGTCATGAATTTGACATGAGAATGCACTTTACATTCTTACGTGATTAGGTTATAATATTCATTGCCTGCTCATGTGTTTCAATAGCTCAGCTGGATAGAGCAACGGCCTTCTAAGCCGTCGGTCGGGGGTTCGAATCCCTCTTGAAACGCCACTAAATAATTTACCCCGTCTGACGGGGTTTTTATTTTATAAAAAGAGCAACCCAATTTATGGATTACTCTTCATCTTTTAAATTAAAATATTTGATTAAATATTTGGCTATTCCATCTTCATCATGAGAATACTGAGTCATATCCTTACAAACAGCTTTGACTTCATCTACACCATTTATCATAGCAACCCCCAAATGAGCATCTCTAATCATTTCGACATCATTGATGCCATCACCAAAAGCAATCAACTGTTCTTTTTTCATGCTGTAATAATCCAACAGATAGGTTAATGCAGAAGATTTCGAGATGTGTTTTAAATAGATTTCATAAAGAGCATATCCATTATCGACACCCCATAAACGTTGAGAGAGTGTATCTCCAAAAGCTTGATCTACGTAGGTTTCAAGTGTCTTCATATATTTTGAATCTATCAAATAGACCAAACCAGTAGGCTCAACTGTTAAATTAGAAAATTCACATTCAATCACATGCTCACTGTTGATACCATTGAAATATTCTTCTAATTTCTTATCATACTTATAGGCATAGACAATTTCATTGTCGCTAAAAAAAGCTGAAATAATATAGTCTTTTGTATGCTTAAAAAGTTCATGAACAACTGGCAATGGCATGTATGTCTTTTGTCTAGCGAAAGAAGAATCCATCGGATTGGATATAAAACCACCATTATCAGTGATCAAAGGTGTATCAAGTCCGATTTCCATGTATTTAGGAATTGCTCCTTCATAGGGTCTACCAGTTGCTAAAACAACGATATGTCCTTCGTTTCTTAATTGATTTAAGACACGTATGGATTTTTGTATTAATTGCCCTTGTTTGTTAAGTAGTGACCCATCTAGATCACATGCTATTAAATATTTCATAAAATACCTCGAGTCCTATTATCTCACAAAATTGAAGATAATCAAATACTGTCATGCATTGAAAATACAAAAAAAAGAAAAAAAGATATACAAAGTATACCTTTAGTTTAGTTTAGGAGTCGTAAATTTGAATATGCTAGTCCCTGCAGGACCTCCACCACCTTCAATAGTAATTGATGATGGAACAGCATAGCTATAAAATGAATTTGTATTAAGTGGGTCATTTGGGTCTCTTGGTATTACAGAATTTGCAAGAAAGACTGTCCCAGTAGCATAAACACCACCAATGACATAGGTTGAACTCTGATAAGAAGTGAAGTTGGTACTCATAAAATAACCGTATCCAGATATAGAAGAGTTTAATGAAGTATTACTTTCAGTAAAAACAAAACATGGTCTTGAAAGTGTTCCTAAATTTGTATCATTACTTATTGTTACGTCTCCTGAAGCATATACGGTTCCATAAAAGTTTTGGGAGTAATTTTTCTTTGTATTGATTCTAAAATTGCCATCAACAATCACATTGCCAGTTAAAGTACTACCACGATTCATTTTTAAGCTTCCATCTATGACAAGTAATCTGTCATTGGGAATTGTAAGATTTTTGTTATTTGGAATGGAAACATCACCATTGATAAACCAATGTCCTGGTATTGATTGATCCTGACCAGTTTCCAACTCACTATAATCATGAAACTCATAACCAATATCGTCAGATGCTAAAGTTCTAATATACGCAACAATATCACTGATAGTTGAAAATTCGGATGGAGGCGTAATTGATGGAAAATTCGTGTCAAAATATTCAATTAAATAAGCCGTCATAAGGTTTGATGGAGTAATCAAGGAATTTAACTTGAAATCCAGTTCTTGACCAGTATTTTGAAATATTTCCTCATAAGTATCAGCTACTGATGTTAATCCGGTCTCAATAGTAATTGATGATGGAACAGCATAGCTATAAAATAAATTGGGATCAAGTGAGTTATTGGGAATGACGGCATTTTCAAGACTGACTGTCCCAGTTGCATAAACGCCACCAATGACAAAAGTTGAACTTTGATTAGAAGTAAAGTTGGTACTCATAAAATAACCGTATCCAGAAATAGAAGAGTTTAATGAAATATTACTTTCAGTAAAAACAAAACTTGGTCTTGAAATTGTTCCTAAATTTGTATTCTGGTTAATTGTTACATCGCCACCTGAATAGACAGTGCCATATAGATATTGTGTAGTTGATCTTTGATTGATGACAAAAGAACCTTTAACAAGAACATTACCAGTCAAAGTACTACCACGATTCATAGTCAGGCTACCATCAATAACAAGTAATCTGTCATCGGGGATTGTCAAGTTATAATAATTAGGAATTGAAACATTACCATCAATGAACCAATGTCCTGGTATAAATTGATCCTGACTAGATTCTAGCTCACTATCATCATGAAACTCATAACCATTATCGTCAGATGCTAAAGTTCTAATATACGCAACAATATCACTGATACTTGCAAATTCGGTTGGTGGAGTAATTGACGGGAAATTCACAGCAAAATATTCAACCAAATAAGATGACATTAGGCTTGATGGAGTAACAAAAGGGCTCAACTCGAAACTAGGCTCTTGGCCAGTATTTTGAAAGATTTCTTCATAAGAAGCAGCTGCTGATGCTGTTCCAGTTAAATAGCTTGTTATTATCTTTGCTGAAGTAATCATTGAAGTGATGGTATAATATGATTCATTATCACTTTTCACAATGGAAACACCCATATAAGCTTCTAAATCTGTTAAATATGATGGACTAAGATTTTGATCTCTGGCAATGATTTTTACAGTCGCATCAACAGCTTGAACTGCATTAGTATAAGCTTCGGTGCGTTCAAAATTTTTATCAACAAGTTGTGCCTGAAAGATTGCATATGTCATAAGAGATGCCACTATAGCGATGACAAAAGTAACAATACCAAGTACTGTTGGTAAACCTAAACCTCTTTTGTTCAGTTTGAATATCATTATCTCACCCTCTTTATTATGGTGTAGGAACTGCAAGTATGGCAAAACTATAGGAAGTCGTAAATGTATAGACTTTTCCGTTTGATGCGACAAGTTCTATGGTCATTATAAAATATGCTTGAGGTAAGTTTTCTATGAGTTCGATTTGGCTACCAGCACCTAAAGTAAAATTTTCGATGACCAATGGTACATCATTAATTAGAATTTGCCCATTTGATATTTGAACCTTATGAGTAAGTACAGGATTATATACAAATAAAACGATATCAGTCTCATCATCATTTAATACATAAGCGAATTCTTTTTGGAAAGTGATACAATTTGTACCACAACTAGCATATTCTGTTGGTCCTAAATCTAGGATATCATCCTTAATTTCACGATCAAGAAAAAGTCCTTGACTATTTGCCATAGAATTGATTTCTATGCGATTGCTTGCGGAATTAATTAAAGATAGGACAGTGGCAGCCAAAGACATGGCCAATCCAAAAATCACAACAGTTGCTAATAATTCAATTATTGTTACCCCTTTTTTATTCATATATAATACCTTCTAATGTTATAAATCGATGTGGATAGTATTCAATTATAATTTCAAAGTGTACTACTTCATACTGAATAGATTCCATTGTTGGCACCAAAAAAACCAAAGACATTGTAACATCATAGGTGCGGTTATTCGATATATAACTAAATACATCACAGAATGAAAGATTTGGTAAAGAAGCTGATAAAGTAGGGCATGTAGTAGAAGTAAGTTCGACCCGTTGCCCATCCATCCATTCTGAAATTTCATCATATGTGTTATTGTTAATCAAATCATCTCTAATTCTTGAACCAACTTCAGTTGCTATGATACGCTCATTGGTAGCAATGGTCTGATTTCTTACATTTATAATAATAGTAATAGATGTGGTTAAAACTAAAGAGATGATGAAAATAGAAGCAATTGCTTCTAGGACAGTAAAACCTTTGTGATTTAATTTGTTTTTCATGTCCTCACCTCTTTCTTCTATATCACCATTATATTATAAATCTTTGATTTCAGTTCATTAAAACAAGAACTCTTGACTTAAGATTTTCTTAATTTCAAAAAAAACAACGCTATTAAACCTTTCATTTGGTATAATAATCTTATATAGAGGTGATAAAATTGAACAGGTTCAAGCAATTATTCAAACGGAATGCGTATTTCATGGTCACACTCATTGTTTTAATACTTTCCATTATATTTGCGGGTCTTACGCTCGCTATTTTTAGTATTGGCAATTCGGTTGATCAAACAAGTCTTGGATTTATTTATCTAGGTAGTTATAATGAAGACCGCTACGATTCAATAATCAATCATGAAGTTGACATGTGGATGGACAATGCTGACTATAAAATTCAATATCAAGATTATATATATACTATTGATTTGAATAGACTTGATTTTGATTTAGAACAAACATTACTACACATCATCAAAAATCAAGAGAATAAGGCATATTTTAATCTTTCAATAGATCATCTTCTTATGATACAAAACGAAATTGACGCGCAATTTACTTCAGCAATAACAACAACTTTTAAGGAAGAATTATTTATCTCTGACTTAATGAATGATGTCAGCGACCTAAAAAATCGAAAAATCTATAATCTAGTTGATTATTTAGATCAAACGATTGCTACTACAATTTTAGATCAAGTAGAGATGAAATTCATAACAAGTACTGATATTAATGCAATCATTTCACAAGTTAATACAATCTATATTACAGCAAATGAGAGATTTTCTTTATTGGATCGTTTAGGTTATTTACCTTTAACAAATGAACAACTCAGCATTATTGCCTCAGGCATACAAGCTGTGACAATGAACACAAATTTAAATGGGTTTGTATTTGAACAAAATTACTCATTACCAATATGGGCTTCTGGTGGACAAAATGTTAGAATTCTTCGTGTGAATCAATTTGATTTTACTTTTTATAATGGATTCGATTTGAACTACCAAATCTCAATTGAAAAAATCAATGATACAACGCTTGAATTTACTTTATTGGGCTATCCTTTAGTCACCGAATATGAAACAGTACCTGTTTTTCAGGTTTCTATACCATATCAAACCATCTATATTTATAACGAAGATATCAATGAGTTGACAGAAAATGTTATGATCATAGAAACAGATACTGATTATACATATAGAATTCTCATTCAAACAGGTATTGAAGGCTATGTTTCATTTTTTATGAGAACAGCAACAAGACTTGGAGAAACTGGCATAACGTCTAAACTATTCGATGAAGAAATGCTTCCTATAACTGAAATTTATTATGAAAATATCGTTGAAAAGGAGGGCAATTAAATGGCACTCAAACGCATTGGTGATGTCCTGTTACAAGAAAAAGTTATCACACAGGACCAATTAAATTTTGCACTAAAGAACAAGGAAAAAGATGAACGTTTCGGTGAAACACTAGTTCGTCTAGAAATTGCAAATGAAATGCAGATTTTAAAGGCACTAGAAAATTCAACTGGTGTTCAACGTGTTTCGTTAGCTAATTTTACAATTGACGAACATGTCCTAACCATCGTAGATGAAAACTTTTGTAGAAGAAATGTTATCATCCCACTTCGAATTGAAGGCAATAGAATTCTATTTGCTACCTATGATCCTTTGGATTTTTCAGTTATTGAAGAATTAAGAATGATTACAGGGTATCGTCCGAAGGCATACTCAGCTCCTAAAAATGATATTCTAACTCAAATTGAGAAATATTATGGCTTCACTAGAACGTTAGAAGCATTAGGTGTCAAACAAAATATCATTAGTGAGGAAGTTATAGAAGACGAAGATGATTTAGATGACACACCTATGGTGAAACTCGTCAATCAAATCTTAACCTCTGCTGTTTTCCAAAGAGCAAGCGACATACACATCGATCCAATGGACGACAAGGTTTTAGTCAGATACCGCGTAGATGGTGTGTTAGATGTCGTCAGAGAATTTCCTACAAAAATTCATCATCAGATGATTAGTAGAATTAAAGTTATGTCAGGTATGGACATCACAGAAACAAGAGTTCCTCAAGATGGACGCATTCAAACTTCCATTCAACAAAAAAATATTGACTTGCGTATTTCTACTTTGCCTACTGTACGTGGTGAAAAGGTTGTTATGCGCATACTAGATCTATCTGGATCTATGAATAAAATCACTGCAATCGGACTCGACCAAAAAGAAGAAAAACAAGTTAGAGACATGATAGCTCAACCTAATGGTATTATCTTGGTCAGTGGACCAACAGGTTCTGGTAAAACAACGACACTCTATGGTTGCTTAAATGAATTAAACAAACCCAATGTGAATATTGTTACTGTTGAAGATCCTGTTGAAATAAAAATGCCTGGTGTTAACCAAGTACAGGTTCATCCGGAAGTTAACCTAACATTTGCTCGTGCACTGCGATCTATCTTAAGACAAGATCCTAACATTGTCATGATTGGTGAAATCCGTGATGTTGAAACAGCTGAAATATCGATTAGAGCATCGCTTACTGGACATCTGGTTTTATCAACCATTCATACCAATGATGCAGTAAAGACTATAACACGTTTACTCGATATGGAAATAGAACCATTTTTGATTGCTTCTTCATTAAGTGGTGTCATTTCTCAACGCCTCGTTAGAAGATTGTGTACTGAATGCAGTTACGAAGAAGCACCAAATGCTATTGAAGCTGAAATGTTTAAGAAGCATCATTTCCAAGTTGATCACGTCAAACGTGCAAAAGGCTGCCCATCGTGTAACTATAAAGGATATGCTGGTCGTGTGGGTATTTTCGAGGTTCTACCAATTTCTAAGGATATGCAAAAATTGATTGCTGAAAATGCAGGCTTAAATGCTCTAGAAGAACAAGCAAAAAAAGATGGCATGAGAAGTATATTACAATCGGGATTACAAAAAGTTAAAGATGGTGTGACCACATTAGAAGAAGTATTGAAAGTCGCTAACGAATAGGAGGGTAATCAATTGGAGCTCCGCAATTTTAAATATTTGGCAGTTAATGCTGATGGCAAACAAGTTCGGGGCCGTATTGAAGCCTTGAATCGCAATGTATGCATCAAATTTCTTCAAACTAAAAATTATCAAGTTAAATCAGTTAAGGAATATAAAAGTATTATTTCTAAACTCGACCAAATTTCATTTGGTAGAACACTCAAATCCAAACAACTTATTTTCTTTTTAAAACAATTAGGCTCTTTATTAAACGCTGGTGTCAATATTGTTCAAGCTCTTGAACTTTTGAGTTTACAACAAGATAATAGATTGCACAGAAAACTATACTTCGAATTATATCAACAAGTATATAATGGTTTTTCTTTTTCACTGTCATTGGCAAAAAGACCAAAAGAATTCCCCAATTTGCTTGTTCAAATGATTGAAGTTGGCGAAATTTCTGGCGATTTACCCCAAACAGTTTTAAGGATGGCCGATTATTACGATAAACAGATTAAAATAGCAAACGATATCAAAGGTGCGATTCGTATGCCACTCATTTATTTGGTTGCTACTTTAGTCATTTCAGCTGGTATGCTCATCTTTGTTTTTCCCAATATTACAGGCTTGTTTTTATCATTTGAAGGTGCTGAGTTGCCTGGAATTACGCAATTCTTCTTAGATGCTGGGAATTTTACTGCAAATTATGCTCTATTCATCTTTGGTGGATTGGCATTGGTTGTATTGATCATTTGGATTTTGAATAGGTATGTAAAAGTTGCTCATCGTGCATTTGCTATTTTCATGCTTAATTTTCCAATTGTAGGATCACTCACACAAATGAATAACCAAATAATGATTGCTAACTCACTATCTCAGATGCTCTCAAATGGAATCAACTCACTGAAGGCGTTACAAACCATTAAAAATCTCATGAAAAATACAATCTATAAAGAGTTAATAACAAAAACTATTAGCTATATAGAAGATGGTAAGCCTTTCTCTAAATCATTTGTAGAAAGTTCATACATCGATCCCATTATGTCCAAAATGATAGCAACCGGTGAAAGAACCGGTGATATTCCTAAATTGATGGATAATCTAGCTATTTATTATAATGGGATATCTGAATTAAGAGTTGCTCAAATTAAAAATTCACTACAACCTATTTTATTAATTGTTGTTTATGCGATGGTTGGTGTGATGATTTTGGCTATCATGTTGCCTATGCTTTCATTAGGTGGACAAATTTAGTTATTAAGAAAACCTTAAATTTACAGCATTTTCTTGACAAATATGAATGCTATGATATGATATTATTAAGATAAGGGAAATCATAAGGAGGAAAAAAATTATGACTCAAGTTCTTAAAAGTAGAAAAGGTGTTACATTAGTTGAACTATTAGCAGTAATTGTTATATTGGGTATTATAGCAGCAATAGCAGTACCTACTATTGGAGGATTAATTACAAGACAGCAAACAAATGCTGATAATGCAACATTCACAGCTATAGAAGAACAAGCAGTTCTTTATGCAATCGATGATAATGATGGTAAGTTCACATTACTTGATATAGTTAATGATGGATTTGATTTGAAAGCTAATGTAGTTTCATATGATGGCTCAACAGCAATTGATGAAGCAGATTTTGACGATATTGTGATCACAGTTACAGGATCGACAGTAGTCTTCACGCATTTATTAACAACTTCACCACTTTATATCAATGGCACTCAAGTAGTGACGTTGATGGCAATTGGCACAGCACCAACACCTTAATAGTATAGTTTAATTTAATAGATAGAGGTTACTTTGTAAGTAATCTCTTTTCTTTTATATAAGCATATAATCAAGTATTGTTAGAACATCAAAAAAAATGTATAATAAATATAGGAGATGTACTTAATCCTACGATTAAGTGCAATATTGTTTATGACACTGGTGTATTCGATACTGATTTTCATATTGGGAGCTTTGTTTACTTCTTTTTTTCAGTTGATTGCTGAAAGAATCCCCAATCATGAATCAATCAATGGAAGAAGCTATTGCCTTCAATGTCATCATCAACTCCGATGGGTTGACATTATACCCGTCTTCGGGTTTTTATTGAATAAGGGGAAGTGTCATTTTTGTAACATGCCCATCCCCATTTCACATGTTATTCTTGAAATCTTAGGTGGATTGCTCTTTGTGTTTGCATATTTAAATATAGGATTTCAGCTTGAACTAGTTGTAGCAATCATCATGATTTCAGTATTGCTTGCTGAATCAATTAGTGATGCACTCTATATGATTGTTATTGATCGTATCTGGATGATTGGTATTGTTCCAATTATAGTCATTCGGATTATTCAAGGTGATTTCTTAAAATATGGATTATCCAGTTTGGTTTTATTTGCGATTCTTTATATGTTTGCCTATATAGGTAAGAAAATGTATCATAAAGAAGCATTTGGTGGCGGAGACGTAAAGATTTACCTTTTCATTGGATTTTGTTTAACCTATCAATTAGGAATTCTATCGTTATTTCTCGCATCACTATTCGGTTTGATTTATGGTATCATAAAAAGAAAAAGTGGAAATTCTGAAATTGCATTGATTCCCTTTATTTTTGCTGGTGTTCTAATAGCATATTTCTATGGGGATATCATGATGAGTTGGTATTTAAATTTACTAGGAGTGTGATGAGGCATGTTGATTCGTAAAGGTGAAGTCAATATATTTATTACCGATGAATCCGTTGGTATTTATCAAAACGCATTAAAAGAGAACCAAACACCTACAAATACTATGATTGATTTAGAAAAGCAAATCGTTGAGAATGGGTATATAAAAGATCCAGAAGCACTATATTTGCAATTGAAATTGTTATTTAAACAAAACAATATTTTACCTAAGAGTGTCAATATGACTATTCACGATCAAAATCTTTTGATTCGTGAGTTTGTGATTGAAAAAGAGATTCTTCAAAAGAAAAGCATTGTAGCATACATACACGATCAAGAAGGGAAAACGATTCATTTCCCTTTTGAAAAAGTAAATATTGCATATTATATCAAAGCGGAAGATGAACAAACTGTTTCTGTTGTTGTTGTCATCGTCGATGAAAATTTACTTCATGATTATCATGATGTATTTGATCGACTTGGCATAAAGTATGTTTCTTTTAACGTAGCACCACGTGTCTTATATAGCTTATATGAAAGTGAATTTGAGAAAACATTGGATCAATTGATGATTGTGTCCTTATATAGCAACATGATTACAATCAACGTTCTTGAAAATGGTATCCCTGTTTTTGGAATGATTGAAGAGTGCGAAGGTTCCTCAAAACAATATTATGAAGTGGTTGAAAATTATATCGAACGTATTGCTAATTATTACCGTTACAATCTTAAAAAAGGGACTGGAAACATCTCGAATGCTATCATTTATAATTTCAACAAATTACTTTCAAATCATACATTAAAAAACAAGATTAAACCAGAACTTAAAGATTTCGAACTTGATGTTCATCAATCTCAAAATAATTTATCTGATTCTGATGATAGTTACACATCTAGTGTCATGACATTTGCTGCATGCATCAATAAGAAAGTAGATCAGACTCATCTGTTTAATTTTGAAATAGATCGTGTGAAAAGAATTAATCGATATGCGAATTATTTACTAGTTCTAGCTTTTACAATATTCTCTATGGTTGCAGTAGTCTATATACCTTATATAACCTATAGTGAGGATATTAACATTCAAAAAAATATCAATAATATACTTCAAAATCAACTTGAAACTCTTAGAGAAGATTTACCTATCATACCTCCAACTTTGATTATGGAAAGTCAATATAGTGATGCATACGATTTTTTAATCGGCCAAGTTGATGGACCTTCTATGTATATTGAATCGCTACTTAGCCAATTAAGTGGAAGTCTTGAAGTTGAACGATATTCATTAAATGCTAGTGATCAAGAATTGAAGATTGTAATATCAGCGACGTCTGAAGCAGAATTCTATGAATACTTAATTGTGATTTATGAAGCATATGGCATCACAGATGGTATGGAGGATTCAAGATGGATGACTGCTCAACCAACCAGAAAATTTATTTCTAGTCTAATGATGGAGGTGACCATTACTTATGCGTAAACTCAATGTATTTGGTCGTAAAATCAATCATACAAAGACGCTTTATTTGTTAATTGTAGTTTTTGCTATTGTTATTGCGTTATATTACACAATTTCGGAAATTCAATCTAACCAACTTGAAGAACTCAAACAACAAGAAATCAGTTTACAAAATAATATTGATGATTTATTAGAAACATCTCAATCAGAAACGTATCATGAAATTAGTCAAATCATCCAATATCTACCTAACGCTTATAATCAATTAGGGATTATTAATGAAATCGGATTTGTCAAAAACCTATCAGGACTTGCATTAGCAACGAATTACTCATTAAATATTGAGGAATCATCTGCCTCACCATTTGAAATGAATTTACCATCCACCCTCGTATTTACTAAAATTTCATTAAATATGACCATTGAGGATCCTTTATTAATCATGGATTTCATGGATAATCTACTAAGTCAAGATCGAATTTACTACATTGATACATTAAACGTGTCTTACACAAATGATAATAAAGCAATCATACAATTGGTCATTTATACTTTCTATAATGATGTAGAACTATCATAAAACGAATCAATAGAAAAGAGCAGAACAATCTGCTCTTTTTTTGTATGATTATTAAATAATCAAACCTGCTTTATGTTCTTTACTAACCATGATATAATAATCTATAAGGAGGAAAACGCTAATGCAGATATATTTGAGTTTCGGACCCATAGAATTTAATTACAGTACATTCATTAGCTTTTTTATCGGAATAAGTTTCGGTTTTTTACTATTACTCCTCATTTATTTATATGCAGTCCTGAAAAGCATGAACAAAGGACTTAAACTTAGAAGCGTTGATGAACAGGATATTGATGAAGAAGAGATTAAATGGTTGATTAAAGACGCGCAAAAGATATTTAGAAATAAAGAAGAAAGAAATGCTGTCGGTTATCCCAAACATTTGCTCAATATTACAAGAGACCTGTCGATTGATATTGCTAAAAAGTTTTATCCGAAATCAAAATACCCATACCTTGAACTTACGGTTGATGAAACGCTAAAACTCAATCACTATATTACAAACCGACTTGAAGAATTGTTGAGTGGTAGAATACTCAGAATGACTAGAGGTCTTACACTTACAAAAATAGTTGAAATGAATAACACAAAAACTAAGATAGAAAACAATGCAATTGTGAAAACGGCAAAAAAGTATGGCAATGTAGCAAAAGCAACACTTGCAGTCGTCAATGCAGTTAACCCTGTGTGGTGGTTTAGGAAGGTTACTAAAGAAGTTGCCGTTAATCAAGTATTGATCAGAATTGGCATGACACTCATAGCCATCACCGGTGAAGAAACATATAAGATTTATAGTAAAAAAGTATTTGATGTTGAAAAAACAATTGATACAGGTGTTGATGCAATCTATGAAGCATTGAACAACGATTTGAAAGATGCGGGTGAGCAAGAATGAGAAAACAAAAAGAAACACCACAACTCAATATAGAAAAACCTCCATTTTTGATTTTTCAATTCACCAAAATAGAAGGCATCCGTGGAAAAGATGTTTATAAGAAGTCTCATTTCGTATCACCTATTTTTGGTCGTAGTGTCAAGGATGTTGTTACCGTACCTTTTACAGTTAAAGACACAGGTGACACAATGCGCCGTTTTGATGCTTTTAGAACAAAAACAAAATTAAGTGAAGAAGAAGCGAAACGTAAATATGGTACTAAATATTATGAATTCACAAATATCATCAGCAATAAAACGCGAACTGAGTATTTTGGTGAATCCAGTTATATACCTTCAAAAGATAAAGAAAAAGAGGAAGTTGAAGAAAGACAGATTATCACACCAATTTCAAAAACTTACCAGCGACCTCAACGTCAAGAACCGAATCCATTTAAAGTAACACCTCCGGTAAAGAGAGTTGCTCAAGTTGAACCTGTTCTAGAAGATCATAAACCTGAAAGCGAACCATTTGTTGATACTTATAGAAGAAGAACACCTGTTCAAAGTCAAGATATAGTTACATCTGATTTTGGATCTACACAAACCCAAGAAGCAGATGATTATATTCCCGATTCCAGTTATACCCCTAAATCTGAACCTGTTTATCAATTTCCATCGATTAAACTGTTCAGTAAAAAAGATAGAGATTTAAATGCAAAACCACAATGGCTATTAGATCAAATTGATATCATCAATGCAACACTCCAACAATTTGGTATTGAAGGAGAAGTCAATGGTAGCGTCAAAGGGCCAACAGTTACTCGTTATGAAATTGCACTTGAACCTGGTGTCAATGTTAAACGTATTTTAGGTATCCAAGATAATCTAATGATGAATCTTGCATCTAAATCATTACGTATTGAAGCACCGATTCCTGGGAAACCATATGTTGGACTAGAAGTACCTAACGTGAAACCGGAAATAGTTGCATTTGGTAATGTTGTCGATACAAAAGAATTTTTAGATGATTTCGATCATCCACTCAAAGTTGCTCTTGGGGTTGATATCGATGGTCAAAATATTTATGCTGATATTCAATCGATGCCTCATGGACTTATTGCTGGTGCTACAAATTCAGGAAAGAGCGTTTGTGTGAATACAGTTCTTGTCAGTTTACTGCTCAAGAATAAACCTGAAGATTTAAAACTCATATTAATTGATCCTAAAATGGTTGAACTGACACCTTATAATGATTTACCTCACCTAATTACACCTGTGATTACAGATGCCAAAATGGCAGCTGCAGCATTAAATTGGGCCGTCAACGAAATGGAACAGCGCTATCAGAATTTTGCCAATAGCAGAAGTCGTGACATTCGCTCATACAATGACAACGTAAAACGCGGTCTGGTTGAAGCCGATAAAATGCCTTATATCGTAATCGTCATTGATGAACTAGCCGACTTAATGATGGCTGCACCTCATGATGTTGAAGATTCGATTCAAAGATTGACTCAAAAAGCTAGAGCAGCAGGCATTCATCTGCTTGTAGCAACTCAAAGACCTACGACAGATGTTGTAAAAGGTACCATCAAATCCAATATTCCAGTACGTATTGCCTTTAAAGTGGCTTCGTTTGTCGATTCCACAACGATTCTAGATGGGGCAGGCGCTGAATCTCTTTTGGGCAAAGGAGATATGTTACTTAAGCGTTCAGACCGTGCACACCGCCTACAAGGTGCCTATATACCCGATGAAGAAATCTATGCAGTCACAGACTTTATTAGAAAACAATTCAAACCTGAATATATATTTGAACACGATTCATTAAAACAACAGGCAAGACAACGCGAAGTAGCCAACGATGAATTATTTGAAGATGTTGCATATTTTGTCGTTCAGACGGGTAATGCATCGATTAACAGCATTCAAAAAGAATTTGAAATAGGGTTCAATAGAGCCCAAAAGCTTGTTGAAATGCTTGAAGAATATCAAATTGTTTCTCCAAGCCAAGGAACAAAGGCTAGAGAAGTACTTGTTTCAGTTTCTGAACTTAAAACTATTTTAGGACACGAAGCATAAAAAATTAAGGATGATGATATGACATTAAAGAAAGCTTACAAAACATTAATACTGACAATTCTTCTTATGATGCTAACAGTCGTCCTTTATGCATATCATGTCACCAAATTGTCACTACAATGGGGAATAATTGGATTGACCATCTCGGCAATTGTTTCCATTTTTACAATTATTCTTTCCATTCATCAAGTAAAGCATATCAAAGATGTAAAACTGGGTTTTTGGTCTACGCATCGTTTCGAAATCTTTGATTGGTTAACATTTTTATCGATATCTCTCATGGTTATATTCATGATTTTTACTTTTGCATTCTTGCCATCTGATGTACAACAAAATTCAATGTATCCTACCTTAAAGCCAGGTGAGCGCATCATTATCAGTCATTTTTTATATGAACCAACACGTGGAGATGTAATTATAATCGAGATTGAAAAAGATACGTATCCTTTGGTATCTGCTGATAAATATATAGAAAGAGATGCTTATGGCAGAGTCATTGCAACACACGAAACCATTTACTTCGTTAAGCGACTTGTTGGTCTACCTGGAGATGAAGTTGATTTTATAACAGATGAAACCAATTTTAACCAATCATTTGTCAGAATCAATGGAGAGGTTATTTTGTCACCATTTAATGAAGCGTATATCGTTCAAATTGATCAAATCGAAATTCTCATGCTGTCTCTAGATAATGGTATTTTGATGGAAGGCAGATATTTAGCTTTTGGTGATAATGCCAATGGATTTGAATTTGATCCAATCACAGGTGAAGAAATCAATTTGCTTGGATCATTTGATAGCAGAAGCTTTGGAGCTGTTTATGAAAAAGATGTCATTGGTAAAGTCATTTTTAGATTATGGCCAATAGGTAAAGTCAAATGATGAAACAGATACAGTGGTTTCCTGGACATATGTTTAAGTCCTTAAGACAGATTAGAGAAAAAATAACTTTAATGGATATTGTTCTAGTCTTGTTAGATTCCAGACTCCCATCATCTAGTATGAATCCAGAAATATTTAAAATCATAAAAGATAAACCAACCCTTATATTGTTTAATAAGATGGATTTATCAGATGAAAGTATTTTAAATGAATGGGTTAAATTTTATGAAGATAAAGGATATTTGACGCTAAAAATAGATTCTCAATCAGGAAAAAATGTTTCAAAAATTCATGATTATGCGCAAATAGTCTTAATGGAACAAATAGAACGCAGTCGTTCGAAAGGGTTAAAAGATCGTCCAATTCGGACGATGATTTTAGGTATACCCAATGTTGGGAAATCTACGTTGATTAATCAATTATCCAAGTCAAGTGCAACACGAACAGGAAATACGCCTGGTGTAACAAAGGCACAACAATGGATTAAACTTTCTGATGATTTTGAACTTCTTGATACACCTGGTGTACTTTGGCCAAAGTTTGAAGATCCAAAAGTTGGTTTTCATCTAGCGATTACTGGTGCAATCAAAGATAAAATCTTACCAGAAGACGAAGTTGTTAAATACGCTCTAAACTTTCTTAAGACATATTATCCAAAAAGACTTGCTGATCGATATCATATAGAAAATGAAACTGATTTTGTTGAAATGCTTGATGTGATTGGTAAACAAAGAGGTGCATTACTCAAAGGTGCTGAAATTGATTACCAACGCGTCTATACAATCATACTGACCGACATAAGAAATAAGCAATTGGGGGGACTTTCATTTGATAGACTCTAGTTTATATCTATTTGAAAATGAATTATATAACCAAGGAGTCACTTATATTGCAGGTGTTGATGAAGCAGGAAGAGGTCCATTAGCTGGTCCTGTGTTTGCCGCTGCAGTTATCTTAAAAAAAGGTGCTACCTTTCAATATGTTGATGATTCCAAGAAATTAAGTGAAAAACAAAGATTATTGGCTTTAGAAGAAATTAAAGCCAATGCACTAGCTATAGGCATCGGCATTTCATCTGTTGAAGAAATTGATCAGATTAATATTTATCGAGCGAGTAGAGAAGCCATGCTTTCGGCTATTCATCAACTCAAGATCAAACCCGAATTCTTACTTGTGGATGCCATGCCAATGGAAATTGATATTCCAATGAGAAGCATCATCAAGGGAGATGCTCAAAGTGTTAGCATTGCTGCTGCATCAATTATTGCTAAAACAACAAGAGATGCTTATATGGTTGAAATGGACAAGCTCTTTCCTGAATATAATTTTAAGCAACATAAAGGATACGGAACAAAAGAACATATAGAAGCTATTACTAAATTTGGTATCACACCAATTCATAGAAGAACATACGAACCCGTTAAATCAATTTTAAGAAGCAAACCATAATTGAATTAAATAAGGAGAGAAGATGAACTTCATTCAATCAATATTAAAATATGATCATAAACCAGAGATGTATGCAAAAAGTACTTCACCTTTTTGGAATGATAAGCATATATCTAAAAGTATGCTGGAATTACATTTTAGTCAAAAAACAGAAGCAGCAAGTAGAAGTGAAAATTTCATTGATCAATCTGTGAAATGGATAACATCAGTTGCTCCATCATCTAGTCATAAGAGCATTTTAGATGTTGGATGTGGACCTGGAATTTATACCGAAAAATTAAGTAAGTTTGGTTACCAGATTGCAGGTATTGATATTTCAGCTAGATCAATCGATTATGCAAAAGAAGTGTCGAAAAAAAATAAGAGTCAAGTTGAATATACTCTTGGGAATTATTTAGAGATTGAATTTCCTCAAAAATTTGATTTGATTACTTTTATATACTGTGATTTTGGAGCATTATCATCAGAAGATAGAAAACTGATGTTAGATAAAATATTTCTTGCACTTAATCCTGGAGGAATACTGATATTTGATGTATGCACACCAAATCAATATTTAAACAAAGGCGAATCATCATCATGGTACAGTAATGAAGGATCTGGATTTTGGAAACCGGTAACTCATATTTGTTTAGAGCATCACTACATTTATAATGAATTTGTTCGACTGAATCAATATATTGTCGTAGATGAATTGTCAAATGTAGATGTTTACCAAATCTGGGATACGAGTTTTTCGGTAGATTCTATTACAAAAGAATTGAAAGATAGCGGATTTAAAAACATTCAAATATATAGTGATGTCTCGGGGAAACCATATGATGTGAGTTCTCGTACAATGGCTATCGTTGTTCAAAAATAAATATCTTTGCCGAATGATATATTTAAAATGATGATCAATATAAGAAGATGCACAAAAAAATGGATTCATAATCTGAATTACATTCAAGATTCATGAGTTCTTTTTTATTATGTTTTTAAAGGAATTATGTCATTTTTACGATAATATAAGGCAGAATGAAAAATATATATTATTAAAATATATATAAAAAATTACTTATACTTTTAACTTGACAATAAGAATTAAGACACTATAATAGATATGAAATGGAGTGTTGTCATGAATAAAAAATTAATCATCGTTGAATCACCATCTAAATCAAAGACAATCGCTAGTTACGTTGGCAACGACGTGCTTGTTTTATCTTCAAAAGGGCATGTACGCGATTTAGCTACATCAGGTATAGATGGACTTGGCCTTGATATCGAAAATGATTTTCAACCAATTTATAAAATTATTCCTGCAAAAGCTTCACTTGTTAAAGAACTCATTGCTAAAAGTAAAAATAGAGATGTTTTAATAGCAACCGACCCTGACCGTGAAGGTGAGGCTATTGGATGGCATTTGGCAGAACTGCTCAAATTAGATCCTAAAGCGAATAATCGTATAGTATTTAGAGAAATCACTAAACCTGCAATACTTGAAGCTTTGAACCATCCAAGACCAATCGATCAACATCTGGTTTTCTCTCAAGAGGCAAGACGAGTTTTAGATCGTGTTATTGGTTTCAAACTATCTAAACTATTACAAAACAAAATTAAATCTAAATCTGCTGGTCGAGTTCAAAGCGTCGCTTTAAAACTTATTGTTGATTTAGAAAAAGAAATTGAAGCATTCATTCCAGTGACTTATTACGAGATAGAAGCAACCTTTAGTCACATGAAAGCTGATTATATCATAGCTGATAAAGTGAGATTGTCAAAAGAGGAAGCGGATTTAATCGTTTCTGAATCGCAAAATCCTTTCTATGTTAGAAATATTCAAACAAAAGAATCCAAACGCGCTCCAAAACCACCGTTTATCACTTCCACATTACAACAGGATTCGATTTCAAACCTATACATGAGTGCAAGTAGAACGATGATGGTCGCTCAAGCACTATATGAAGGTAAAGAAATCAATGGTGAGCTCGTAGGCTTAATAACTTACATGAGAACAGATTCAACAAGACTTGCTGAACCTTTCATCCATGAAGCACAACATTATATAGAAAGCACTTATGGTAAGAACTACTTAGGCAGATATCATGTGTCTAATAAGGACAATGCTCAAGATGCACACGAAGGTGTCAGACCTACAAGTATTAATCGTACACCTGAAAGCATCGAACATTATTTATCACGTGATGAATTCAAATTATATAAGCGCATCTATCAAAGAACAATTGCTAGCCTAATGGCTCCTGCAATTTTTGATATGACAAAAATCCAACTGGAATCCAATGGACATCTATACCAAGCAGAAGGTAGTGTTGAAAAATTCGAAGGACATCTAAAGGCATATTCTGATGAAAAAAATAAGGATAAACACTTACCTCATCTAAAAGTTGATCAGGAATTGTCAGCAAAAGAAGTACTTTCAATAGAGAAAGTCACAAAACCTAAGACGAGATATAGTGAAGCTACGCTCATTAAAGAAATGGAAACATTAGGCATTGGTAGACCATCTACTTATGCTCAAATCATTTCAACATTAAAAAATAGAGATTATGTTGAACTCATTGAAAAAAGATTCAAACCGACTGATCAAGGCAAATTGACATCCGAACAGCTTGAACTTTTCTTTTCAAAGATTATTGACATTGAATATACATCTAGAATGGAAAAAGTTCTTGATGATATTGCTGATGGTACACAAAGTGGATTACATCTAGTATCTAAATTCTATCACTCATTTGTACCTATGGTTGAAATTGCTCAAAAAGAGATGAAAAAAATTGGTCCAAAGATGACTGATGAAATTTGTCCGAACTGTGGTAAACCACTCGTTGTTCGTACAAGCAAATACGGAGAGTTTATTGCTTGCAGTGGTTTTCCAAAGTGTAAATATGTAAAAAAATAACCTTTAACCGGTCCCCTGCTCAGGTAGGGGATCGCTTATTAATGGCATTAGAAATTGCATAGTGATATAATAGATATGAATAAAAAAAGGAAGTGTAACTATGAAAACATTTGGTGGAAAACAAGTCACTGTCATTGGTGAAACAAAGCAGGTTGGAGATTTAGCTCCTAATTTTAAAGTGGTAGATAATTCATTTGAGACAAAGCATTTATCTGATTATAAAGCAAAATATGTCATTTTAAATGTTGTGCCTTCACTCGATACAACGGTTTGTGATAGACAGGCAAGAACAGTTAATATTGAACTTGCTGAAAGAAAAGATATTGTCGTCTTAACGATTAGCAATGATTTACCTTTTACGCAAGCAAAGTGGTGTGGTAGTTCAGGTATTGAAAATATCATTACATTAAGTGATTATCAAAATTTAGATTTTGCCAATAAATATGGTACAAACATCAAAGAATTAAGATTACAGGCGAGAAGTGTCTTTGTTTTGGATGAACATCGTAAGATTGTTTATCTTGAGTATCTTGATGAAATGGGTCAGCATCTAAACTTTGATGAATTATTAACATTTGTTAGACAATTGCCGAAAGAATAATCTTTCGGTTTTGTTTTTGATATGGTATAATATTCAAAGAATTAGGGAGATAAATATGGGACTGTTTCAGAAGTTATTCGGTAAAAAACCCAAGAATGAACGTTATCAATTGGGTTTACATAAAACTAAAGAGAATCTTGGTAATCTAAAAGTAATTCTAGCTGCATCTAAACAAATTGATGATGAGCTTTTTGATTCTCTCGAAGATATCTTCATTCAAGCTGATATAGGTATTGATACAGTCATCTATTTTATTGATCAACTGAAACAAGAAGTAGAACATAAGCAAATCAGCGATCCAAAAGACCTAGCTGAAATTATTGTCGATAAGATGTTTGAGATTTACCTGAAGGGTGAACTCGTTCAAACAGATTTAAATTATGATGAGCATGAAGTCAATGTGTATCTTTTTGTGGGCGTTAATGGTGTAGGCAAGACAACGACGATTGGAAAACTGGCAAAACAACTTAAGGATGAAGGCAAGAAAGTCATGATGGTTGCTGGTGATACATTTAGAGCAGGAGCTATTGCTCAATTGGTCGAATGGGGAAAAAGAAGTCAAACATTTGTTTATACGAAGGAAACAGGTTCTGATCCTTCCAGTGTAATCTATGATGCACTAGAAATAGCTAGAGCTGAAAAATATGATGTTGTTTTATGTGATACAGCAGGAAGACTTCAAACCAAAGTCAACTTGATGGCAGAATTATCAAAGATGAAACGTGTGATTCAAAAATCATTGCCCAATGCACCTCAAGAAACATTGCTTGTCATTGATGCGACAACAGGTCAAAATGGGATGCGTCAAGCCGAAGTATTTAAAGAAGCAACCGACGTAAGCGGCATCATTCTAACCAAACTTGATGGCACTGCAAAAGGTGGTATCGTTTTAGCTATCAGACATCTTTATGATTTACCAATCAAATATGTAGGACTCGGAGAAAAAATCGATGATCTTGTCATGTTTGACATAGAACAATATATCTACGGACTATTTAAAGATTTCTTCTAAGGAGACTTATGGAAAGTTTAGAAAAGAAAGAACAACTCAATCGGCTTTATGAGATTTATAGTGCTTTACTTACAGAAAAACAAGCACTCTATTTTGAACACTATTATAGAGATGATTATTCCTTGCAGGAAATAGCTGAGCTTTATAAAGTGAGTCGCAATGCTGTTTATGATCACTTAAAAAAAGTGGAAGAACACCTCAATTCTTATGAAGAAAAACTTAAGCTTTTTGAACAGCGAGAAAACAGATTAAAACTTATCGATGAAGCAATCAAAAACAATGATTTATCTTTATTGGAACACTTAAGAAAGTTGGATGAATAATGGCAGAGAACAGTTTAAGCTCACGCTTGCAAATGGCTATGCGCCGTTTGACTGGCAAGGGCTTTTTGACGGAAAATGATATTGATGAAATGATGCGTGAAGTACGTCTTTCTTTGCTTGAAGCAGACGTCAATTTTAAGGTTGTAAAAAGTTTCATTGCAAACATTAAAGAACAAGCTGTTGGCGAAAAGATCCTAAAAGGATTAAATCCAGGCCAGCAAGTTGTTAAAATAGTTCACGATGAATTAAAGCGTGTCATGGGCGAAGATTCAGAAGGTATACGCTATAACTTAAATGGTATCACTACCATCATGACCATTGGTTTACAAGGCTCTGGGAAAACCACAGCTATAGGTAAATTAGGTGTATATATTCGCAAGAATGAAAACAAGAAAGTATTGTTTGTTGCTGCTGACGTCTATCGACCTGCAGCGATAGAACAACTGAAAATTATTGCTAAGCAAATAGATATTGAAGTATTCGATAAAGGCCTTATTGACGCAAGAACGATTGTTAAAGAAGGATTAGAATACGCAAAACAAAACAGTTATGATGTTGTCATCATCGATACCGCTGGTCGCCTTCATATCGATGAAAAAATGATGCAAGAATTAATTGATATCAAAGCGATTGCTAAACCTAATGAAATTTTACTCACAGTCGATGCAATGACGGGCCAAGATGCTGCTAATATCTGTAAAAGCTTCCATGAACAATTGAATGCAACAGGTGCTATTTTAACTAAACTCGATGGTGATACAAGAGGTGGAGCTGCTCTATCAATTAAAGAAGTTTCAGGTATTCCAATCAAATTTGCGTCAAGTGGCGAAAAGATGGATACCTTTGAAGTTTTCCATCCGGAACGTATGGCATCACGTATTTTGGGTATGGGTGACGTTCTAACTTTAATCGAAAAAGCAACTGAATCAATCGATGAAAATGAAGCGATGGGCATGATGGAAAAACTCATGTCAGACACGTTTAACTATAATGATCTGTTAAAGCAATTTAAGATGATTAAAAAGATGGGATCCGTCAGTAAAATACTAGGTTTTATGCCAGGTATGGGACAGCTCAAAAATGCTGCTTCTCAAGTGGATGACAAGCAATTTGAGCAAATGGGGGTTCTTATCCACAGCATGACTGATGCTGAAAGAAAAGATCCTAAGTTGATTGATATGAGTTCAAGACGCAGAGAAAGAATTGCTAAAGGATCGGGAATGAAAGTCTCAGATTTAAATCGACTCAGACAGGCATTAGAAACACAAAAAAAGATGATGAAAAAGATGATGAACATGGATGAAAAAGAACTTGAAGGCTTATCAAAAAATCCAACAAAGATGATACAACCAGCTAAGCCCAAAAAAGGAAAAGGTAAAGGAAAGGGTCAATTCCGGTTTCGGTGACCCTTTTTTTTCCCACAAAAGTTGTGGAAAAGATGTGTTTGTATCTATGATAAAATTAAGAAAAGAGGAGATTAACACATGCAAAAATTAATCTTGGTTGACGGTAACTCCATCTTATTCAGAGCTTATTATGCAACTGCATATCCAGGGGCGAAATTAATGCAGACAGGGCAGGGCATTTATACCAATGCACTTTTTGCATTTATAGGGATGTTTGAAAAAATTGTCACAGAAGATGATGTCCATGTCTTAGTGGCTTTTGATACAAAGGAACCTACCAAAAGACATCTTGCTTATGAAGGTTATAAAGCTGGAAGAGTTAAAATGCCTGATGAACTGGTCATGCAAATTGCATTGGTCAATGAATATATCAAACTATTTGGTGTTGAGCAATATAGTAAAGCAGGTTATGAAGCTGATGACATCATAGGCACATTAGCCAAAAGAGCAAGTCAAGAAGGATTCCAAGTTGAAGTGTTTTCAAGCGATAAAGACTTACTCCAACTTGTTGATCAGAATATCACGGTTAATTTATTAAAAAAAGGGATGAAAGAAGTTCACCGATTTGATCCTAAAACATTATTTGAGACCTATGGATTAACCCATGAACAAATGATAGACTTAAAGTCTCTCATGGGTGACCCATCCGATAATATTCCTGGAGTTCCTGGTGTTGGTGAGAAGACAGCAATCAAACTACTTCAACAATACCAGAACCTAGAAAATCTCTATTTGCATAAGGATGAAATCAAAGGAAAATTAGGCGAAAATATTAGAGACTTCGAACATCTTGCTAAAATGAGTAAAGATTTAGTAACCATTGAAATTGATGCAGATATAGATTGTGTCATTCATGATTTACATAGAAAACCAATTCAAACCAATGAATTGATTTCCTTTTTTCAAACCTATGATCTTCACGTGTTTGTTAAAAAGATGGAGTTACCCACGACACAGCATGAAGAATGGGATTATCAATCCATTCGTGATGAGCGTGAATTAGGAAAAATATTGAAACCAAATTTGGCACTTCACTTTGAATTAAGTGATTACAATTACCATAAAGCTGAACTTTGGGGAGTTGGTATTTCGGATGGTAAAAACCATTACTTTTTATCTCCTGAAGTTGCATTATCTTCGATTAATTTTCAAATGTATTTATCAGATGAAACTATACCCAAATTTATATATGACTATAAAGCCATCAAGGTCTTCCTTTTATGGAACTCATTAGAATTGAATGGTGTGACCTTTGATTTACTTTTATTAGCGTATTTGATAAATTCACATTTAGGAAAAGAAGAATTCAAGCGCATTGTTTCAGCATTCGATTACGAAGATATTCTTTATGACGACGTTATTTATGGCAAAGGTGCTAAAAAAGGCTTACCTGAAAAAGAAATTTATGAACGCCATATCGTGAGTAAAGCAAAAGCTATTTTTGAACTCAGAACACCATTACTCGAACAACTCGAAGAACAAGAACAAACACACTTACTTTTAGAACTTGAAATACCACTATCTGAAGTACTTGCAGAAATGGAATATACAGGATTATTTGTTGATCAAGAAGAACTTGATAGACAGGATAAAGACTTCACTCTTCGAATTCAATCGATTGAAAAAGAAATCATTGAACTTGCTGGTGAGAACTTTAATGTATCCAGTCCAAAACAACTAGGAGAAATCTTATTTGAAAAATTACAACTTCCTTATGGTAAAAAAACAAAAACAGGATATTCCACCAATGTTGAAGTGCTCAATCAGCTTCAAGGTAAACATCCAATCATTGATCATATCATGGATTACCGTCAGCTGACTAAACTTCATTCGACCTATATCGTAGGTATAAGACAAAATTTATTTGATGATGGTAAGGTTCACACCATCTATATGCAAGCTCTAACGACAACAGGTCGCCTATCCTCACTGGATCCTAATCTTCAAAATATTCCAATCCGTAGTGAAGAAGGTAGAAAGATTAGAAAACTATTTTTAGCAACCAATGGTAACTATCTTCTAGGAGCTGATTACTCGCAGATTGAACTTAGAGTATTAGCTGACATGGCAAATGTTAAATCTTTAATCGAAGCATTTAATAAACATCAGGATATTCATACCAAAACCGCTCAGGATGTCTTCCATGTCGACGAGGTATCATCTGAACAAAGAAGAGCAGCTAAAGCAGTAAACTTCGGTATCATTTATGGCATTGGCGCATGGAGTTTAAGCGAAGATATCCATGTAACACCTAAACAAGCTCAAACATTTATTGATCAGTACTTATCGATTTATCCTGAAATCAAAGATTATATGGAAAATATTGTTGCCTATGCTAAAGAGCATGAATATGTTGAAACCATCATGAAGCGCAGAAGATATATCCCTGAACTTAAGTCTCCAGTCTTTATGCAAAGAGCTTTTGGCGAAAGAACAGCGCTTAATGCCCCCATTCAGGGCAGTGCAGCTGATATTCTCAAAAAAGCTATGGTTGACCTGTATCAGTATTTAAAGAAGCACAAGAAGCAATCTAAGCTTTTGCTTCAGGTTCACGATGAGCTGATTTTAGAGGTTCCAGAATCTGAATTGGAAGAAATGCAAAGAATCGTTCCTCAAATGATGGGACAGGCAGTCAAGCTCAGAGTAGATCTTGAGACATCGTGTGATATTGGAAAAACTTGGTACGATCTTAAATAGAAGGTGATTAGAATGCCAGAACTCCCAGAAGTTGAAACTGTAAGAGCTACTTTAGAGAATGAAATAAAAAATGAAATTATCACCGGAATAGACCTTTATTATTCTAAACTTATCACAAATGAGCTCAATTGGTTTATTAAATCGATCATAAATCAGAAGATTCATAGCATTGATCGAATGGGGAAATACCTAATCTTCATCTTGGATCAATACGCGATGATCATTCACCTTCGTATGGAAGGAAAGTTTTATATCAAAACAGATGAACCAATAGAAAAACACGAACATGTTGTCTTTCATTTGCAAAGTGGAAGAAATCTAAGATATCATGATGTTCGTAAATTTGGAACCATCACACTACTTGATATCAACACTTATCTTGATGAATATCCACTGATTCAATTAGGTCGTGAACCCAAAAATCTTGATTATCATCAGTTTTATGAAATGATACACCATAAGAAAATAACCATCAAACAAATCTTGCTTGATCAACATATCATTGCTGGTTTAGGCAACATCTACGTTGATGAGACTTTATTCTTAAGTCGGATTCATCCAACACGAAGTGCATCATCTATCACACTTACAGAAGCGAAACTCATCATATCTTCTGCAACAGAAGTGTTAGATAAGGCAATCCAACTTGGAGGTACTACCATTCGCTCATATACATCAAGTCTTGGTGTACATGGTAGATTTCAAAACGAACTCAATGTGCACATGAAAAAGGGTGAACTTTGCCCAATGTGCAATACGGAGATTATAAAAATAAAAGTCGGAGGACGAGGCACATATGTCTGTCCAAAATGTCAACATTGATCCGATAATTATCGGATTAACTGGAGGTATTGCAAGCGGTAAAACGACTGCGTCTAAATATTTCCAACAACTCAATATTCCAGTCATTGACAGCGATCAAATCGTCAAAGAACTATGGGAAAACAATCAAGAGATGATCATACAGGTTGAAGCTTTTTTCCATCTTTCTGTTAAGACATATGAGGAAAGAAAAAAACTTGGTCACCTCATCTTTCACAATCAAGAAAAACGTGAAGCACTTAATCATCTTGTCCATCCTTATGTTTATGATAAAATCGAACAATTAAAGAAAACATATCATAAGAGCAAATACATCGTGATTGATATGCCGCTATTGATTGAAGTTGGTTATCAAGAACTATGTGATTACATATTGGTTGTTTATGTAGATTTAGAAACACAAATAGAAAGATTGATATCAAGAGACAGCCTAGATAGAACTGAAGCAATTACACGAATACATGCCCAACTACTCTTAGAAGAAAAGATTAAGCATGCAGATGTCATTCTTAACAACAATGGCACTATTCAAGATCTTTATACACAAATTGATGATTTTATAAGAGGTATCCAAAATGAAAAACAGTAGTACATTTACGATTCAAAGCCAATCCGACTTAAGTGCTGCTGATTTTAAGGTTTTAGCTCTACTGTATCAGCCGCTCATGGGTCTTGAAGGTCAAGCACTGTATACAACCTTTTATCAACTCATCAATAAAACCAATCGCAGCTCATATACACATCAAGAATTGTTTGATCTACTCAATATGAAGCAATTGGATTTTCTAAAAATAAGAAATAAATTGGAAGCATTGAATCTTCTAGTTATCTATCAAAAAGAAGATCAATACCTTTATTTCATGAAGGCACCACTGACAGCAAAACAGTTTTTAATTGATACTGTTTTCGGAAGTTATCTTCAAAGTGAGATTGGTGAAAAGAACATGAATCTTCTCGCATCACTATTTAAAACTGATGTTCCAAGTAAAGATGGTTTTGAAAACATCACAAAAGCATTTGATGCACTCTATGAATTTAAGAGTTTGAATCTTCTCAATGTCGATTATGCCCTGCAGGGTAGACAGCAAAATGGTGGTAGCCATATCAATTATAAATTCAATTATGAAGCGTTTGTTGATCACCTACCGGATCGTTTGAAAACATCACAATTACTTAACGAGAAATTTAAAGATCAGGTCAATAAGATTGCTTTTGTTTATCAATATGATGTTGCTGACATGGTTACGATTTATGAAGAAGCATCCAAATCTAGACAAAATGTCAATTTTGCTCAACTCAACATGAGAGCTAAACAACACTATGATCAAAAACATCAATTACTGACCATCAAACAAAAAGATATTCCTGTGACAAACCTAATCGATCAAGTTGCACCTCAGGTTATCATTCAAAAATATGCAAAAACAGATCAACAGGGTATAGCTTTATCAACTGCGACGCAGTTGTTAGAAAGAAATGCTGTTGAACCAGGTATTATCAACGTTATTCTCATGCTCGTTTTAAAGCATAAAGATGGTGTTTTGCCTAATATCAATTATATGGAGAAAGTTTTACACGATTGGTTGAATAAAGGTGTACAAACAACAGAAGATGCAATCAATCATTCAACTAATCTTGAAACACAATATGAAAAGAAGAGTAAGGTACAAAAAGTCACTGAACCTGATTGGATGGATGACTATATTAAAGACCTTGCAAAAATGGAGGGATAAGCATGACATTAGACGAGATGAGAAAAGTTGTTTCTAATGATCCAGAAACAAAAAATCTGAGCTTACTGGATATCGATATCTATAAGGTATTTCAATATCTCCAGGATCGTGATCAACACATGGTTAAAGATGGTTATCAACCGGTTCTTAGAACTGATCCATATATTGAAATTGTCTATCGACCTACCAAAGAGAAAGCAGAAGAATTAAGAAGACAAAAGATTAGAGAACATTTAAAGTTCTACGATAGTGAAGTCTATATTCAGGATGCTAGTTTATCACGCTTTGAAGTTTATAATGATGAAAGAGAAAAAGCATATAAACTTTCTTTTGAATTTGTAGAAAATTATCGTAAAGATAAATATATTAAAGGTTTATATATCTTTGGTAAATACGCAACAGGTAAAAGTTATTTACTGTCTGCCATAGCTCAGGAGTTAGCTGAAAAAAATATCACAGTCTTATTTGTCTATATGCCTGATTTGGTTAGAAGCATCAGACAAGGGATGAATGAAGGCAACCTAGAACAAAGAATCAATCAGCTTAAACAATCAGACGTCTTAATGATGGATGATATCGGTGGAGAAAATATGTCTCCTTGGTTTAGAGATGAAATTTTAGTTCCTGTCATGCAATATCGTCTATCTGCTCAACTTCCAGTCTTCATGACTTCTAATTTTGAGTATGTCCAACTCGTTGAAGCATTGACAGTCAATAAGGATGAGATGAATCGAGTCAAGGCTGCTAGACTTATCCAAAGACTTAAAGATCTCATGACTTATGTAAAATTGACGCAAGAACAGTACAAAGGCTAAAAACACTTGAAAATTTAGTAACTAGTGCTATAATGTAAGTATTACGAAGAAGAGGATATGGTTTGAATCAAACCTAGAGACGCAGAACGGTGAAAGCTGCGAACGATTCGAATTACTCCCTTGGAGTTGACTAATCAAAAATTAGTCCGGGCCATGCCGTTATCCATATGATAAGTGCTAGCACAGCTAGAACTAAGGTGGTACCACGATATTTCGTCCTTAGATTATTCTAAGGATTTTTTTATTTATAAAGGAGAGATTATAATGATTAATATTACATTTCCAGATGGAAGCATCAAAGCATTCCAAAAAGGTATTACTGCATTTGAAATTGCAGAAAGCATTTCAATGAGCCTTGCTAAAAAGGCTATAGCAGCTGTTTTCAACAAGGATTATATTGAGTTATCTAGAACCCTTCATGAAGATGGTATTCTAGAATTGCTCACAGATAAAGATCCAAGAGTTATAGATGTATTAAATCATAGTACAGCACACCTTATGGCACAAGCCATTACACATCTGTATCCAGGTGCAGCTTTTGGTGTTGGACCAGCAATTGAAGAAGGCTTCTATTATGATGTTGATTTTGGTGATGCCAAAGTTAATGATGAAGACTTAGCTGCAATTGAAAAAGAGATGCTTAAACTTGCTGAACAAGATTTAAAAATAGTAAGAAGAGAAGTTTCCTATGAAGAAGCTAAAAAAATCTTTTCAAGTGACCCATATAAATTAGAATTGATTGAAGAACATAAAGAAGCTGGCTTAACCGTCTACACACAAGGTGATTTTACAGATTTATGCCGTGGTGGTCATGTTCCTAGCACTAAACTACTTAAAAACTTCAAGCTTTTAAATTTAGCTGGAGCCTATTGGCGTGGGGATTCTCACAACAAAATGCTTAATCGCATCTATGGTACAAGTTTCCTAAACAAAAAAGATTTAGATGCTCACCTACTCTTGTTAGAAGAAAGAAAGCAAAGAGATCATCGCAAGATCGGTAAAGAACTTGGATTGTTCATGCTCAGCAAAGAAGTCGGTGCAGGTTTGCCTTTTTGGTTACCCAAAGGAGCGACCATTAGACGCGTCATCGAAAGATATATCACTGATGTGGAAATCAGTTTGGGTTATTTTCATGTCTATACGCCAATCTTAGCAGATGTCAATTTATATAAGACTTCTGGTCATTGGGATCATTACCAAGATAGTATGTTTCCTCCAATGGACATGGGTGATGGAGAAATGTTGGTCATTAGACCAATGAACTGTCCACATCATATGATTATGTATAAAAATGACGTCCATAGTTATCGAGAATTGCCATTAAGAATCGCTGAATTAGGCATGATGCATCGATATGAAAAGAGTGGCGCACTATCTGGTCTTCAACGCGTTAGAGAAATGACATTAAATGATGCTCATATCTTTGTGCGTCCAGATCAAATCAAAGATGAATTTAAAAGAACAGTTGCATTAATGCTAGCTGTTTATGAAGATTTCAATATTACTGATTATGTATTTAGAGTAAGTTATCGCGATCCAAAAGATACTGAAAAGTATTTTCCTGATGATGCCATGTGGAATAAAGCAGAAAAAATGCTTAAGGAAGCAATGGATGAATTGGGTTTGGATTATTTTGAAGCGATTGGCGAAGCTGCATTTTATGGACCTAAACTTGATGTCCAAGTTAAAACCGCACTTGGTAATTCTGAAACATTATCAACGATTCAACTAGATTTCTTATTACCTGAAAGATTTGAGTTAACCTATGTGGGTGAAGATGGTAAAAATATTTATCGTCCAGTTGTTATTCATCGAGGCATTGTATCCACTATGGAAAGATTTGTCGCATATTTGATTGAAGAATACAAAGGTGCTTTTCCATTCTGGCTTGCTCCTGTACAGGTTAAGATTTTACCTGTTAATGTAGAACACCACCACAAATATGTGATGGATGTCCACGAAACACTTCAAATCATGGGTTTTAGAGTTGAAAGCGATCTGCGTGAAGAAAAACTGGGTTACAAGATTAGAGAAGTACAAACCATGAAGATTCCTTACTCACTTGTCTTAGGTGATAAAGAAAAAGATGAAGGACTTGTTACTTATAGAGAATATAATTCTCAACAGCAAATTACGGTATCCTTGGAACAGTTCATAGAACTGATATCTAAAGAAACAAAAAATAGAAATAAAAAATAAAATAATCATGGTGCAATGAATAGGTTGCATCATGATTTTTGTATGAGAATATAGAATATTATAATCAAAAATAATAATCGATAATAATTATATTGCAAAAATAATAATTTTGTG
>CAZPLF010000001.1:31832-128412 GCA_964587475.1 uncultured Mariniplasma sp.
GGTTTTTAAGATGCTGGAAGTAAAAAATGCACGCATGCTTTATGGTGATTTGGTTGCTGTTGATCACTTAAGTTTTCAGATCAATTCAGGAGAAATTTTTGGATTACTTGGAACCAATGGAGCAGGGAAAACAACAACATTTAGAATGATTATGGGTCTTCTTGAACCAACTGAGGGAGAAATTCTCTATAATGGTAAAAAAGTTGGGTACCATAATGTGAACGAGATTGGTTATATGATTGAAGAACGTTCTTTGCTTACTAAGATAACTGTCAAAGAATTGATGCTTTATTTTGGACAACTTAAAGATATGGAACCTAAAGCCATTCTCGATCGATTGGATTATTGGCTAGAACGTTTTAATATCGTCGAATATAAGAACAAAAAAATCAAGGAGCTATCCAAAGGGAACCAGCAGAAAATTCAATTTATTTCTGCAATCATCAATAACCCGAAGCTATTGGTATTAGATGAACCATTTAGCGGCCTAGATCCAATCAATATGGAGCTATTTGTTGAAGTCATTCGCGATTTTCAGAAACAAGGTTCTATGGTTGTCTTCTCATCACACCAACTCGATCATGTTGAGTCATTTTGTGAACAATTGATTGTTTTAGAAAAAGGTAAAGCAATCATTGAAGGCAGAATTGATCAAGTTAAAAAAGATTATAAAAAACAAAACATCAGAATCGTCGGTGATGTTGATGTAGAAATGCTAAAGAAAATACCTGGTGTATTTAAAGTCATCGTAAATTCAAATGAAATTATCGCTAAGATTGAAAATGAGGATGTTGCAAATGCAGTCTTCGATTACATTCGCACATGCCACCATATCATCAAGTATGATGTTGAACAGGCATCTTTAAGTGAAATTTTCATAGCAAAGGTAGGTCAAAGCCATGAAGAAGTTTAAATTTCTTGTTAGATATGGTTTAAAAAAGAGAATAGGAAGAAAGGCTTTTCTTATTTCGAATATTGTTATTGCTGTACTAATGATTGTTATCATCAATATTCCATCAATTGTAAGTTTATTTGGTGGGGGAGAAGATCCAGACGCACAAGTCAATATTGGGTTTATTAATGAAACGTTAGAAGCCGATTTACCTACTGATTATTCAGCACTTATGAATGAAGGAAGTACAGGTGTTGATTACTATGTATTTAGAACAATCGAAGCTAGTGAGTTCGATCTTACAGCATTCTGGGAAGATACAGAAACAGACATAGTCATAGAAATCACAGGCTCTATTGCAACTCCTGCAATCACTATGTATACAAAAATGCCAGAACTGAATTATTATTTACTATCTAAACTCGAGCTGCAACTCATCAATTATCAAATTACCAATTATCAGCAGCCAATGATTACTACTGTTAATCCTCCTGATTATGAAGATCCAGAACAAGAAGCTTTCATTAGTTCGATGACCAGCATGTTGGTATTACCAATGTTTATTCTCATTGTCATGGCAACCCAATTCGTTGGTGTTGATATCATTGAAGAAAAATCGACAAAAGCTATTGAAACAATTATTTCAAGTGTTCCATCGAAAACACATTTCATTTCAAAAATTACAGCGAGCATTTTATTTGTGATTATTCAAGGCGCACTTACCATATCATATGCAGCAGTAGCATCTTTGATCGGTAAATTAAGCGCTTCATCAAGTGCTGTTATATTACCTGCAGGAACAACTTCACTTTTATCTTATTTAAGTGATATCATTCCTAATTGGCCAGTTGTTTTAATTTTCTCTTTACTCTTTATGATTGTAGGAACGATGTTCTATTTGGTTGTCGCTTCATTATTCGCATCCATGGCAGTAACACAAGAAGATTATCAACAATTTCAAACACCTCTGATGCTTACATTACTTGCTGCATTCTATATTGGTATATTCGCACCAATAGCTGGTGGATTTGGATTCATGAAAGTCATGGCATTCATTCCTATATTTACACCCATCCTCGCACCAATTGCGTTCGCAACAGGGTTATTGACAGTTTGGGAAGCAATCATTGCATTAGTTGCAGTCACCATCTTCCTTGTCATCTCACTTTATTTGGTTGCTCCTGTATACAAAGTAGCTATTCTGAGCTATGATCAAACTAAATTTATGACAAGAGTCAAAAATTACTTTAAAAAAGCATTTCCTAAAAATGGAAAAGAAGAAGCTTAATAGTTAATCAATTGTGATAGAATTAATGAAGACATATGATAAAATTTCATATGTCTTTTAATAAATTTTGACATAATTTGACTTTTTTAGTAGTTTCTACCAATAAAAAGTGCATATCACAACGTTGATAAAGCGTATAGAGTTAAACTAACAGTGTAAATTTATTTTTCTATAAGATATAAAATCAGTAAAAGGAGTGTGAGTTGATGAAAAACAAAATATTACTCTTCATATTTGTAAGTTTGTTTGGAGCAAGTGCTTTCATCGACCCTATTAATTCAGTAGCTGATTTTGTTGCTGGAGCAACTTATATTGTTCATACAACAACAGTAGATCAAGTTGCTGGTGCGTCGACAGATGCCAACGGCAATTATTTGGAAGTGCCTGCAAACTCGAGTACATCAACTAATCCTCAGACTGATGTCACAACAGGAGCATCAATTACAACACATCCTGATACAACTACAACAACTCCAGGAACAACTCCAACTAGTGATATAACAGCTGGAGCATCCACTTTAACAGGATCTACAGTTACAACTCCAGGAACAACTCAAACCACAACAACACCAACTAGTGATATAACAGCTGGAGCTTCAACTTCAACATCAACAGGAACGCCTACAACAGGATCTACAACACCTAGTACACCAACAGGGACAACAACTCCAACTAGTGATATAACAGCTGGAGCTTCAACTTCAACATCGGCAGGAACTCCTACAACGGGATCTACAACACCTAGTACGCCAACAGGGACAACAATTCCCACAAGTGATCTCACGGCAGGTGCATCTACATCAGTAGGAACTGGTGAAGATGATGAAGATGATGAAGATGATGAAGATGACGAAGACCATGAATCGAAAGACACATATTACTATTATTATCATGATGACGATGACGAAGAAGACGACTAAAGATTAAATCAATAATATAATAATATATAAAAAGGGACTTCAACTTTTGTGAAGTCCCTTATTTTTAGATTAAATTAAATGATTTTCCTTTAAATACTGTTCAACTTGCTTCATGTGTTCACTATTTTCAGATTCTATTTTAATCTTGAATACTGAATCTTTTGATAAACCAACACTCATGATTGCCATAATTGATTTAGCATCAGCAACAAAATCCTTATAAATGAGATAAACGGTAAATGGTAATGATGACATAAAGCGAACAAAATTAGTTGCTGGTCTGGCATGTAATCCTTGCTCGGCCTTTAATACAAATTCTTTTTCCATATAAACTCCCTCACACCCTATTTATTTTTATGATAATTTAATGTGCTTACATTATTATTTTATCACATCCATCTATCATTTAATGTTTATGTTATTATTTCAAATAAATTCACATGATTATGAGACAGCTATAAGCATGTGGATATAAGGTGTCTCAGCTTTTAATTCAATGATCTCTAAGTTATTTTTTTGCATAAAAACAACTGGTATGTCCATAGATGAAGTGTTTCTTTTTAGAAATTCAAAATCAAATGATAACAATAGATCACCTTGCTTCACGGTTTGGTTGATTTCAACAAAAGATATAATGTTTTCACCTTTCAGATTAACGGTACCAAATCCCAAATGAATCAAGACATTAATTCCTGAATTGTGTTTGATTACTATCGCATGTTTTGTTGGGAATATATGTGAAATTATGCCTTCGATTGGTGCAAATATTTTATTATCGGTCGGATAGATGACAAATCCATTTCCAACCAGATATTGACTGAATGTGTCGTCATGTGCCATGGAGACATCGAGATGTTCACCCTTGATGGGTGCTCTATAATCAATGATCATAAATGAGCCTTTCATATTACATATCATTTTTATTATAAATGAAATTAGTTCGATTCAACCTTTTTATTTTGTAATTACCATTTAACGAGCAAATTGAACTTGTTTTTGTTATAATGGTTTTGAGGTGAGTCAAGATGACATATGATGATTTAAAAAGTAGAATTGAAGAGATCATTGACCCGGGTTTCAATTTACCATTTAAAGCTGTAAATGGAATAAAAAAATTAGTGATTGGGCCTACAGGAGTTGCTGAACTTGAAATTTATCTAAAAGATAAAACAAAGAATGAACAAGCGGTCAAAATACAAATTGTACGCTTAGTTAAAATCGAGTTGGGATTTCCTGGAATTAAAATTGATTTTTTTGAGTCAGAATTTGTTCCAGAAGGACAAAAAGCGATTAAGTATTTAGCGATAGCATCAGGCAAAGGCGGCGTAGGTAAATCTACTGTTGCTGCCAATCTTGCAGCTGCTATGATTAGACAAGGGAAAAAAGTTGGTATAATCGATGCTGATATCTATGGGGCAAGTATTCCTTATATCCTAAGATTACCTATCAAACCTTTGACATCAACAGCTGATGAAAAGATGATTCCTTTAGAACAAAATGGCATTCAAGTCATATCCACAGAATTTTTTATGCCACCAGAAAAACCAGTTATGTGGCGTGGACCAATGCTAGGGAAACTATTAACACATTTCTTTAATGGTGTTGAATGGCAAGAAGGCATTGACTTAATCATTATCGATTTGCCACCAGGAACAGGTGATGTTGCATTAGATGTTAAGTCTTATGCCCCAACAAGCAAAGTGATTGTTGTTACTACACCACACCATAATGCATCAAGTATAGCTGTAAAAGCAGGTTTAGGTGCACAACAGATTGGCCATGAAGTCATTGGTGTTGTGGAAAATATGAGTTATTATTTAAATACATGTAATCAAAAACGCGAATTCATTTTTGGATCTGGTGGAGGAGAATTGGTCGCTAAGAAATTAGGAACAAGCCTATTAGGTCAAATACCTATCGGACAACCACAACAAGGACATTTCTTATTTGATGGTAAAGAAGAAACTGGCAAGATCTATGATGAGATTGCATTAAAAATGATAGATGAATTGGATTTATAAGGCAGTTAAACATAAAACAAATTAATCGAACATATTGGATTCTATTCAATATGTTTTTTTAATCCATTCTAACACTATGATTAAAGACGAAGAAATTATATACCTAAACATTGAGGTATATTCACTTTATGCTGTGATATAATAATGCCAAATAGAGGGTTTTCATTTCAGAATTATTTTCGTCGTTGAATTATTTATTTAATATTGAGAGGTAGTGTATAGATATGGATACAATCAATTGGCTTCTTAAGTGTGATCCCTATGTTGAACTTGCTACAAGAGTTAATATTTTAAAGGAAGACAAAAATGAGTTACAAGAATTGATAAATAAAGTATTGTCAGATATTCGAATAAAAAAATATTTAAGCGATATTGCTGATTTCAACGGAATTCTTGTCACCAATCACAAGAATCCAGAATTACCAATTCACAAATTATTATTTCTATTAGAAATCGGACTTGAGACCATGTTGATGAAATCCAAATCGCACTAAATAAAATTTTGTCGAATAAAAGTGAAGATGGTATATACAAATGCATGACAAACGTCCCTGCTCATTTTGGAGGTACAGGAACAGATACACTTGCATGGTGCTTATGTGATGCACCACTTATGCTTTATGCGCTATTAAAAGCAGGCTTATCCTATGATAAACATATCAAAGCAGGCGTTGATTATATTTTTAAATTGAATAGACAAAATGGATTTCCTTGTGCTGTATCAAAGGAACTCGGGAAATTTAGAGGTCCAGGGAGGAAAGACGATTGCTGTCCTTATGCAACACTAATTATCCTTAAGGTATTATCATTGGTTCCAAAATATAAAAATTCAGAAATAGCTAATTCAACGATTGAAGCATTGTTGAATTTATGGAAAAACAGTCTAGATCAACACCCATATATTTTCTATATGGGAAATGATTTCAGAAAACTTAAGGCTCCTGCTATATGGTATGATATTGTGAACGTTGCAGATTGCTTAAGCCATTTTGAATATGCTAGAAAAGATAAACGTTTTCATGAAATGCTTGATATTATTGAAAGCAAAGCAAATTCTGACTTTCAATTTACATCTGAGTCAGTTTATCTCAAATGTAAGGCATGGGATTTCGGTCAAAAGAAAGAACCATCTCCTTGGCTTACATATCATTGTCTTAACATACTAGAGCGTTGTGGAAGAATTAGTTTTGAGTAATGCATGCATTGTATGCTTCGGATTTTGCATACTATGAAATGTAAATAGATAATAGATAAGAACTTGCAAAAAAAGAACTACACCTTTTCAATATCAGGGGGTAGTTCTTTTTATAATATCAATGAATTAAATATCTCTAAATTTAACAATCGGATTTCTAGCAGCTTTAACTTCATCTAATCTTCTCACAATAGTATTATGTGGCGCAGTCTTAACCATTTCTGGATTTTCTATTGCTTCTTTGGCAACAATTCTCATCACATTGATGAATTCATCCAAAGTCTCTTTAGATTCCACTTCAGTAGGTTCAATCATCATTGATTGAGAAAAGATAAGTGGGAAATAAATTGTTGGTGCATGAAATCCATAATCCAGTAGTCTCTTAGCAAGATCTAGTGTTCTAATACCCGTAGAATTATCTTTGAGTCCATCGAAGACAAATTCATGCATACAAGGTCTATCAATCGGAAGAACAAACAAGTCTTTCAAAGAATCTTTAATATAATTTGCATTGAGTACTGCTAATGGCCCAATGTCACTCATATTTTCCTTACCTAGAGTCATGATATATACATAAGCTCTGATGTAGACACTCGCATTGCCGTAAAACTGTCCTAATGCCCCTATGGAGTCATTTGAATTCTCAAAGTAATAGAAGCCTTCTTTTTCTCTAACAATCGGATTAGGAAGGAAAGAGGTGAGTTTTTCGCAAACACCAACTGGCCCAGAACCTGGACCTCCACCACCATGTGGTGTTGAGAATGTCTTATGCAAATTGATGTGTGTAATATCGAACCCCATGTCACCAGGTTTAGCTTTACCCAGTAAAGCATTTAGATTAGCTCCATCATAATATAGTAATCCACCAGCTTCATGAACAAGTCTTGAAACTTCTAAGATATCTTTTTCAAAGACACCAGCGGTATTTGGATTAGTAAGCATTAAGCCTGCAACTTCATCAGTTAAGACAGCTTTAAGTGCATCTAGATTAACGGTTCCATCAGGATTGGACTTGATCTCAACAACCTCAAATCCACAAACAGTAGCGCTAGCTGGATTGGTTCCGTGAGCACTATCAGGAACAACAATCTTATTTCTCTTGTGGTCATTATTTTTTTGATGATAAGCCTTGATAATCATTAAACCTGCAAGTTCACCATGTGCACCTGCAAATGGATTTAAGGAATAAGCAGCTAATCCAGATATTTCTGATAACATTTTTTGTGTATCATGATAAATCTTTAATAAGCCTTGTACTGTTTCAACAGGTTGTAATGGATGAATGTTAGCAAATCCTGAAAGGGTTGCAAGTTCATCATTGATTTTTGGGTTGTATTTCATTGTACAAGATCCTAAAGGATAGAAACCTGTTTCAACGCCAAAATTCTTTTGGCTGACATTGGTATAATGGCGAACCACATCAAACTCTGATACTTCTGGAAGTTCAGCTTTTTGGTTACGTCTAATTGCCTTTGGTAGATCTACTTTAGGCAAATTCTTTTTTTCTAAGTTATAACCAATTCGGTTTTCTTCTGAGATTTCAAAAATCAGTTTGTCGTAGTATTTCATAGTTGTTCCACCACCTTTTGAACCAGAAGATCCATTTCTTCAATGGTCCGTCTTTCAGTGACAGCAAATAGCAATTGATTGTTCCCTATATGAAGAGGCCCTAAAATACCATTTTTAAGCAGAGATTTTTCGAAAATTTCAACATCAAAATTAGCTTTCAGTACGAATTCCTTGAAGAAAGGTTCGTGATTAACTACTTCAAACTTCTTGGTTTCTAATAGTTTGTTATAGAGGTAATGAGCACCTTGCATCGATTCTGTAGCAACATCAATCAAGCCTTGTTTGCCCATAGTTGATAAATAAATAGTCACGGCGAGTGCCATTAACGATTGATTAGAACAAATATTTGAATTTGCTTTTGCACGTCTGATGTGTTGTTCTCTAGCTTGTAATGTCAGTACAAAGGCACGTTTGCCATCAACATCTGTGGTGATTCCACAGATTCTTCCAGGCATTTTTCTTACATATTTCATCTGTGTTGCTAGATATCCACCATAAGCTCCTCCAAATGATAATGGAAGACCAAAGGATTGAAGATCGCCACATGCGATATCTGCATGATATTCACCAGGAGTCTTAAGGAGTGCTAAGGATTGTCCTTCTGCATTCATGATGAACATTCCATCATGAGCATGAACGACATCAGCAAAATCTTCATAATTTTCTATAGCACCAAAGTAATTTGGATTTTGAACAATTAGACCCATTGCATCCGCCATGTTTTCTTTGACAAAATTCAAATCAGTGACGTTTTTCTTTTGAGGAACAACTAAGACTTTAATATCTCTATATCTTGCATAGGTTTCAACAACTTCGATGATTCTTGGATTGACCGTTTCACTGATCAAAATCGTATTTTTACCAGTTTGAGCTTTAGCCATAAACATAGCCTCAGCAGTAGAAGTTGCTCCATCATACATTGATGCGTTGGATACTTCCATACCGGTAAGTTCACAAATCATCGATTGGTATTCAAAAATATATTGTAGCGTTCCTTGTGCAACTTCAGGTTGATAAGGTGTATATGAAGTTAAAAATTCTTGACGGTTAATCAAGCTGTTTACCACACTGGGTGTGTAATGATCATAGCTTCCAGCACCTCTAAAAATAACAAGTTCCTTATTTTTTGATGCTAAAGTTTTCATATGTGTAGTCAAATTGTCATCTGAGAGTGCACTTGGTATATTGTAGAGTTTCTTTAAACGTAGTGCTTTAGGAATAGATACAAACAGGTCATCAATGGTTTCCACTTTTGAGACAGCAAGCATTTGTTCTATATCTTTTGCAGTATGAGGCAGGTATTTATGCATGATAACACCTACGCCTCACAACAAGCTTTGTATTGGTCTGACTTTAGTAATGTTTCTAGCTCTTTTGCATCTAGAATTTCAATTTTGACGATCCAGTTCCCATAGGGATCTTCATTTAATTTTTCAGGAGTATTTTCAAGTGTTGTATTTACTTCAAGTACTTTACCTGTGACAGGTAAATATAGATCAGAAGCAGCTTTGACACTTTCAACAGCACCAAACATATCACCTTTTTTAATGGTGGATCCTATTTTTGGTAATTCAATAAAAACTACATCACCCATACTGTGTTGAGCATAGTCTGAAATGCCTACATAGCCTTGACTGCCATTAACTTTAAGCCATTCGTGGCTTTCTGCATATAATAATCCTTCTAAAATCATGTGAAACCTCCTATTTTTTATAATTCTTAATATAAAATTTTCTATTTCTTACTTTTGCAGGAATTTTATTATTTCTTACTTGAACAAATAGGTTTGTTCCAATTGCTGAATACTCTATATCAACTAAAGCGCAGGCGATTGGTGTAACTACATTTGGAAGAAGATAGCCAGTTGTTACATGCCCTACCAAGGTTTCGCCTGAATAGACTTCATAACCATGTCTTGGAATATTTCTTTCCAACAACTCTAATCCAACAACTTTGCGTGTTGGATTTTCTTTATATGATAACAAAGCATCTCTACCAATAAATGCTTTGTCTAGTTTAATAGCAAAATTTAAACCTGCTTCAATTGGGTTGATTGATTCACTGATTTCATGCCCATATAAAGGAAGATTTGCTTCGAATCTTAAGGTATCTCTTGAACCTAGACCACAGGGCACAGCGCCTTCTTTGATTGCATCATCCCATAATTGCGAAATCAGGTAGTTTTTGGCATATATTTCAAATCCATCTTCACCAGTATACCCAGTTCTAGAAACGATGATATGAAGATCTTGATAAGGAACAACAGCAAATGTCATGAATTTTAGATCTTTGACATCATGACCGATGATTTGATTGATATGATCAACAGCTTGTGGTCCTTGAACAGCAATTTGACTAAAATCATTTGATTTATTAGAAACTTCCACACCAAAAGATTTAGATTGCTCTACGACCCATTCAAAATCCTTTTCCATATTTCCTGCGTTAACGACAAGAAGTATTTGAGTTGGTTTGATAAGATAAACCAATAAATCATCAACAACAAATCCTTTTTCATCACACATTAAAGCATAAGTTACTTTGTTTGGTTCATCAGTAATTATATTGGTAACCAAATGATTGACAAATGATAAAGAATCTTCACCAGTAACAACAAATTCACCCATATGTGAAACGTCAAAAATACCCATACTAGTACGTACGGCAATATGTTCCTCAGTAATCCCTTTATATAAGACAGGCATACTGAATCCAGCATATTCAATCATTTTCGCGTTTAACGCTAGGTGTTTTTCATACAATGCAGTGTTTTTCATAGACATCTCCTAAAAGCGTTTTCTATATACATTATACAATATATTTTTAGATTTAAAATCGATATGTTAAAAAAACCTTTATTTTATAAAAAATAAAAAAAACACCTTTTCAGACTGATTAAAAAGATGCTTTTTCGAATCTGATATTTAACTTAAAAGTAAATAGACCATAATGAGAATATTGGCTACAATTGATGTTATATTTGCTATAAATGCATACACTACAGCTCGCAATTTAGAGTGTTCAGTCATATATTTCCTATAAATGATCATCTCAAGAATAATAATGAAGAACTCACCAACAATTAAGACGAACAGTTCACCAAAAAGTGGAGACCAAAAATAACGCATGCCAAATAAAAAACCTGTGAGAATTGTTTGTGTAATTACATTTACAATCAATGCTAATTTATAGGATTTCATTTGTCGATAGAAAAATGCGAAAAGAACAATCATTTCAACAGCTATTGTTCCAAATATGCGCAGTAGTAAATCTTTTGTCATCAAAGTAACAGGAAAATCCTCTTGAATTTCCCCAGCTTGAGTTGCTGTTTGTGTCAAGTCAACATTGGTTAAATCCCACGTGAGTTTGCTAGTAAACAATTTTGTCGTAATTTCATTAGAAATCAGATAATGTGAGTCGTCAAAAATAATGATTACTTTGACTGTTGATGGTGGACTATAAGGATAACGGTACGAATCAGGTTCTTCAAAAGAGAGCATTGTAGGACGTCCTCTAAAAAGAGATGTTGAAATGAATCCATCGTCATCGATTGTCCATAATACTTCAGGGATCGTCTGACCACCAAAAATCCATTCATTATCCAGATCCGTTTTCATTTGATCTATGTCACTTTGACTTGGTAAAATTCCAGGATATAAAAGATCGATAACATAATGACTATCAACACCTATGATCTCAATTTCTATCGAACTTTTAGGTCCCATATCAGCTCTAACATGAAAAGAAGGCATGCTGACGAATAACAAAAATATGATGAGTAAAATACCTATTTTCTTCATAAAATGCCCTCCACGCTCTTTTTTTTCATTATATCATGGAATTTATCCTTTTTTGAATGTCGTTTTCGAGTATAATAAGGGTAAAGGAGATGAAACAATGCTAATTAACGATGTATTATTACATGTAAAAAGAAATGATGTTGAAAAACCAAAAGCAACTGTGATTATCACTCACGGTATAGCAGAACATTCTGGAAGATATGAAGAAATCACAAATAAGTTAAATGAAGCAGGTTTCTCGGTTGTTCGATATGACATAAGAGGACATGGTCAAAGCCAAGGTAAAAGAGGTTCTTTGAAGTCATTTCATCAAACGATTGATGATTTATATGCTTTAGTCATTGAAGAAAAGAAATTGAGTTCGAAGAAGGTTTTCATCTTAGGTCACAGCATGGGGGCATTAATCGTTAATATGTATGCCGTTAAATATCATGATATCGATGGTGTCATATCTAGTGCTGCTCCATCTAACTTTATCAAGGATGTTCTACCTTTTAGATTCATTGGTTTTAGATGGTTAGGATTTTTACCTAGAAAGACAGATTTTGCAAATGATCAGCTTTCAAGAATTAAAGCTGTAGAAGAAGCATATATTGCTGATCCATTGAACTTAAAGAAATTTTATTTTTCACTTGCTGGCAACATGTTTGTCGGTGGTGTGCGGTTTTTAAATCGTCATATTGATCAATATGATGCTCCAGTATTGATTATGCATGGAGGTACAGACAAGATTGTACCTACTGAATTTTCCGAAAGATTATATAATATCATTCCTTCGAGTGATAAAAAACTTTTGATTTATCCAGAGTCCTATCATGAAATATTTAATGATTTAGATAGAGAAAAAGTATTTGCAGATTTAATTGAATGGTTAAACAATCATACAAGTTAGGAGACTGATATGAAAATAGCATTTATTGGAACAGGCGTCATGGGAAAACCCATGGCTTTGCATTTAAGTGATGCTGGTCATGAAGTATTTGTCTACAATAGAACTTACGAAAAAGCTAAAGCACTTGAACCCAAGGTCAAAGCCTTTTCTTCCATTAGAGATTGCATTAAAGATGCTGAGGTTGTGATGAGTATCGTTGGATATCCATCAGATGTTATTGATGTTTATGACACAGTTATCGAATATGCCAAAAGAGGAACTATTTTAGTTGACATGACCTCCTCTTCACCCACGCTAGCAAAAGAATTATATCAAATGGCAAAACAAAAAGGTTTGCCTATGCTAGACGCACCTGTGACAGGTGGAGATTTAGGAGCAATTAAGGGAACTCTTTCTATCATGGTAGGCGGCGATGAATCTATATTTCATAAAATACTACCATTATTCAAAGCGATGGGCACTACAGTGACCTATATGGGAGAATCTGGCTGTGGAATGCATGCTAAATTGGCAAATCAAACAGTGATTGCAGGAAACATCATTGGTATATGTGAAGCACTAACCTACGCAAAAGATAAGAATCTTGATCTAAATAAGATGTTGTCAGTTATCGTTGGAGGATCAGCTAGTTCTTGGCAAGCAGCAAATAATGGTCCAAAAATGATTGATCATGATTATCGTCCTGGATTTTTTGTCAAGCACTATTTGAAGGATTTAAAGCTTGTCTTAGAAGAAAAGGGAGATTTAAAATTAGAGATTGTTGAAAAAGTGCAAAAAGCTTATCAGATTTTATCTGACAAGGGATTTGCTGATTTAGGAACTCAGAGCATCATAGAGTTTTATTTAAGAAAAATGGGTTAATCAATTACATTTGATAACAATAAAAAAGTCCTTATTCATCGAATAGGGACTTTTGATTTATTATTTGCTGATGAGACTGTGTCCAGTCATTTCTTTAGGCTGCTTTAAATCAAGCAGGTCTAATAGTGTTGGTGCAATATCACACAATGAGCCTGTACCAACCTTGATACCTTTTTTAGTTATTAGTACAGGAACAAGATTTGTTGTATGTGCTGTATGAGGTTGTCCGTCTTCACTTCTCATTTTTTCTGCGTTGCCATGGTCTGCGATGATGATAGCAACACCACCAATTGAAAGTATGGCATCCACAACTTCATGTGTGCATTGGTCTACAGTTTCAACTGCTTTTATTGCAGCAGGAATTGAACCGGTATGACCAACCATGTCGGGATTTGCAAAATTTAAGATCATTGTATCGAATTTACCGGATAAAACAGCTTCAACAGCCTTATCTTTAACTTCAAATGCACTCATTTCAGGTTTTAAATCATAAGTTGCTACTTTAGGAGATTGAACAAGAATTCTTGTAGCTCCTTTTAATTCTCTTTCTTGACCACCATCAAAGAAGAAAGTAACGTGCGCATATTTTTCGGTTTCAGCAATGCGTAATTGTTTTAAACCAGCGTCTGCAATCACTTCACCATATAAGTTGTTTAACGTTTGAAGTTCATAAGCCAGAGGACCTTTGACAGTTTTGTTATAATGCATCATGGAAACAAGAAAAATATCTGTTGGCACATTTTTGGGATCAAAACTTGCCTTACCTTCGGTATGGTAAGTATTTGCCTCACTTGGATTAGAGAAAGCAGTAGCTATTCTAATTGCTCTATCTGGTCTGAAGTTTGCAAAAATGATTGAGTCATGGTTACCAATTAAACCCTTTTTATCAACAACGAAAGGAACTATAAATTCATCTGTGATACCAGCATCATAAGATGCTTGCATGCCTATAAGCGCATCATCATATTTTTTGCCTGTACCAAGTACCATATTATCAAATGCTAACTGAATACGATCCCAATTGTTATCGCGATCCATAGCATAATATCTACCCGAAACAGTAGCAACTCTCATACCATGATCGATTAAATCCTTTAAAAAGCCTAATCCTGAAACCTGTGGTGTATCTCTACCATCCATGAACGCATGAAGATATGGTGTGATTCCATGAGATACTGCCAAATCATGAAGTGCTTTGATATGTGTAGGGTATGCGTGCACACCGCCATCACTTACTAAACCGAAAATATGAAGGTTACTCTTATTCTTTTTAGCATGATCAATCGCATCTAAGAATGCTTGGTTCTTGAAGAATGAACCATCTTTAATAGCTACATTGATTCTAGTTAAGGATTGGTAGACAATACGGCCTGCACCTAAATTTAAGTGACCGACTTCACTGTTGCCCATTTGGCCATCAGGTAAACCTACATCTTCACCACTTGCCTTTAGGGTGTTGTTAGGGTAATCTTTAAATAATTGATCTAAAAATGGCTTTTTAGCAAGCGAAACTGCATTGCTATCACTTGCTGGTGCAAGTCCATAGCCATCCATAATAATTAGTGCTGCAAATTTTTTATTCATCATATACTCCTTCGAAAGCTTTATCACCTCTATTATACTTTAAAAACTGATGGATGCGTAATTCAACGCAAAAAAAACGTTTTCAAGTACAGCAGTTGGAAATTGATAAATATTGTGATAAAATATGTGTGTAATACTTCGGGGCAGGGTGTAATTCCCTACCGGCGGTAACAGTCCGCGAGCCTTAAGGCAGACCTTGTGCAATTCAAGGACCGACAGTAAAGTCTGGATGGAAGAAGTAATGTCAAGTTTGACATGCCTTTTTATCGCCGAAGTAATTTGGCGATTTTTTGTTACTCAGGAGGTAAATCATGTCAAATTACTTACGATTGAAGAAAATGTTGTATGTTGTTTCATTAGCTGCAGTTTCTATTGTACTTTCCTTAATAGAAATTCCATGGCCTTTAGCAAGTTTTCTCAAACTGGATTTTAGTGAGATTGCTATTCTAGTGGCTCTGTTAGTTCTAGGAACAAAAGAAACGATAATGGTTGTTTTAGTTCGAACAGTAGCAAGAAGAATATTTAGAGGATTTGACCCAGGAGAACTCGTGGGTGAAATGCTTGCAATGTTCGCTTCATTTTCAATCATTTTAGCTTATAATTTATCAAGAAAAGTTTTGAAGCTGAAGGAAAAACCATTGCTTTACGAAGTAAGTGTTAATGGTAATAAGACTCATCTTAAAGAAATCATTGTAACTACTGCAATGATTACAGGGTTTTTAGCAATCATTTTATACGTTGTTAATTTCTTTGTTGCTACACCATTGTATTATACGTTACCACCATATAGTATTTCGTTTAGTGGGAAAGTCCACTTCACTGTATTTTCTTTCATACCAGATTCACCATTTACTTATAGACAGTTCTTTTGGAGTACCTTAACGCTGTACATGCCATTTAATTTAGTTAAAGGTATTTTGATTAGTATTATCTTCATGATGTTAAAGCCTAGAATGAAGTACTTAGAATTATAATGTGTTATACTTGTTTTGAGGATATCAAATGAAAATTAGACAAATGTTTAGAGAACCTATTGATAAAAATGATTTGTTGGCCGTCATTAGACAGGCCCTTTTCATGGCTATTGTTGGTGGATTACTTATTGGAGCCATCCATTTGTTAGTTGATCAGATATTTCATATATCACTTGTCTGGATGTTCCTATTTATCTTTGGATTAACTCTTTCAAGAAGAATACGTGAAGCTTACAAGACATATCATATTATCTATACTATAATTGCGATTATTGCAGTCTTCATCGCATTTTATCTATTGAATGTTGTTTATCTATCAGGGTATCTTTATATGATTGGTTTATTGAATACAAACTACATTAATGATATCTTAAATCCATTCGGATATTTTAGCTTTTTAAATTTTCTTAAACCAGGATTTTTTACAGTTGGAAATATTATAGATGTCTTCTTTTTCATTCTTGTAAACATTTATGTGGTTCGATATCTTAAGTAAACGTTTTTATTGATGATTTACTTTATTAACACAGACATTTTGTGTATAATATAATATGTAGAATAACAAGGCAAAAACTAAATAAAGGAGTGAAAATATGCCATTTATTAGCGATATTTACGCACGCGAGGTTTTAGATTCTAGAGGTAATCCAACGATTGAAGTTGAAGTTTATACAGAATCTGGTGCTTTTGGACGCGCGATTGTTCCATCAGGAGCATCAACAGGTGAACACGAAGCAGTAGAACTTAGAGACGGTGACAAAAAACGTTATTTAGGTAAGGGAGTTTTAACAGCAGTTCATAATGTGAACGAAATTATTGCCCCAGAATTGGTTGGAATCGACGTTACCAATCAGGTAGGTATAGACAAATTAATGATTGAACTTGATGGTACGAAGAATAAGTCAAAATTAGGAGCAAACGCAATTTTAGGCGTTTCTATGGCCGCTGCAAGAGCAGCATCAGATTTCTTAGGTGTTGAATTATACCAATATCTTGGTGGTTTCAATGCAAAACAATTACCGGTTCCTATGATGAATATCATCAATGGTGGATCTCATGCAGATAATAATGTAGATTTCCAAGAATTCATGATTTTACCAGTAGGTGCTAAAACGTTTAAAGAAGCATTACGTATGGGTGTTGAAGTATTCCATAATCTTAAGAGTGTTCTTAAGTCAAAAGGATATAATACGAGCGTTGGCGATGAAGGCGGGTTTGCTCCAAATCTTGGATCAAATGAAGAAGCACTTCAAGTTATCCTTGAAGCAATCAAAAAAGCTGGATACGTTGCAGGTAAAGACGTTTTCTTAGGTATGGATGTTGCTGCATCTGAATTTTACAATAAAGAAACTAAGACTTATGTCCTAGCAGGTGAAGGTGGAAAAGAATTCACAAGTGAAGAACTTTCTGATTTCTATGCTACTCTAGTTGAAAAATATCCTATCATCTCACTTGAAGATGGTTTAGATGAAAACGACTGGGAAGGTTGGGTTTACTTAAGCAAGAAACTTGGAGGCAAGATTCAATTGGTTGGTGATGATTTATTTGTTACAAACACTGAAAAACTTGCTAAAGGTATTGAAATGGGTATTGCAAACTCAATTTTAATCAAGGTTAATCAAATTGGTACACTTACAGAAACGTTTGATGCTATTGAAATGGCTAAACGTGCTGGTTACACTGCTGTTGTTTCTCATCGAAGTGGTGAAACAGAAGATACAACTATTGCAGAAATCGTTGTTGCAACCAATGCTGGACAGATTAAAACAGGTAGTGCTTCAAGAACAGATCGTATTGCTAAATACAATCAGTTGTTAAGAATTGAAGATCAACTTGCAGAAACTGCGCAATACTTAGGATTAAAATCCTTTTATAATTTGAAAAAATAAGACACATTTAAGAAAATGGAAATCCAAAAAAGGGTTTCTATTTTTTCATTTAAGATATTATGAAAGATTCCAATGTTTTCAGTTATTTTATGAAAGTGTTTTCATAATTAGTGCTTCAAATACTCTTTTATAATAATAATTATAACTATTCGATATCCACGATTTGTTTGATTACTAAATACGTGCGTTTTGTGTGAAACAGTCTTGTATTTAATAGATAAATGAAGTATAATTAATAAAATATGTAATAAAGATATTTTTTAAATAACATGGAGGCAGCTCAACATGGTCTATTATATTAAACGTGTGTTATCTGCATTTTTTACATTATTAATTATTGCATCCTTAACATTTTTTATGATGCGCTCTATACCTGGTGGTCCATTCACCCGTGAGAGGGCACTTGATCCTGTAATTGAAGCTAGATTGCTTGCTAAATATAATTTAGATGCTCCCCTCATTGAACAATATTTTGATTATATGGGTGGGTTGTTTAGATTTGATTTAGGCCCTTCGTTTGCCGTTAAAGGGTTTTCAGTCAATGAAATTATTGCCACAGGTTTTCCCGTATCTGCCAAAATAGGTATTGTTTCTGTTATTGCTGTTGTTTTAATTGGTATCCCAATTGGCATCATATCAGCACTAAAACAAAACAAACCTGTCGATTATGCTGTAATGATTATGGCGACATTGGGGGTAACCATCCCGAGTTTCGTTATAGCAACTTTATTTATCTATTTCTTTGGTGTTAAACTCAATTGGGTGCCGACGGGTGGCATCGGACCGAACCCGCTATACTATATAGGACCGGTTATTGCTCTATCTGGATATTCGTTGTCATTTGTTGCAAGATTGACCAGATCAAGCATGTTGGAAGTTCTTCAGCAAGATTATATTCGAACTGCAAGAGCAAATGGTATTTCGGAGTTCAAAGTTATGAGTAAACATGCATTAAAAAATGCTCTGATTCCCGTTATTACTTATATAGGACCTATGGTCGCTGCAGTTCTAACAGGATCATTTGTTGTAGAAAATGTATTTGATATTCCTGGTATTGGGGATAGATTTGTCAGTAGTGTTACCAATCGTGATTATACAATGATTGTTGGTGTTACTGTGTTTTATGCAGCTTTCTACATCGTAATGGTTTTACTTGTGGACATAGCCTATTCACTTATTGATCCACGCATAAGACTTGGCAAGAAGAGTGGTGATTAATGTGAATAAGAGCGAATTTAAATTTGTTAGTCCAGAACAAAGAATTAGTAATGAACAAATAAGACCAGGGTTAACCTACTGGAAAGATGCCTGGAGAAGACTTAAAAAGAATTATTTAGCTATGGCTGGTTTAGTGGTTATTATCTTAGTTACGTTATTTGGCATTTTTGGTCCATTTTTAACGCCATACACATATAGTGATCAGGTCATTGGATACACCAATGTTCCACCTAGAATAACCATAACTAAAGCAGGTGACGCTTTCTTTTATTTCAATGGCACGCAATATGATTTATATGCAGTTACAGAAAAAGGTATGCTTTTAGAAAAACTTGACGAAACTAGACAAGATGTTCCTAATCGAAAATTTTATTTTGAGTATAATGGTGAAGAAGTCGTTTTAGATTATTCATACAAATTGGATCCAGATAAAGCTTTTGAAGGCATAAACTTTAGTATTACTTATCAAAGTATCGAATACAAAGAAGCTTATAGAACTGTTGCTAACAAAATGTTTCCATGGGGATCAGATAATTTTGGTCGTGATGTGTTAACTAGAGTTATGTATGGTGCACGTATTTCATTGTTTATTGCACTGATTGCTGCACTTGTTAACTTATTTATTGGTGTTCTTTATGGTAGTATTTCTGGCCTAGAAGGCGGTACGGTTGATAATATCATGATGAGAATCATCGATGTCATCAATTCAATACCCTTATTACTATACGTTATTTTGATTATGGTAATTTTGAATGATAATAGTATGTATACGGTAATCATTACCTTAGGATTAGTCTATTGGGTAGGCATGGCTAGACTTGTTAGAGGGCAGGTATTGGGACTAAAAAACCAAGAATTTGTTCTTGCAGCTAGAGCTCTTGGCGTACCTAAGAGTCAAATTATTTTCAGACATTTGATTCCAAATGCTCTAGGACCTATCGTTGTTTCCTTAACAATGATGATACCTAGTGCTATTTTCACAGAAGCTTTCTTGAGTTTCATTGGTTTAGGAGCATCTGCTCCTCAATCCTCATGGGGATCACTAGCCAACGATGCTATTAGCGTATTTAGATCTTCATTCTATCAATTATTATTTCCTGCTTCAGCCATTGCAATAACTATACTGGCATTCAATTTCTTTGGTGATGGGCTAAGATCAGCCCTTGATCCTAAGTTGAGAAAGGGGTAAGTGCAGATGAAAGTACTTGAAGTAAAAAACCTCCATACCAGTTTTTTCACTCATATGGGAGAAGTTCAGGCAGTTCGTGGTGTTTCTTTTGACCTTGAAAAAGGTGAAATTCTTGGTATTGTTGGAGAATCCGGTTCTGGTAAGAGTGTTACAGCTCTTTCAATTATGGGATTGGTAGACCAACCAGGAAGAATTACCGAAGGTGAGATTTTATTTCAGGGTAATGATATATCCAAATTGTCACATCATGATCTCTCACAAATTAGAGGAAATGAAATTTCAATGATTTTCCAAGACCCAATGACATCTTTAAATCCAGTATTTAAAATTGGAAATCAAATTAAAGAAATTATATTGCAACATACAGATAAAACAAAGAGTGAAGCAGAAGCTCACGCTATTGAATTATTAAAACTGGTAAATATTCCAGAACCTGAGACTAGAATTAACCAATATCCTCACCAATTTTCAGGTGGCATGAGACAGAGAGCGATGATTGCAATGGCATTATCATGCGATCCTCAACTCTTGATAGCTGATGAACCTACAACAGCGCTTGATGTGACCATTCAAGCTCAAATTCTTGAGCTTATGAGAGATTTGAAGAATAAAATCGATTTAAGTGTTATTTTAATTACTCATGATTTAGGTGTCATAGCTGAAATTTGTTCCAAAGTTATTGTAATGTATGGTGGATTGGTCATGGAGCAAGGTAGTGTCTTTGATATTTTTGAAAATCCGCAACATCCATATACAAAGGGGCTACATCAGTCTGTTCCTAAAAATGTTACAGGATCTAAAAAACGTTTGATTCCTATTGAAGGAACTCCACCAGATTTACTAGAACCACCTACTGGATGTCCATTTTCACCTAGATGTCCTCATGCAATGGAAATTTGTATGAAAGAAGCAGCTCCATTGTTCAATATTGGAGATAAGCACAAAGCATCCTGCTGGTTGCATCATGAAGATGCTCCAAAGGTTGAGAATTATAGTCAAGTGAAGGGGGATGATTACGATGTTATCGAATGAAAAGACACCCTTGCTTGAAGTAAAAAATCTAAAAAAGTATTTTGATTTAAGCACATTTGGCAATAAAAAATTACTCGCAGCTGTCGACGGTATCAATTTTGTAATCTATAAAGGGGAAACCTTTGGATTAGTTGGTGAATCTGGTTGTGGTAAAACGACAACCGGAAGACTTATAGTAAAACTGTATAATCCAACTGATGGAAGTATCATTTTTGATGGTGTTGACTATGCAGGAAAATCTGAAAGGGAACTCAAAACTTTTAGAAAACGAGTGCAGATGATTTTCCAGGATCCTTACGCATCCTTGAATTCAAGAATGACAGTAACTGAAATTATTTCTGAAGGTATCAAAACGCATAAAATTCTTACAACGAAAACAGAAATAGAAGAACGTGTTCATGAACTTCTAGAAAAAGTTGGGTTGAAAAGAGAACATGCTGGAAGATATCCTCATGAGTTTTCAGGAGGACAAAGACAAAGAATCGGTATTGCTAGAGCTCTTGCTTTAAATCCTGAATTGATTGTTGCTGATGAGCCCATTAGTGCACTTGATGTTTCAATTCAAGCACAAGTTATCAACATGTTAGAAGATTTGCAAACAGAGTTTAATCTTACTTATTTGTTTATTGCGCATGATTTATCAATGGTGCGTCATATCAGTGATCGCATCGGTGTTATGTATCTTGGAAAAATGATGGAAATTGGTGTGAGTGATGATGTTTATGAAAAACCACTTCATCCCTATACTAAATCCTTATTATCAGCAATTCCAATTGCTAATCCAAGAGTTAGAATGAAAGATAGAAGAGTCATTTTACAAGGAGACGTAACAAGTCCGATTAATCCTAAACCAGGATGTCGTTTTGCAACTCGGTGTTCTTATGCTGTCGAACAATGTCATCATGAAACTCCGGAAATCAAAGAAGTTTTACCAAACAGATTTGTTGCATGTCATTTAGTAGAAGAAATCAATGGTTTAATCACCAAATAGGTGTTTAGATAAAAAAAGGAGAGAGAAAAATGAAAAAATTAGTAATACTTATGGTGGCACTAGCATTTGTGTTCGGTTTAGCTTCGTGTACAGAAAAAAGAGACACGACAGTTTTACGTTGGAACATTGGTGCTGACCCACTAACTTTGGACCCATCATTGAATGGTGCTTCAGATGGCGGTGACGTTATCAATAATACATTTGAAGGACTAGTTCGTGAGTTTAACGGTATTGTAGAGCCAGGTATTGCTGAGTCTTGGGTGACTTCAGCTGATGGTAAAACAGTTACATTTACTCTTCGCGATTCAAAATGGAGTGATGGATCAGATTTGGTAGCTTCAGACTTTGTCTATACATGGCTTAGAGCTATGGATCCTGCAACTGCAAGTGAATATGCTTGGATTTGGGAATATACAAATGTTGTAGGCTCTTTAGAGTATGTTTACTTCACAGATGAAGCAAATAATACAACTGGCGATGAAAATGTATATGACGATGATGGTATTTTAGTTGGTACTGATTTCTCAGACGGCCTTGATGATGATACAGGTTATACGATGGCTGAATCAAGAGCTAATGTAGGTATTTCCGCACCAAGCGATAACACGCTTGTTGTTGAACTCGTCAACCCAACAAGTTACTTTGTAAGTTTGATGGCGTTCTATCATTTCATGCCAGTTAAGCAATCTTCAGTAGAAGCTGCTGGCGGTGAAGACGGTCTATGGGCAAAAGTGCCTGATCTTGCTGTATGTAATGGTCCTTTCAAGTTAACCGCATATAATCTAGGCGATGGTTTAGTACTTGAAAAGAATGAAAATTATTGGGAAGCAGATACTGTCAAGCTTGAAAAAATTGAAGGTTCATTTATCGATAATGCATCAACTGCTTATGACAAATTTAATTCTGATGAATTAGATTTCATTCCTGATGTTCCAAGTTCAGAAATGACTAGATTGATTGCTGAAGATCCAGAATTCTATGTGTTTGCATTGCTTGGAACTTACTACTATAGTTTCAATTTAGATCAAGAAAACGGTCTATTCGACAATGTGAAACTACGTACTGCATTATCTTATGCAATAGATAGAGAAGCAATCGTTGAAGCTTTAGGTGGTGGACAAGTTCCTGCTGCTGGCTTTATACCTCCTGGATTTATTGATGACCAAGGCAATGACTTCTTTGAAGAAGCTGGTACTTATGGCATGGTTTCTGATGATTCTAATTTCCCACAAGCTGTTACACTCTTTGCAGAAGCTGCAGGTGAAATGGGACTAACAGTCGCTCAACTACAATCCGAATTAGCTGCTGCAACATTGCTATATAATACTTCAGAAGCTCATGCAATGGCTGCCCAACTTGTCCAAGAATCATGGAATCAAGTTCTTGGATTCCAAATGGATTTAGGTAATCAAGAATGGGGTGTTTTTCAAACATCAAGAAGAAATGGTAATTTTGACGTTGCTCGTGGTGGTTGGTTAACAGACTTCATGGATCCAATCGGAATGCTTGCAATCTTCACTGAAGGCAATGCATACAATGATCCGAAATATAATGTACCTGCATTTGATCTTTTGATTGAACAAGCTCAGCAAACTACTGATCCTGCTGTTCATTTTGCTAAATTATATGCTGCTCAAGATATGTTTATGGCAGCTATGCCAATCGTTCCAGTTTATCATTACTCAGATTTCATGTATGTTAAATCATATTTGAAGGATTGGGGACGTAGTGTTCTTGGTACAGTTGATTTTAGTAGAGCATATATAGAAGATTAATTTATAAAGATTTTTAAAACAGATTGAAGTTTATAAATTTAAGCATATTGGATTTATTTCTGATATGCTTTTTTTATTAGCTGTATTGTTATTGCCTTTTTTACTCTGAAATCCATCTATTTAGGTTATGTTATCTAAAAATATATATTTTCACTGGAAACTTATTGCAAAAAGTAAGCGATTACATTATAATATAATTGAAACGTTTCGATAACTATATCGAGTGACGAGCAAATACAATAAAAAACATCCAGTTTCATGGCAAAAGTATCTAGTCCTTGCAATAAACAATACGTAAGTGATAACAGATAGGATTAAATGTGATCTGGATTATATTTTAACAAAAACTCGAAACGTTTCGAATTATGTGAATTTACTTTAGAATCTAATTGATTAGAAAATTTAGGAGGAGAAAAATGAACAAGGTTTTTAAACTATTTACAGTTTTATTAATGGTTGGATTGGCTTTTGGAATCACAGCATGTAAACCCGATGATCCTATTATAATTCCAGAAGTTACTGAATTCAGCGTTTTAGGCGGATGGACAGATGGCGGTGACGGTGTTTATACATTAAACACGAACACAACATCTGAATTAGATTTTACTTATGATAAAGCAGCATTCCCTGATGCATTTATGAGCAGCGCAAACATTGCATTTGTAGACCTTTCTATATTTAAAAAATTGGTCATCACAGTAGAAGGTACGGGAACGATACTTGTAAAACTTGAAACAAATGACACGACACCTGCAAAGGAAGTTGGACTCAATGTAACAGGTATTCAAGGAACATATGAATGGAATTTGATTGCTGACTCAGCTTTCTTAGCTAAAGTTGATAAGATTGTCATCATTGCCGCTCCAGGTAAAGAAGATTCCATTGGTGCAGTTACAGTTTCAGAATTGAGATTTGATGTTGCAGTTGCCGACGGGTTTATCATTCAAACTGATTTTAGCAACATTCCAACGAATGTGAATGAATATAATGGAACAGATGAAACTTTCGATTTTAATATGAAATGGGAAAATTTTGCTGAAGAAACTTATACGATCTCTTATGTAGGTTCTACAACTGTTGTATCATTTGATAAGGCAGCTGGTCAAGAATGGTCAACGATGCAATCAAGTGTTCAAGGCGATTTCACCGATTTCAACTACGTAGTTGCAATCGTCAGTGGTACAGTTGGTCAAAAATTCTTACTTAAAGCAGCAAACGGTTATGAAAATTTCGTTTTCTTAACAGCTGAAGAGCAAGAAGTCGTTGTTGATATTTCAGCAATGACAGTTGCAGAAAAGAATGCGATTACCTCAATCTTTGCATTTGGTAAAGCTGGTGCTATTGGTACTGGTAATTTCGTTATTCACGAAGCATTTATGACTGCAGATTACGAGTATGTAGCTCCAGTAATCATTAAGAACATCTATAATGGCACTGATCTTTCATTCACTGTTAACCAATGGTATGATGGTGGTGATAATAACTACGCTTTATCTGTCAGTGGAACAGATTTAATTGTTAATTATGATAAAACTTCAGATTGGGCTAACATGGTTGCTTTCATTGAGGGCGACATGACGCCATTTTCTAAACTTCAAATAGAAGTGACAGGTACCCTAAACAAGTCAGCATTATTCAAAGTTGAAGGTCCATCAGGAAATATTGAAAAACCAATAACATTTGATGGTACAAAACAAACGATTGTTATTGACTTAACAGGTATGTCAGCTACACAACTTGCAGCAATCGATAAAGTATTAATATTTGCTGCTCCAGGTGGTTCTGGTGCTGGTCAATTCACAATTCATAGCACCACATTCATGACATCAGATTTCAGTTTGCAAGATACTTGGATTGAAAATGATGCTGGAACATATGTATTCTCGACAACAGTTGATGATACAGTCTTGGTTACTTATACTAAAGTTTCTCAAGGTTGGGCCTTTATGAAGAGTATATTTACAGCTGAAGAAGTAGCTGGATTGAATACTTTAAATATTACATTAAAAGGTACAGATGGCAAGCAGGTGCTTGTCAAAGCTAATGGTGTGGAACAATGGGTAACTTTTGTTGGTACAGATGAAACAACTGTTACATTCACTGCATCAGAATTCACGGAAATCATTATGTTTGCTGAAGGTGGCGTTGATAATGCTACTGGAACATTTGAAATCATTAGTGCAGTATTATCATATGTTAAACCAGTAGTTGACTTTGATCCAACGACTCAGTTTGATTTAAATCCAACTTGGGCAGAAAATGATTTAGGAACTTATTCATTTTCAACAACAGCTGATGACACGATCTTAGTAGCTTATACGAAGGTTTCTCAAGGTTGGGTCTTTATGAAGAGCGTATTTACTGCTAATGAAGTTGCTGGATTTAACACATTAAATATAACAATAAAAGGAACTGATGGCAAACAAGTGCTTGTTAAAGTTAATGGTGTAGAAAAATGGGTAACTTTTGTTGGTACTGATTCAGTAACAGTTACTTACACTGCTGCAGAATTTACAGAAATCATCATGTTTGCTGAAGGCGGCGTTGATAATGCCACTGGAACTTTTGAAGTTGTTAGTGCTGTATTAAGCTACGAAGTCAACTTACAAGATACTTGGATTGAAAATGATGCAGGAACATATGTATTCTCTACAACAGATGAAGATACAGTCTTAGTAACTTATACTAAGGTTGCTCAAGGTTGGGTCTTCATGAAGAGTGTATTTACAGCTGAAGAAGTTGCTGGCATGAATACTATAAATATTACTCTAAAAGGTACTGATACCAAACAGGTTTTGGTTAAAGTTAACGGTGTAGAAACATGGGTAACTTTTGTTGGCACTGAACCTGTTACAGTTACATACACTGTCTCAGAATTCACAGAAATTATCATGTTTGCTGAAGGTGGCGTTGATAATGCGACTGGCACATTCGAAATTATAGGTGCTGTATTGTCATATGTTGAACCAGCCGTTGATTTTGATCCAACTACTCAGTTTGACTTAAATCCAACTTGGGTTGAAAATGATCCAGGAACTTATACATTCTCAACAACTGTAGATGATACAGTCTTGGTAAGCTATACAAAGGTTTCTCAGGGATGGGTCTTCATGAAGAGCATATTTACAGCAGAAGAAGTCAAGGGATTCAACACTTTGAATGTTACCATAAAGGGTACAGATGGAAAACAAGTCCTTGTTAAAGTCAATGGCATAGAAACATGGGTAACTTTCGTTGGGACTGATCCAATAACAGTCACTTACACTGCATCAGCCTTCACTGAAATCATCATGTTTGCTGAAGGTGGTGTTGATAATGCCACTGGCACTTTTGAAGTTGTTAGTGCTGTATTAAGCTACGAAGTCAACTTACAAAATACCTGGATTGAAAATGATTTAGGAACTTATACTTTCTCAACAACAGCTGAGGATACAGTCTTAGTAAGCTATACGAAGGTTTCTCAAGGTTGGGTCTTCATGAAGAGTGTATTTACATCTGAAGAAGTAGCTGGAATGAATACTTTGACAGTTATATTAAAAGGCACAGATACTAAACAGGTTTTAGTTAAGGTTAATGGCGTAGAAACATGGGTAACATTTGTTGGCACCGAACCTGTTACAGTTACATACACTGTCTCAGAATTCACAGAAATCATCATGTTTGCTGAAGGTGGCGTTGATAATGCGACTGGTACATTTGAAATCGTTAGTGCAGTACTATCTTATGTAGAACCAGCAGTTGATCTAACACGCGAATTTGATTTGGAATCAACTTGGGTTGAAAATGATCTAGGAACTTATACATTCTCAACAACTGTAGATGATACAGTTTTGGTCACTTATACAAAAGTTGCACAAGGTTGGGTTTTTATGAAGAGTATATTTACTGCTGAAGATGTCATAGGTTTGAATAATTTATCTATCACACTTAAAGGAACTGATGGTAAGCAAGTCCTAGTTAAAGCTAATGGTGTTGAACAGTGGGTAACATTTGTTGGTACTAATCCAGTAACAGTCACATTTGCTGCTTCAGAATTCACAGAAATTATTATGTTTGCTGAAGGTGGTGTTGATGATGCAACTGGCACATTTGAAATCGTTAGTGCTGTCTTAAGTTATCAATTTGATTTGCAATCAACATGGATTGAAAATGATGCTGGAACGTATGCATTCTCAACAACTGTAAATGACACAGTTTTAGTAACTTATACAAAAGTTGCTCAAGGTTGGGTCTTTATGAAGAGTGTATTTACAGCTGAAGAAGTTGCTGGTATGAACACTTTGACAATTACACTAAAAGGCACAGATACTAAGCAAGTTCTAGTCAAAGCAAATGGTGTAGAACAATGGGTTACATTCTCTGGAACTGATGAAACTACAGTAACTTTTACTGCAGTTGGATTTACTGAAATTATCATGTTTGCTGAAGGCGGCGTTGATGATGCTACAGGTACTTTTGAAGTTATCAGTGCAGTACTCACTTACGTACAGCCATAATTAATTCCAGTTAAAAAAATCACTTTATCTAAATTGCGAGCTAGAGGCTATATGCGTAACTGCTGCAACTAACTCGCAATTTTTAGATTTAGGTGGGAAATAATACTTGATTGATCTGATTTAATAATCTGTTTGATAACTATATCATTTGTGTTGAATGTTTAGAATTTTGATTAGGAGGATAGTATGAAAAAAATAATGATTATTTTAGGAACATTTTTATTAACCTTTGGTCTTATAGCTTGTACAAAAGATGAAGTACCAAGTGGCAAAACAGTGATTACTTACGCATCTTGGAACTTGGGTTCTGAAGAATCTGAAGAACCTAATATGGAAAGACTTATGCTTGATGCTTTTATGGAAAAATATACTGATATTGAAGTTCAAATCATTGAAAGACCAAAAATACCTGGAACAAACAATGATTTGGGATGGAATGAATTTTTAGCAGCTCGTGCATCAACACAGACTTTACCAGATGTTTTTCAATCAGACAATATTCCATATTATGTCATCAATGACTGGGCATATAATTTAACAACTATTGCAAATGCGGATCCAGAGTATCTCAACGTGAGTGAAGATATTAGATCAGTAGCTACTTATGATGGGAAGGTCATGGCATTGCCTAATGCAGTACATTATGCAGGATATGTTGTCAATCAATCTTTATACGATCGTCAGGGTCAGGATTATCCAACAGTTGAATCAACATTTGATGAAGTTATTCAAATGACCAAAGCAGCTGCAAACCATGCTAGCACCAATAATACTGGTGTTGTAGGCTTTGAAGGTATTGAGCATATCATTCATTGGTATCCAGCTCAATTGAATCCTGATTTTGGTTGGTTTACACTATCCGAAGATGGCTTTAATCTTGATTCACCTGAATTTGCTACAACAATGGACATTTATCGCACGATGAGAACAGATACAACTTATGTACTTGAAGCATTATTTGATGCTGCTGGTGCTGAAAATTCAACTGTTGTTTTAGGCGACATCTTTCCTGAAGGTGACTATTTCAACAATGGTGCTATTTTGATTAAATGGTTTTATTCATGGGATTTTGGTTGGATTCAATCAAAAATTAATTCTGGTCAATATACATGGGATCTAGATTTTATTGGAACTCCTGTTGTTAATGGTGTTAAACGTGTACCTATTGTTGCTGACTTTTTCACAGTCGCATCAAACACAGCACATCCTGAAGAAGCTTACTTGCTTGCTAAATGGATGGGTTATGGCAAAGATGGATATTCTGAACGTTTAAACTTGAGTTCAACTGTTGCAGGTATTTCACAAGTTAACTTTGCTCCAATTCAAGATGATTCCGATTTATTGGATGCATATTTTGAATTATATCCATCGTTTTCAAGTCTCAGAAGCATTATTGAAGATGGTACATTGATTGTTGAACCTCCAAAATATTTACCTGGATATATCAATGCTAGATATCAAGGAACATATGATGCTGAAAATAAGATGGGTGATATTATCAACAGCTTGTTAGCTGGAGAAGTATTACTCGCAGATATCAAGACACAGCTTAATTTACGTGCAAATGCTTTATATGATGAAGCACGTATAGAATTTGAAACTGCATTAGCAAATAAATAATGCATCTTACTATGATATGGGAACCCCTATCAAGGGGTTCCTTTTCAAAAACAGATGAGGGGACATATGAAAATTTCGGTTAAACTTAAAAAATATGTTACATGGGGACTTTCTGGACTCATTCTCATTTTTATCATACTCGGATTGGGAGGAACCTTTAGTTCTATAGGTGTTGCTCATCCAACTTTAGAGTTATTACCAGCAATAGCTGTCGAAGACTATTATTCGGCCTATTTGCTGTCAAATGAACAGGCTATTACTGACAGTGACGAAATGCATGTCATTTCAGCGCCTGATTTTATCTTGCCGGTTGGAGAAATCTTAGGTGAAGATCAAACTTACTATGAATGGATACAAGACAATACATTAGCTGTTCAAGTGACGATATCAACTGGTGGCTTATACCATATTTTTGTTGATTATTTGTCACAAACAGATTCCCATATGCCAATATCATTATCAGTAAAATTGAACGGTGCAAAATATGCGCCATACTATGAGGCTTCACAAATTACGTTGAACACACTGTGGAAAGAGTCCACAAATGAACTCGGAACTGATCGTTATGGAAATGATGTAAGTGTCATGCAAGAAATTGTAGAGACATGGCAGTATGTTCCACTAAAAGATGCAAGAAGGCTTCATCCAGAAGGATTGATGTTTTATTTGCCGGAAGGTGAAAATCTAATCCAAATTGATAAGCTTGCAGGCGAATTATTAATTAAAGAAATTAAAATTCAAGCTAAAACAGATTATCTAAATTATGAAAATTATCTCAAACTCCAAGACCCAACCTCTGCAAAGGGATTATTCCGTCTTGAAGCTGAGCAAGCATATTATAAAAATTCTTCAACAATCGGAAGAGGCGTGAGTAGAGATCCATTCGTGCTTCCTTTTTCAATGACAAAACTTAGACTCAATGTCTTGGGTACTGATTCATATGATGTTTCAGGTGATGCCGCAACCTGGGTTGCCAATGTTGAACAACCAGGGTATTATGCTATAACACTCAAAGTTAAACAAACACGTCAGAATACAACCGTCTACCGGAGTTTATACATTAATGGAGAAATTCCTTTTCAAGAAATGCAGATTTTGCCAATCTCTTATAATCAAGATTGGCAAAATTTGACGCTATCAAATACAGAAAAGGAGCCTTATTTATTCTATTTGGAACCAGGTGATACTATCACCTTAGAGGTTAATAGTTCGATGTTTGCAACTATTGTTGATCGGATTAGAGTTGTTAGCAATGAAATGAGTCAACTTGGTCTTGATATCACAAAACTGACAAGAAACAATACAGATCAAGGTATTGATTGGGACATGATTCTTTATTTTCCCAATCTTAATGAACAATTGCTTGATTGGGTTACAGAATTAAATCTTATTACACAATCGTTAAGCGCTATGTATGGATTTGAAAAAGATGCTCAAATTGTACAAGATATACAAGCCGCTATCAGCAAGATAGAGAAAATAGCTGAAAAGATTGATGAGTTACCAAGACGATTGACTCTTTTGTCTACGGGATCTTCAAGTGCTGTTCAACTCTTAAGCAGTCAAATTGATAGTATTTTGAAGCAACCTATGATATTTGATTCTTTATTCATCCATACTCTTGATCAAGAACTTCCAAAAGCTAACGGCAATGGATGGGATAGTTTCAAAATTTCAGCAGGACGTTTCTTCATGTCGTTTTTTGATGCATCCTATACAGAAAAAGCGACAACAGATGAACTCGAAGTTTGGGTTAACCGATCTCGCCAATATGTTGATCTACTTCAAAAAATAACAGATGACCAATTCACAACTGAATCGGGAATCAAAGTAAAAATATCTTTAATCAGCGATGACAGCAAGCTGCTGCTTGCTAATTCAGCAGACCAGCAGCCTGATGTGGCTCTTGGCATTTCAGCGTGGATACCTAATGAATATGGTATGCGTGGTATGCTTTACGATATTAGTCAAGCTGAAGGATTCTCAGATGTTATTTCAGTATTTAATCCTGAACAGCTTGTTCCAATGGTATATGACGGCAAACTCTATGGTTTACCTGAAACAGAAAACTTCTTTGTTCTATTTTATCGACAAGATATTTTGGATCAGTTAGGATTAACTGTACCAAATACATGGGATGATGTTTTAAGTATGCTTCCAGTGCTCAGAAGATATGGTATGAGTTTCTATATTCCTCTATCAAATAGCAGTTCCTTAAAATCATTTGATGCTACTGGACCATTCATCAATCAATTTGAAGGTGAAATTTACTCGGTAGATGGTATGTCTGCTGCCTTAGATAATGATAATACGATTGAAGCAATGACATTCATGACAGACTTATATCGTGAATATAGTATGCCTTATCAAGTTCCTAGTTTCTTTAACAGTTTTAGATACTCGAGTATCCCAATTGGAATTGGTGATTTTGGTATGTATTTACAATTGATGAATGCTGCATCTGATATTAGTGGATTGTGGAACATTGCTCTTGTTCCAGGTATTGAGCATGAAGTATATAACCTAGAAACGAATCAAACAGAAACTGTCATCAATCGTTCTATGTCTGGCGCTCAACAGTCAAGTGTCATCTTTGAAAAGAGCGAAAAAAAAGCAGAGGCTTGGGAGTTCTTATCATGGTGGATGTCTACCGATACCCAACTCATGTTTTCTAATACATTACTTAATACTTTAGGAACTAGATATTTGTGGAATAGTGCCAACTTAGAAGCTTTTGAACAATTCAGTTGGAATGAAGACCATAAGGCTATTATTCTTGAGCAGTGGACTCACTTGAAAGAAATTCCAAAAATACCTGGAAGCTATATCATTGAACGTGAAATCAGCAATACTTGGAACAGTGTCGTCTACGATGATGCCAATCTTAGAAGTACTGTGAGTGATGCATTGATTAAAATTGATAAAGAATTGGCTAGAAAGATGAAGGAATTTGGATATCTTGACGCCAAAGGTAATATCATCAAACCATTCAATTTACCAACAAGAGAACTAATTGAAGGGTGGTATCCTCATGGCTAAAAAAATCAATAAAGAGAGCAAGATTAAGAAATTCATTGAAACAGAAAAATTGCTTTTTAAGAAAGATGATAAAATTGCTTATCTTTTTTCATTACCCTATATTCTTTTATTCTTAACATTCATTGTTATTCCTATCATCCTAGCTATCTATTTATCTTTTACAACCTTTGATTTGGTAAGTTTCCCCAAATTTAACGGATTTAACAATTATATCTATCTCTTGACTTCTGATGAAGAATTCATGAAATATATTTTGCCCAACACCATCAAGTTTGCAATTATCGTTGGACCTGGCGGTTATGCTTTGTCATTTATTATGGCTTGGGCACTTGCTCAATTACCACATCGATTAAGAACAGTTCTTGCTATTGTCTTATATTCACCTTCCTTGACTGCTGGGGTCACGATGACCGTTGTTTGGCGTGTCTTCTTTGCAGGTGATCAATCAGGATATTTGAATGCCATTTTGTTACAGCTTGGTATGATTGTTGAACCAATCTCATTCTTACAATCTCCTAATTTCCTCTTTACAATCATGATTGTTGTTGCATTATGGGGAAGCATGGGTATTGGATTTTTAGCGATGCTAGCTGGTATACTTAACATCGATCAGGAGCTTTATGAAGCCGCTGCTATCGATGGTATGAAAAATAGATTTCAAGAAGTTTTCTATATTACTATTCCCTCAATGAAGCCGCAGATGCTCTTTGGTGCTGTTATGGCTATTGTGGGTACTTTTAGTGCAGGCGCATTGGGTGTCCAATTATCAGGCTCAAATCCTACACCAAACTATGCTGGATCTCTCATCGTGAACCATATTGAAGATTATGGTTTTATACGTTATGACATGGGATATGCTGCTGCTTTATCATTAGTCCTATTATTAATCATTTATTTTTTCAGCCGTCTATCATGGCGGTTCTTTGGCGATAAGGATTAGGTGACGCATATGAAAAATAGTTATAAAGCTGTCAAAGTTAATCCTGCTAAATTCGGAATGGATCAAGTGCCGTTTTTACTCATGGTCGCACCAGTGGCCTTATTTATGTTACTACCTTTGGTCTACATTTTTAATCACGCTTTCAAACCTTTTGATGAATTAATAGAATACCCCCCACGCTTTTTCGTTAGAAGACCAACACTTGTTAATGTTTTCGAACTTTTCCAAACATCAACAACCACAGGTATCCCAGTATCAAGATATTTGTTTAACAGTATCGTGATTACTATTATTGTTGTGGTCTTATCGATTTTCTTGAGTACCATTACTGGATATGCACTTTCAAAGTTAAAATTTCATATTAAGGGTACGATATCAAAGATTAACACCTTAGCAATGATGTTTGTTGGAACTGCAGTTATCATTCCAAGATATATTATCATTGAACAATTAGGCTTTATTGATAGTTTCTTCGTTCATATCATTCCTGTTATTGCCATACCAGTGGGGTTATTCTTGGTCAAGCAATTTATTGACCAAATACCAAATGAACTTTTGGATGCTGCAAAAATCGATGGTGCAAGCAGTTTTACCATCTATTTAAAGATTATTTTGCCTTTAATCAAGCCAGCGATAGCTACGATCGCTATTTTATCCTTTCAGAGTGTATGGAATAATGCTGATATATCAGCAACCTATATCAATACAGATTCACTCAAGACATTTGCCTATTATATGGCGACACTTTCATCATCTTCCAATGTTGTTGCTGGACAAGGGATGAATGCAGTTGCATCATTAATTATGTTCTTACCGAATCTAATCATTTTCATATTCTTGCAAAACAAGGTTATGAGTACAATGGTTAATTCGGGGATTAAGTAGGTGAGCATATGAAAAAACTAACTATTTTTACCATCATGCTTGCAATGATATTCCTCATCACACAGTTTGGAACCATCAATGGAGCAGGACAGCTATCAAATTATGGTATTCCATACCAAACATATACGTTATCCTCATATGATCGATTGATACCAACTCAAACCGCATATATCCCTGTTGGTGTATTGGGTGCGGACTTGGGATTTAATGGACCTGAAGATATCTTTTATCTAGATGATCTATTCTATATAGCAGATACAGGCAATAAACGCATCGTCGTTATGGACATGGCGGGTGTACTTGTAGAAACATATGAGTTTGATGAATTTCAAAGTCCAACCGGTATTTTTGTTAAAGCTGATTATTTATATGTAGCTGATAAAGTGGCTAAAACTGTTTTCCAAATCGATATGAATAAGAAAACTATCATTCAGACTGTATATAAACCTATATCGCCAATCTACGGTCAGCAAAATGATTTTGTCCCTACTAAAGTAGCCGTTGATAGTAGCGATAGTATCTATATCATTGGAGAAGGATCAACCAGTGGTGTGATTCAAGTCAATTATGCAGGTGAATTTGTCGGATATTTAGGGATTAATACCGTTGCATTAAGTTTAAGAAAGATCTTATACAATTTCTTTGTTCAAGATTCAGAACTTGCATCTAGCACACCACCATCACCAACAAATTTAGCACTTGGTGCAAAAGGCTCTATTTTGACAACGAATACCAATGTAAGAGAAACGTTTAAAAGACTCAATATTTCTGGAATCAATACATTGCTTGATACCACAGTTTATCCATCAGTTGGTTTGTCTGATATTTGGATGAACAATGAAAACTATATTTATTTGGTTGCTGACACCGGTGAGGTGTATGAATATGATTCAAATGGAAATATGCTGTTCTATTTCAACACCAATGATACAACTTTAACTCAAACTCTTGGTCTGACTTCTCAAGCTAAAGGTATAGGTACTGATAGCCTAGGAAATCTTTATATTTTAGATAAGGGTTACAATTCAATTCAGGTTTATCAACGTACTGTTTTCGTCGATCTTGTTCATGAAGCTGTAACAATGTATAACGATGGAAAATATATAGAATCAAAACCAATTTGGGAAGAGATTATTAGACAAAACAGTTCATTTGCCTTAGCACATTCAGCACTTGGTAGTGCTCTTGCAAAGGAAGGAGATTATCAAGCTGCCCTATCGGAGTTCTATGATGCAAAAGATTATAAGGGATACTCAGATACATTCTGGGAAATCAGAAATGTTGCTATTCAAGATAATTTAGGTACATGGGTGATTTCTCTATTAGGCATTTATATTGCTTTAAAGATTGCTGGAACAGTATTTAGAAAATCCTTAATATATGAAACTTATCTAGAAAAGAAGAAGAAAGTGTTGAATCAGAAACTAACTTGTGAGGTTATCTATTCACTCAATGTGATCAAAAGACCTAATGATATGTTTTTTGGCATCAAGAGATACAATTCAGTAAGTTATTTATCTGGATTTATCGTATTCTTCCTCTTTATTGTGGTCTATTTGATTAATATATATGCCACAGGATTCCTATTTAGAGATGCAAGTCCAAATATCATTTTTATTCAGCTGGCAATAGTCATAGGTATGTTCTTACTTTACGTCGTCGTTAATTATCTAGTCAGTACGCTAAATGATGGAGAAGGTAGATTTAAGGATGTCTTTATCTCTACATCCTATGTTTTAGTCCCTTTCATAATCTTTACGTTACCAATGACATTCTTATCAAACTATTTAACATATAATGAGCTATTTATTTTCACATTTTATCATCAGATTATTCTTGTATGGACGCTCATTTTAATTATTTTGTCGATTAAGAGTGTTCACAATTATACTTTTTGGGAAACCGTTAAAAATATTTTGATCATAATTTTCGGTATGTTCATTCTCATCCTAATCGGTTTATTGATCTATTCTTTCTTAGGTCAGCTCATCGAATTTGTTTTATCGATCATCAAGGAGGTGATTTATCGTGTCTAAACCTATTCGAATCAAACATGTCATCATCTTATGTCTTGTTTTGATATTAACATGGTTAGGTGTTAGCCAACTGCTGTTCGCGACAAGTCTTATTGACACACCTCTGCCTAGTTTCGATGTCATCAGTCCATTTGTTGACTCTAATAAATACTCACATACAAAAACTGATGAAGTAGCCTTGAATCAACAAATCATTAATCCTGATGCAACAAGCATAATAACTGATGTCGGAACAATATATTTGGATGAAGAGTCTCTTTCCTTCCAAGTGATGAATCATAATGGATATTTATGGTCTTCGACCATAGATTATGAGCAACCTGATTTTCCAGATTCATTTAAACAACGTGTTCGTAGTGCAATCATTGTCGAATCTTATAATACACAGAGCAGCAATTATGCGATTACTGAAGAAAATCTCTTTACTACAGGAACGACAGTTGATACAACAATCAATGAGCATGGATTTATATCACAAATTCGTTTTGGTAAATCAGATATTTTCATTCAGCTTGAAGTAGCCTTCATAGACAATCAGATTATCGTAGAGATTCCTCAAGAAGCAATTGATGAGAGCGGGAATTTTAAGATTTCTTCGATTAAAGTATATCCTTATTTTGGTGCTGTTCATGAAGCTGATGTGCCGGGATATGTCTTTTTACCTGATGGTATTGGTGCACTCATTGATTATAAAACCGAAAACCCATTGGTAAATACGAACTATCAAAAGGAAATTTATGATCGTAATATTGGGTATAATATTGAACCAAATCTATCAACATTCTCAAGTGGAGGTACACATATATATGCCCCTGTTTTTGGTTTTGTTCATGGCGTAGATCAAAATGGTGTATTTGCAAATATTACATCTGGTTCCGAATATGGATTGATCAATGTTTACTATCCAGCAAGAACTAGAGGCTTTACAACTGTCTTTTCTGAATTTGTCTTTAGAAAAACATATAAACAACCAATTGATAAGGTTGGTAATACGATTGCTTTACTTCAAAACTATCCAAACGAAGTCGATATTACAATCGAATATAACTTGCTTGAAAATGATGAAGCCAATTATGTTGGTATGGCAAAAGTATATCGCAATTTCTTAGAGCAAAACATACTTCCAGAGATTACTACGACCAATGAGATTAATGTGCCATTAAAGCTCGAAACAATTGGTATAGAAAAAGTCGATGGTGTACTATTCACCAAGAGTATCGTTATGACAACGCTTGCTGATTTTTCTTCAATGATTACTGAATTAGAAGTAGAAGGTATTGATAACATTATTGCTAATGTCAATGGTTTTACTGCAAAAGGCGTCACGTGGTCTGCACCTAATTATGAGCGTTTGTCTGCAAAAATAGGAAATAAAGCCGATTTAGCAACTATTTCTAATCAGGTTTCGGATTTATATCTAACGACTGAATATTTATTGGCAAGCAGTAGGTCAAATGGTTATAATCAATATTTTGATTTGGCAAAGAAGATCTCAGACCAGCTTTACATGTTTGAATCAGCAACCGATACCAAGTATTTATTAGAATATAGTAAAGTCAGATCAATTTTCAATTCAAGTGTTAATCATCTATCTTCCTATGATGTGAGTGGATTATCCATTCTATCTATGGGTAGTTTGTTATATAGTGATTTTAATAATCAACTTTATTTAAAAGACCAGATTTCAATGATGAATGAATTATTGTCATCCTATGATCAGAAGCTTGCTTTATATGATGTGAATGCATATCTATGGGGACAAATTGACGCTTTTTATAATTTTCCAATGTATTCAAGTCAATATGTAACTTTTGATGATACAGTGCCATTTATGTCAATTGCTCTAAGCGGGCATATGGATTTGTTTGGATCAAATGCAAATTTCTATCCTTATGCAAGAGATGAATTATTAAGGTTGATAGATTTTGGTGTCTATCCATCGTTTGTTGTTACACAGGAGTCTTCGAAAATGTTGCAAAAGACAGGTTTAGAATCTATTTATTCATCTAAATTTAGCGATTTAAAACCTTCGATTATTACCTATTATGGTTTTGTAAATGATGCATTAAAATATGTTCAAAATGCTCAAATCGTTGATCGAGTTGTTTTAAGTTCAGGTGTTGTCAAAGTTATCTATGATAATGATTTTGAGATTATCATCAATTATTCGAGTCAAAATATCATCTATGAAAGTCAGTCGATATCACCTAAGAATTATCTAGTGTTCGATTCGAATCCTTTGGATTAAGGGGGGAGACTAGATGAAAAAACGTAAAATGAGTCGTGGACTCAGAGAAAACCTTATAGGTTACTCGTTCATCGGGATATGGATTCTAGGCTTTTTCATATTCATGTTATATCCTTTTGTCTCTTCAATCATTTATAGCTTGAGCGATGTGAAGATTTTAGGTACAGGCATTGAATTCCAATTCCAATGGTTTGAAAATTTTAGGAATATCTTTCAATTTGAAGAAGGTTTTGCCTTTATAGAAGCATTGATATCCTTTTTAAAAGAGCTTGTATTCCAAGTGCCTATTATCATTGTGTTCTCGGTCTTAATTGCTGTCCTACTCAATCAACCTATTAAGGGAAGAGGTGTTTTTAGATCTATCTTCTTTTTACCGGTTATTATTGCTTCTGGACCGGTCATTAACGAATTGATCTCACAAGGTGCTGGTGGAGCTAACATTTTTGAAAGCTATGGTTTTATCAGTATTATTGAGAATACATTGAATCCAGCGCTTGCTGTTCCGATTGTTTCTGTCTTTTCTCAAATTATCATCATTTTCTGGTTTTCCGGAGTTCAAATTCTTATTTTCCTTGCTGGTTTACAAAAAGTTGATAGACAAATATACGAAGCTGCACGTGTTGATGGGGCAGGACCTTGGGAATCATTTTGGAAGATTACATTACCATCATTAACTAATCTCATCTTTATCAATATCATCTATACGATTGTCTTACTAGCAACATTCTCAGAAAATTTGGTCATCGTAAGCATTAAATCAAATATGTTTAACATCAATACTGGATACGGTATGGCATCAGCAATGGCTTGGGTATATTTCATTGTCGTTATGATGATTATAGGTATCGTTGCACTGATATTTATTCCTAAGAATGTCAAGGTAAAGGGGGCGAAACAATGAAAAGGATTGTAAAAGCTAAACGCCCTATAGATTTTAAGACAAAACTCAGAAGATTCTTTTTTGGAACACATGTTACAGATTCCTTATTTGCCAAAATAACAATCTATACATTGTTGATTAGTATTGGATTTCTATATATATATCCAATGCTGTATATGCTTTCTAATAGCTTTAAGAGTCAATCAGATATTGTCAATCCGATGGTTAACTGGGTACCTACAAGCTTGTATTTTGGCAATTATCAAAGAGCATTTAGTGTCTTGAATTACTTTCCTACACTATGGAAGAGCATGTTTGTAACTTTCTTACCCGCATTGATTCAAACCTTGATTACTTCAGTCATTGGTTATGGATTTGCCAAATTTAATTTCAAGTTTAAGAAGATGTGGTTTGTTTTGGTTTTACTCACGTTTGTCATTCCTGTACAGGTCTACATGATCCCTCGATATGTCATGTTTTTCAATCTTAAATTACTTGAAAACCCATTATCAATCATTTTGCCTGCTACATTTGGACAAGGTATCAATTCAGCGATTTTCGTCTTAATTTTTTATCAATTCTTCAGAATGATACCAAACAGTATCAATGAAGCAGCTGAAATTGATGGTGCCGGACCTTATTATATTTTCTTTAAGATTGGTGTTCCTTTAGCTGGACCAGCATTTATTACATCATTCTTGTTTGGACTTGTCTGGTATTGGAATGAAACGTACATCTCGTCACTATTCTTAGGTTCTGCATATCCAAATATGCAGCTCAGACTTGCCAACTTCGTTTCAGAATATACACAGATTTATGCGAGTGATGAATTACTTAGAATTAATGAAGGTGTTCGATTAGCGGCAACACTACTCATCATTCTTCCAATGTTGATTATATATTTTACGATCCAACGTTGGTTCGTAGAAGGAGTTGAAAATACTGGGATTACCGGTGAATAATATGAAAATACTTATCCATAAAAAATTACTTTTATGCTTATTTGCGATCTTGCTTGCTATAGGTTTAGCATCATGCAAAGAAGATGTTGTCCCAATTGATGAATTGCCACCGATTAATACCACACTATATAGAACAGATGTTTTAACAGGTGTCGAAGAAGTTATATTAGATGAGTTAGAATTGGGATTCAATTTCTTTTGGGAAACTACAAATTCAAATTTTGAATCAAATGGTTATGGTTTGATTCCTGATCGCTATAACACATATACAAACACTGTTGGCAATGTAGCAAGCACTGCATCCGTAGGATTTGGTCTATCAGCTATTCCTATAGGTATTGAAAATGGTTGGATTACTAGAGAACAAGGTGAAGAACGTGCTTATAATACCATGTTAACTTTACAAAATATGACACGTACTCATGGCTTCTGGTATCACTTCATAGATATGCAAACTGGTGTTCGTGTCTGGAGTTCTGAAGTGTCAATCATTGACACAGCACTTTTAATCAATGGTGTTCTAACTGCAGGTAGATTCTTTGGTGGTCGTGTCCAACAACTTGCCTATCAATTATATGAAGAAGTGGAATGGAGCTGGTACTTCGATTTTGAAGCAAACAAGTTCTATATGGGCTACAAGCCTGAAACAGGTTTTGTGGGCTACTGGGGTGGCTATGCTGAGCAATTGATGGTTTTTGTCTTAGCTGCAGGTAGTCCTACTCATTCAGTGGGTAAAGGTGCTTATCAATTGATGAAATTATCAAGTACAAAAGTGAGTTCAGGTGCTGATTATGGGAGTTTTTATCCAACCTGGACAGGCAGTTTGTTCACACATCAGTACTCACATGCATGGATTGATTTTGCTTCATATAATGATGAGCAAGGCTATAATTGGTTTACAAATAGCGTCAATGCTGTAGATGCTGCAATCGCATATGCGAAAACACAAACAAGCCAATACATAGGCATCAACGAAAATTCATGGGGTATGTCAGCTTGTGATGGACCAAATGGTTATGTAGGAAATTATGGTAGTGGACCATCAGCAGGCACTGCACATTTTGTTGATGGAACCGTACCAGCTTATGGAGCTCTTGGATCAATCGTATTCAGACCAGATGAAGCAATCGCTGCAGCTGTCAACTACCGAACATATGAAAGATTTTGGAGTGTTTATGGCTTTAAAGATGCCTATAATTTGTCTAACTCGACAAACGGATGGTTTGGTAATGACATCATTGGTCTAGATAAAGGTATTTCTGTATTGATGATTGAAAACTATTTGTCGGGTATGATTTGGAAAATCTATATGGAAGTTCCTTACATCCAAGACGGTTTGGATCGTCTTGATTTTGAGGCAGTTGAATAAATAAAAAAGGATGTGTTCGGCTGAACACATCCCTCAATGTTATTTGAAATTGAGTTTGATATTTGATTTAACTTTTCCATGAACAAGACTGATGAAATGATAAGTATTTCCTTTAACTGTGAATGTATAGTTTTCATCAGGTACAGGTTTGAGATCTGTTTGAATAACGATTTCATCCTTAGCTTGAGTCAGTCTAAATTCAATTTCATGAGAACCATAACTAATGATCTCAGCGGTTGACCAGATAATATGGAAGTTTGGAAGTTTGAGGTTTATAGGCAGCATCAGCCCATCTTGAGAGAAGAGATCAATCGTTTTACCATTAAATAAAATTTGATTGCCATCGTTGATTTGAATGTGCTGATCAAAATGATCAAGATTTAGCAAATGTAAAAATGATTCACCTTGATGAGACATTGTTGATGAAAATATGATTCCAGAAGCACCATTAATCTTTAAGGTAGGATGAATATTTAAACTATTGAGAAATGATTCAGTAAGTTCAATATAACCAGGATATAAAGAAGTGATGAATATTGCTTGATCACTTACAAATCCCGATTTCTCATGATTGAATGAGTGACTGAACAAAGTTTTTTCTTCGGTTTCTATCGTTTGAACGTAGAACGTTCTAAATTCTTTTGCACCCTTGATTTCATGTTGGTAGTTTAGTGATAAATTTTTATATTCCCAATCATAATAGATTGTCTTTGGTTTAATGTTCAGATAATCAATGAGTGTTGTGCATGAATGACCTAACATATCATAAATTGGCAGTTCACCAATGAAAAAGACTTTTCCACCTTGCTTCAAGTAATTCACTAGTTTTTCTTGAATATCTTTAGCCAAATACTTGGCTATACCAAGGATAAGAAGTTTATGTGTATCAGGGCATAAAGGCATCTGTTCAAGATGAATTGCTTTCATTCTATAATGCAGTAATAACATATGCTTGATCAATGTATCCCAAAATAGCGAATTTCGATGAAATTGAAGATTTTCTTGCATCTCTTTCGCCTTTTGACTATCTGGATTGGTGTATTCAGTCATATAGTAGTCAGCAAGAAAACCAATATAAACATCATCTGTGTTTTCTTTCATCAAAGATATTTTATTTTGAAGGTTGTGTATCATTTGAGTTGTTTGTTTTAATTTGTCAAATGTGTAATTCAAAGAACCATCAGGTTGTATAGGTGCTGCAAAACCATGACGCTCACCTGTAATAGCTAAACGATTATTACCATCGATTTCTCCTGTGTAATCTAATTTTCGATTAAACCCACCTGTTAAGAGATAGTAATTCAGCATCTTGTGGTTTTGAGCAATCGACATTCTGATTTTGAAATCAGATGCAGATGGAAGATACCTAGTAGATAGGTTATCTCCAAAATTTCCATCTCCAACATTAAATTCAAGAGATGTCAGAGGTTGTCCATCATGTATCGTTGAATCAGTCAAAGCATTAATGATGTACAAATGATGAAAAGTTTCTAAATCAAGATTGCCAAAGTAAACATCAGTTCCAGTTATGATACCATTATTCTGATATGTTTCAAAGAGTTGGCTGATGCCAATAGGGAAAGTTTTCCCTTTACCTGCAGATGTGCCATGGATATTGACAAAGTAAAGCATATCAGTTAAACCAAATGATTCCCACATAGATTTTAGTTTTTCGATATATGTTTTAAAACGATGTCTCATGAGATGTCCCAAAGCATTTCTTAAGCTAAGCTGATTTTTTTCATCGTTATCATGAAAATCAAGATGTTGAAGTTCATTCAATACATCAGGTGTTAAATCAGGTGAATTACTCACCCAAGATAACATCCCAACTTCATTATCTAGTTGAATCCCAATGACATTTCCTCCGTTTTGAGCCAAATAAGGTTCAATCACTTGATAAACTTGATGAAACCAAGATTTCGTTTCACTTAAAAAAGAAGGAGCAAGATAGTCAACGGTAGCTGTTGTAACCTTTTTATGATTCCAGGTTTTAGGTTTGATTTCAGGATATTTCTCATATAGCCAATAAGGCAAACCTTCATTTTTTAATTCAGCCATGATGAAAGGTCCTGGCCTTAAAAAGACCAACAATCCTTTTTGCTTGGCAAGCTCTATAAAGAGAGCCAAGTTCTGATTGGGATGAATATGACCATCAAGATCAATTTCTCCCTCAATCTCTCCATGAACAATCCAAGGCACATAAGTGGCAACAGTATTACATCCTGTTTGCTTTAAAAGATCCAAATGCATAGACCATGATTTGACAGGTAACCTGAAATAATGAATTTCTCCTGATAGAACAATGATTGGATTTCCATTATGAAAAAAAGATTTGGATTCATAAGTTAACATTAAGAAACACTTCCTTAAAATAAATTAAATGTGATTGCTTTAATATATTTTATCATATAAAATAAAAATAGATATCGAAACGTTTCAATGAGGAGAGCAATGGAAAATAAAACACTAGAAAATATTCAAAAGACAGCCTTTCAATTCTTTCAGGATTTTACTAATTTTGATGAGCAATCGACCGGTTACGGTTTAACCATCGATCATACTAATAATCTAGAATCAGCGTCAATTGCATCTACTGGATTCATGTTGAGCAGCTTGATTATTGGGGATCGATATGAGTACTTAAGTCATGAAAAAGCGCTTCATCAAGCAAGAAAAACATTATTTACTCTATACCATCATGCTGAAAATCAATTTGGATTTTATGCTCATTATTTTGATATCCGATCAGGACAAAGAAAAGGAAAATGTGAATATTCAACCATCGATACAGCACTTGCTTTGTGTGGCATCATAGCTGTAGATTCATATTTCAAAGATGATGAGATTTCTAAATTGGCTCAATTAATATTAGATCGTGTGGATTGGACAGAATTTATTTTTGAAAAAGATAACAAAAAGCTTTTGCATATGTCATACAATCCGGATAAGGATGGTGCATATGCATTAGGAAAAACAGGGTTAATCTATCAGTGGGACATGTTTGCTGAGCAACTGATGATGTATGTGATTATTGGTGGAGGAGTCTATAAGGATCAAGCTTATGAACTTTATCAAGGGTTTTATCGAGACAAAAGAAAATATGATTCCTATGAATATTTCATATCACCAGGAAACACACTGTTCAATTATCAATTTCCGTTAGCTTGGCTAGATCTACAAGATTATCGAGACGATCAAAATATCTCATGGTTTGAGAATGCTAAAATTGCAACGCTTGCACATCAAAAGTGTTCGATAGACCATCAAAAAGCATTTAAAACTTTCAGCAAATACTTTTATGGTTTTAATGCATCAGATACACCACTTGGTTATCGTGTCTTTAGTGCTTTACCAAATAAACTGAATGAATTAAAAACTGATGGAACAGTTGCTCCGTTTTCTATGATAGGATCTTTACCTTTTATACCAAAAGAAAGTATGCTATCCATTGATAAAATGTTGGAAATAAAAAATTTATGGGGTAAATATGGTTTCTACGATGCTTTCAATCTGGAGGATGATCAACCTTGGATTAGCAATCGATATATTGCTATTGATAAAGGGCTAGAAATGTTGATGGTCAATGCAGTACTAACGAAAGATGTGCAAAATGCTTTTATGAAACATAAAGTGATTATTAAAGGTTTAGACACGCTTTGTTTTGTTAGAAAATAGTTTTTAGATATCTAAGAAAAGAGATGATTTTATGACTACAATTAAAGATGTGGCAAAAAAAGCAGGAGTATCAATTTCAACAGCTTCATACGCACTGAATAATTTGCCCAATGTTCATCCTGATACTAGAAAGAGAATTCTTGAAGCAGCAAATGAGTTAAATTATCACCCCAATGGTATTGCACGTAATCTTAAGACAAAAAGAACAGGAAACATTGGCGTTTTCATTTATGGATTCTCGGGACCTATTTTCAGTGATGTCCTAGAAGGTATCAGACAGAAACTACAAGAAAACAACTTTAATATTGTCGTCAGTAGTGGTAAATCATCAGCTAATTTATTACAGGAGAGACAGGTTGATGCAGCAATCGTTTTCGATGCAGGACTTACAGATAGCATTTTACTTAACTATGCGAAATACGGGTTTCCTCTTTTCGTTCTTGATCGTAAATTGGAAGCTGAAAACATATATTCAAGTGTCATAGACAATGAAGGATTGGTTTTTCAGTTCATCACACAGATGATTGAACAGGGATATCATGATTTTGCTTATATTAGTGGGCCAAGTGATTCATTTAACAATAATCATCGTTATGAAGGATTTAAAATGGCACTTAAGAACAAAGGCATAGATAGCCATGAATTCATCGAGAGCGATTTCACCATTCAAGGTGGATATAACGCAGGTAAAAAGGTTTTAGCAATGGAAAATAAACCAAGATTTGCATATTGTGCAAACGATGAATCAGCAATCGGTTTTATGCGAGCAATTAAAGAAGGTGGTTTAAGAATTCCTTCTGATATCGCTGTTGCTGGATTTGATAATTTCTATATGGGAGAGTTTATTTCGCCTAAGTTAACAACGATTGGAATCGATCATATATTATGGGGAAGACAAGTTGCTGATGTTATTATTGGCATTGTAACCAAACAAAAAATAAAAGAGATTGGTCACCCCAAAGGTTCAATCATCATAAGAGAATCCTGTTAAGAAAAATGGAAAAAGGTACTAGGAGATAAAATGGATATCAATAAGCTATTGCATAAAATGACAATTGAAGAAAAAGTGGGACAACTTATGCAACTAGCACCATTTTTCTTCATCAAAGATCTAGAAATTGAAGTTGCTGGTAATGTAAGTGACATTGGAATCAATCAAATGAAAATTTTCCAATCAGGATCTGTTTTAGGTATACGTAATGCAGAAGAAATGATTGAAGTACAAAAGAAATATTTAAGTCGCAGTCGCTTACAGATTCCGCTTCTTTTTATGGCTGACATTATTCATGGTTATGAAACGATATTCCCTGTTCCTCTTGCTGTATCATGTTCATGGAACCCAAAATTAGCATATCAGATGGCTAGAGTTTCTGCTCAAGAAGCTTCATCAGCAGGTATCCATGTAACTTTTTCTCCAATGGCGGATCTATCAAGAGATCCAAGATGGGGTAGAGTTGTTGAAGGTTTTGGTGAAGATTCGTTTCTATCATCATTATTTGTCAAACAAATGGTTAAGGGTTATCAAAACGATGATATCAGCAAATCAGGAAATGTTGTATCATGTGTTAAACATTTTGCTGCGTATGGGGCTGTAGAAGCTGGTAGAGACTATAATACGGTTGATATCTCAAGACTATTCTTACATCAATATCACTTAACAGGATATAAAGCAGCTATAGATGCTGGAGTAAAAATGATTATGACTGCATTCAATATTGTTGATGGCATACCATCAACAGTCAACTCGTATTTATTAAGAGAAGTTTTGAGAAATCAATGGAAATTCAAAGGTGTGACGATTTCAGATTATGATTCTCTCCATCAAGTTTTAGAACATGGATGCGCTGAAGATAACAAAGAAACTGCACTTTTAGGCATTGAAGCTGGATTGGATATTGAAATGGCATCATCTTGCTATGTCAATCATCTCAAAGAATTAGTCGATGAAAAAAAGGTAGATATCAAGCTTATTGATGAAGCGGTCATACGCATTTTAAGATTAAAAAATGAAGTAGGACTCTTTGAAAATCCTTTTAAAGGTGCAGATCCAGAACTTGAAAAAAAATTGATACATTCAAAAGAACATCTAGAAGCAGTTAAAAGTATTGCTGATGAATGTTCTGTATTACTTAAAAATGAAGGCGTATTACCGATAAAAAAAGGAACTAAAATTGCCTTAATTGGTCCTTATACTCAATCTAGATCGACGAATGGATCTTGGTCATGGCATGGCAAAAAAGAATTAAATAGCACGCTTGAAGAAGCATTGATTAAACATGAATTTGCACCAATCATAGTACTAAATGTTGAATCCAAAGAAGAAATTTCAGCTAAGGCTAAAGAAGTTCTTAAAACTGTTGATATTGTGATTATTGCTATTGGTGAGAATGCATATGAAAGTGGAGAAGCCCGTTCAAAGACAGATCTTTCCATTCCTAGAAAACAAGAAACACTTGTTCAGTTAGCATCGGAATTAGGACTAAAGAGTGTCGTTGTACTTTATTCAGGAAGACCGCTCATTTTAGATCACGTTTTAGGGGCTAATGCTTTGCTATATACTTGGTTTTTAGGTAGTCAAGCAAATGAATCAATCAGTGAGGTATTGATTGGGAAAGTTAATCCATCTGGGAAACTCACCATGTCCTTCCCAAGAAATGTTGGACAAATCCCAGTTTACTATAATTACTTCAATACAGGAAGACCTAAACGAGAAGGCATTCAAAATGAATTCGTTTCTTATTATCTTGATGTATCAAACACACCATTATTTCCTTTTGGATATGGCTTGAGTTATGCATCCTTTAAATATGGAGATTTAAATATTTCCAGTAATGAATTATGTCCAAATGAAGAACTTACTGTAACTGTTGAAGTTAACAATCAAAGTGATGTTCCTGGATTTGAAACCATTCAGCTTTATCTTCGTGACTATGTATCAAAGATAGCTAGACCAATCAAAGAACTCAAAGCATTTAAAAAAATATGGTTTGAAAGTCTAACTTCAAAAATTGTCGAATTCAAAGTAAACATTAATGATTTAATGATTATTAATGCTACTGGAAGTAAGTATTTTGAGTATGGAAAATTTGCTGTCATGGTGGGTCCAAACTCAGAAGAAGTACAAACCAAAGACTTTATACTGATTAAGGAGAGTGAACTATGAACATAAAAAACAGTATGAAAACGCACGAAATGAATCATGGAGGAATCTCTTTTAATCTGTTGGAAAATGGAGATATTTTTGACATAAGCTATGAAGATAATCAAATAAATTTACTCAAAGGTAATGCCATTGATGGATCACTGATGAACATATACTTAAGAGTTTATCTTGATGATACGGTCTATTTCACGAGACTTATTGGAAAACATTCACCAAGTCAATTTTTAATTGATGATCATATCGCATATTATCGTGGTACTTTTCAAGGTGTAGAATATCAGGTTTCACTTAAACTTAACAAGTTTGATTGGATATATGAAGTCAAACTTAAAAGTAATGTTTTGTGCAAAGTAGATGTCATGTATGGTCAAGACATAGCAATCCAATCTAAATCAAGTGTATTATCGAGTGAACCATATACTGTTCAATACATTGATTACAAAGTTTATTTAGATCAAAATGGTTATACTTTGTGTGCTAGACAGAACCAAGGAAAAGCACAATTTCTGCAAATCGGAAGTCTAACTCCTAATCTCGCATATACAACAGACGGGTTCCAGTTTTTTGGATTATCATATAAAGAAACTGGTGTACCAGAGGCAATGGATTATCCAAATCTTGTCTCAGAAATTTATCAATATGAGTTCTCATATTTTGCTTTACAAAGCGATATCATTGATATCGGTAAGGAAGATAAACAAGTTGTTTTCTATGGTCTATACGAGCCTTCACATGAACAGATTATTGAACATCCTGAACCTTATCAGTCGTCTTTCTTTTCCAATTGGATAAATATATTAGCAAAAAGCAAACAAAACAAAAATATATTACTTGATACAACTAGACAACTCAATGGTCAAACCATTAAGGAAGATTCAATCAAAGAAATCTATTCTATTATCAATCAAGCTGAAAGAAATGAAGATGAGCTACTTTCCTTTTTTACTGTCAATAATCATCATGTTGTTTTAAAACAAAAAGAGCTGCTTGTTGAACGACCTCATGGACATATCATGGTTCATGGCAATCTGATGCATGCGACAGAAGAAGTCATGGCAACAACAAATTTCATGGTTGGTGTTTTCAACTCACATGTCGTATTAGGCAACACAAGCTTTAATAAATTTATTGGAAATACACGCAATCCTCTTAACGTTCAAAAGATTTCAGGACAACGTATTTATATTAAACGACAAGGGGCTTATTATCTTTTAGGATTACCCAGTTATTATGACATGGGTGGAGCAACCACAAGATGGTCATATATTCTTGATGATGATATCTTGACTGTTGATGTTATCGTAGATATTGATACAACTCAACAATCGTTAATCATTTCATCTAAAAATCATATTCATTATGAATTCATCATAACCCATCAAGTAGTTATGGGAGTAAATGAGTATTCCTATGATCTGGATTATACGTTTGAAAATCATGTAGTAAATTTTGTTGCACCTGTTCATTCTATGATTGGTGAAAAGTATCCCAAATTAACTTATTCGATTCAAACAGAAACTCCATTTTCTATCATAGATGAAAAAACTGCGTTTGGTTGTGAAAATCAACATGGTCTTCTAATTTTATCATTTAAAAAAGTACCAAGTCTTAGGATTAACATTTCAGCTTCAATAGATGGTCTTATGTTTCGGTCTAAAGCATTTTCATATGAAGATGTAGACAAAAAAGGGACAACATACTTTGAATCATTTTTTAGAAACCTCACACTAGAACATTCTATTCACCAGAATGAAGTTAATCGATTGCAACTAATTATGTTTTGGTATACGCACAATTCATTGACTCATTATGCATCACCACATGGGCTTGAACAATACAATGGTGCTGCATGGGGAACAAGAGATGTATGTCAAGGTCCTATGGAGCTTTTTGCAGCAACTCAACATACGAGTCTTATGCGTGAAATCATACTCAAAACATATAGTAGACAGTTTCAAGAAACAGGTGACTTTCCACAATGGTATATGTTTGACAAGTACTATCAGATTCAAGCATACGAATCTCATGGTGATATCATCATTTGGCCAATGCGTTCATTAGCTTACTATCTTAAACAAACAGCTGATTTTTCAATTCTAAATGAAAATATACCTTATATGTCAAAAGCAAGTAATGAATTTACCGAATCCAAAAGTTTGATGAATCATCTCAAAAGACAAATAGATGCTATTGAGTCCTCTTTTATCAAAGGCACGCATCTACCTACATACGGTGGAGGAGATTGGGATGACACACTTCAGCCTGCAAATCATGACTTGACAAAAAAGATGGTCAGTGGATGGACTGTGGCGTTGCTTTATGAAGCATGTTCGGTTCTTGCACAAGAACTGTCATATGCAAACATTGATTTTGCTGAAACAATATTTGAATTGGTTAAGAACATCAAAAAAGATTATCAGACTTATATGGTTGTCGATGACATACCAGCTGGTTTTGTTGTGTTTGACAAGAAGCTTATCTATCTATTACATCCAAGAGATTTAAAAACAGGTCTAAGTTACCGTTTATTACCATTCATAAGATCTATGATTGCTGAATTGGCTGACGACAATCAACTTGATAGTTATTCAAACATTATTGACAAATATTTGAAACATCCTGATGGTGTCAGGTTAATGGATACTACAGTGGAGTATCATGGTGGAAAAGCAACTTACTTTATACGTGCAGAAACAGCTGCTAATTTTGGTAGAGAAATAGGGTTGCAATATGTTCATGCTCACATTAGATATATAGAAGCAATGGCAAAGATTGGAAAAGCAGAAAATGCATATGAGGGATTGTTTGTTATTAATCCAATTTTGATTCAAGAAAAAGTTAAAAATGCTTATTATAGACAAAGCAATGTTTATTTTTCAAGTTCAGACGCATGGTTTAAAGACAGATACGAAGCCAAAAGAGATTTTCACAAGATTCATGATCAAAAGATAATGGTCAAAGGTGGATGGCGCCTATATTCCAGTGGACCTGGTATTTATATCAATCAACTCGTTTCTAATATTTTAGGTATTAAACTTTATCATGGTGATCTTTTACTTGATCCTATATTACCTAATCATTTAAATGGACTTCAGGTGAGATATGCATTTAAAGAAAAGCAAATCACGATTTGTTATCATAAAGGGAAAGAAGCAATTTTGATTAATAAAAAGAAGATAATATATGAAAAACCACAGCATCGCTATCGTAATGGTGGGGTAATAATCAAGGCTCAAACAATACTTGCTAGTATTGAACCTATATTAATAGATATTTGGAGTGAATGAACTTAATATAAGATAAAAAGTCTTAAGTATTCGCTTAAGACTTTTTTTTATTCTGATTGAGTTGAATTATATTTTCGCGATGCTTGGCATTTCAGTTAAAGTAAAGTTTGCTGAGTTGATGCGATATGTATTTGTACCATCGCCTTCAATTTGCTCTGGGTTCGTAAAGTAGAGTTCTGTGTTTCCTCTGATTTTGACACCTAACAAACTTGTAATATTAATGTATATTTTAATTTTAGAAAAGACATTAATCTGACTTGGATCGTAAAATGCACTATCTTTTTTAATAATTAGATTAACGATGACATTATTTCTTTTGGTATGCTCGTTGTAAAGTAAAAATGCTCTAGTTCCCTGTTCTGATTTAGGAGTGATGAACTCATAATTTGTACCGGTTCTCTCAAATCTTAACTTATCAAATTTAATGCTGGATACTGTTCTCCCTTCAATGACGCGAAAAGGTATTTTGACTGATACGAATCTGTAATCCTCTGGATGTTCATAAACGTCGTTTTCATTAATCACATTTTCAATCATGTGAAACATCATCGATTTTTTTTGGACTAGACTATCAATATAGCGTGTCGATTCGCCATACAAAAGCATACGATCCATAAACTCTATGATTGAGTAGTTCGTTGATGCAAATTGAAGTTCTCTAAACAATTCTGCACGTCTATTCGTATCATCGTTCATTTTGACAACCATCTTGTTGTGTAATAGAATAAGCAAACCGAATAGGAAGCTTGAAAAAAATGAAGCGAATGCTACAAATAGTGTTGCAACTCTAATGCCTATGACATTAAACATCTGATCAAGCTGATCTCCCAAAAACAGCATGATTACAGCAACTAAAAAGACAAGTGCGCTTGCAACTGCCATAATTGTAATAATTTTATTTTTACTTGTATTCATAACAAAGATCACTACTTTCTATATATCATTTGAAAATATTGTGTAATCATTATAGCATTAATTGATTGGATTAATGCAAGATCATTTTTATAATGACTTATAACCGATTTAAAGGATATTGCGAGTTTGTATATCACTAAAAAAACAAAAATATTATTGAGCTTATAATCACCATAAAAATGATGCTCAGAATTGAATAATTCAGCAAATATTTTTTGATTTCATATGGATAGTCTCTCATGACGTACTTGAATGTAATCAAACTTGCCAATGATGCGATAATCGTTCCCATTGAACCGATGTTTACTCCTTGGAGTAAAGGCTGCCATAAAGTGATAGGCGTAAATGTTGAAAGTAAAACAGCAGCTGGGACATTACTAATAAATTGACTTGCTATGATGCCAGAAAAAAATACAGAGTTTCTGGTATTTAACAAACCTGACACAAAATTTTGTATACTTGACATCTGCGATAGATTACCTGTAAAGATAAAAAAAGCAGTAAATGTCAACAAGAGGTGAAAATCAACTCGTTTTAGCAAATGTCTTCCAAATAACAACATCAATATCAAAGTAATTAGTATTGTATAGATTTCTGGAACAACACGAAGTATATTGAATAATGCATTGATTAGAATCAATAAGTATAGGAATAATCTTTTGATATCAACAGGTGGGGTAGTGATATTAAGTTCACAGGATGAAGAGGGAATTTTTATGACTAGAGTCATCACAATCAGCAACAAACCCAAAATAGTAATAGGAAATGTCACAGATAAGAAAGTTGAAAAAGGGATATGAAAAAAGGCATATAAATAGATATTTTGAGGATCTCCCATGGGTGTAAGTGCACTCCCCATGTTTGCAGCGATGGTCTGTAGAATTAAAATGGTGATAGCATGTTTTTCTTGATGTGTATGTTTTGTTATGAAGATAGTAAATGGAATGAGTGTCAATAAAACAGCATCATTTGTGAGCATCATAGCTAAAAAAAATGTTGCCAACACAATCATTAAACCAATCCATTTAATATTTTTTAAATGCATGACTAGTTTTGTTGCTATGTAATCAAAAAAATGGGTCTCATAGATACCGGAAACAGCTATCATTATCGTGAACATAATGATTAATACCTTCCAATTAATGTAATCAAAATATGCAATTGATGGAGGTATGATGAACATTGAAAATATTGCAAAAATAAGTGAAATCAGAAAGACTTTATCTTTTTTGATGAATGAATATATTTTTTTCATATGACCTCATATCTGATGATGACAATCGATATTATACGCCTATTTTTTAAAAACTCAATATATAACAATTGATGTTCATAAACTGATGAGAAGCATAGGCAAAATATGGTATAATATCATGTGAGGTAAATGAAATGAATAATATATATTTAGAATTTTATAATCAACAAACAAGAAAATTACCACTGGATAATTATAAGGATATTAAGATTGATGAATATCCATTTTTAGTGGTTGAAGATACTAATTTATGCTTGAAAACAGATATTTTAATTGGAAGACTTGATCATAAAAAGACTTTTGGATTTTTAAGACAGGAGTTAGGAGATATCTATATTGACCAAAGATATTTATCAGATGCGATGCATGATGATATTGTTTTGGTTAAAGAAGGTGTTGAACCAAAAATAGTTTTAGTTGTCGAACGTGCATTAACAGTGATCATCGCGACTGTAAAAAAAACAAAAAGAGGTTTGTTTTTTGAACCGGATACATATATAGATCGAAGACTTGAAGTAGAAAACACTGAAGGATTAGTTGCTGGGCATGTTGTGATGCTTGAAGTTGAATCGATTGAGCACTTTGGGATTTATGCCCATGTAAAGAAAATTATCGGACACATCAATGATCCCGACATCAATACTCTCAAGATCGTATTTGGCTATGAATGGCCCCAAAAATTTAATGATGAAGTTATTAATTCACTCAATAATATTCATATCAATATCGAAGAAGAAAAGAAACAACGTCTCGATTTGACCAAAGAGTTAATCGTGACTATAGATGGTAAGGATGCCAAAGATTTAGACGATGCAATTTCCCTTGTAATCAAAGAGGATCAATACCATCTTGGTGTACATATTGCAGATGTCAGTCATTATGTGACAGAAGATTCTTTGTTGGATCAGGAAGCATACAGAAGAAGCACATCATCCTATTTGGCTGATCGTGTGATTCCGATGTTGCCTCATTTATTGTCCAATGACTGGTGTTCTCTTAATCCAAATGAAATCAAATTGACATTATCATGCAATATGATTCTGGATATGGACGGTAAGGTTGTATCATATGATATTCAAAAGAGTTATATTGAAAGTCATCGAAGATTGAATTATGATGAAGTCAATCAATTCCTAAAAAATAATGTCTCCATGCATGATAAACCTGTAGAAAACATGCTATTGATGATGAATGAACTATCGCAAAAACTTAAGGTTATTCGCAAAGCCCGTGGAGAAATAGAATTCGAAAGCAGTGAGCTTGGATTTATCGTTGACAAGCAGGGACGCGTTCTTGATGTCTACGAAAGATCAACTGACGATGCTGAAGAACTGATTGAATCATTTATGCTGATTGCCAATGAAACCGTAGCATTCCACATGAGTCATGCTGATCTTCCATGTCTATATCGTATACATGAAAGACCTGATGTGCTTAAACTCAAAAATGCTTTAACCATGGTTTCCAGACTGGGATTCCCCGTCAATATGAAGCAACTAGGAAATCCAAAACCACTCCAGACACTCACTCAAAATTCTTCTGGAACTCCTTATAGTTATATCATTCATATGATGCTTCTACGCGCAATGCAGAAAGCTAAATACAGTGAAGTGTTATCTCCTCACTATGGCTTAGGTGCGCGATATTATTCGCATTTTACATCTCCAATTAGAAGATATCCAGACTTAATGTTGCACCGTTTGATTCATACTTTTGTCTTAGGTGAATCCAAGAACATGAAGAAAGATATGTATCACTTTGAATCGATGATGCATGATGTTGCTACGCATACTTCTGATCAGGAAAGAAAAGCCGTTCAAATGGAACGCGATGTAGCAAAATTAAAGAGTTGTGAATTTATGGCTGACAAAGTAGGAAACTATTTCAAAGCAATGATTACACAAATGATGCCGTCAGGTATGTTTGTCAAACTTTCCAATGGTATCGAAGGATTTGTACCACTGCGTGTTTTAGACGACTATTATATGTATAACGAATCTTTATTGACATTCATTGGTAATAAAGGTAAGAAATATCGTTTAGGCGATCAAGTTAAGGTCGAACTTTTAGATGTTGATTTAGGTACAAAGAAAATGGACTTTGTTATTGTCGATAAGAATAAGAACAAGCAGGTACGCAAACATGAAGCTTATAAGCCAAAACAAAAAGGCTAGACATGATTATTTCATAAGTGAAACATTTGAAGCAGGCATTCAATTGTTGGGCAGTGAAATCAAATCTATTCGTCTTGGAAAAGTAAATCTCAGTGACGCATTTGTGACATTTAGGAATGGCGAAACCTATGTGAATAACATGCACATATCCAAATATGATTTTAGCAATCGTTTTAACCATGAAGAAACAAGACCAAGAAAACTGTTGTTGCACCATAAAGAAATTGTTAAACTTTTTGCTAAAACAAGAGAACAAGGTTTTACCATTATTCCTTTGAAGGTCTATCTAGTTGAAGGACTTTGCAAAGTCGAAATTGGACTTGCAAAAGGTAAAAAGGATTATGACAAACGCGCAACACTGAAAGAAAAAGATCAACAATTACACATGAAGAAAGCATTGAAAAATAGGTAGAATATGGAACATAAGATTGGAATTGCCTTAGGAGGCGGAGGTGCGAGAGGATCATATCAGATTGGTATCCTCAAAGCACTAGATGAAGCAAATATCCTAAAAGATATCCATCACATATCTGGAACATCCATCGGAGCAATCAACACACTCATGGTTATGGCAAAACTTAGCTTTGAACGAATGATTGAAATTTGGGGAATGATCAATAATTCAGATATCTATGGTTCTGGAGCCGATCGGTTTAAGATGGATCGATTAGGTATTTTCAGTTTACAAGATGCTTTCAATGTACTAACAAGAGAAGTATCGCTTTCAGAAATAAGAAATAGCAAAATACAAGGATATGCAACATCAGCCAAGATACGTAAAGATTCATTGATTGATCAAGTGCTGATTCATAGAATGGAAAAAGAGGTCTTTCACTTAAATGATTTCAAAGATCCTCATAGAGCTGTATTAGCTAGTTCATCGATTCCACTCTTATTTGGATCGACAACCATTGGCGAAGACCACTACGTGGATGGTGGTGCTGTAGATAACTGTCCAGTTCAACCACTTCTTGATCATGGGTGTGACATCATTATTGCTGTTCCAATCGATGGATTTTTCAGACCAAAAAAATTTCAAAATAAAAATATTATATTGATCAATCTAAGAACTCATTATCTGTTTCATACCATTCCTTACGATGTTTTAGATTTTAAACCAGATATAATAACTGACAAGGTTGAATATGGATATAAGATAGGTCAATTAATTATTAGCAAACTTAAAGATTTAGGTTATCTTGATCAGGAAAACGTCTGGCATAAACCTGATGGATATACTTACGTCTATATCGAAAAAGATGAAGAGAAAATAATGAAAGAAGAGGCTTAATCTTATGGATTTAGAGATTGTTAAACTTATCCAACAAATGAGAAATCCATTCTTTGACTGGATATTCCCAATCATTACTGAAATAGGCGATCAATATTTTTTTATTGTATTGGTTGCAATCATCTATTGGACAGTCAATAAGAAATATGCACATAAATTTGTATTTACCTATATGTTGACATCTGGTATTAATTCGGGAATAAAGGAAATATTCCAACGCCTTAGACCATATTACTATAGCGGTGTACAAACAGAACCGAGTTGGATAACCAGTGGTTATTCATTTCCAAGCGGGCACTCTCAAGCAGCAGGGGCTTTAGGTTATATGGCTTATGACGTTTCTAAGAGACTTTCAAAAAAATGGATATGGTACATCGGGATAGCCATCATGATCTTGGTACCATTCAGTAGAATTTACTTAGGACAGCACTTTTTAACCGATGTGGTTGTCGGCGTTACATTAAGTTTCATTTTAGCACATTTCATTTATAAACTTGTTGATAAAATGGGAGATAATGAGCATATCTATACATTGATGCTTGCCCCAATATTCATTTTGATTATGTTTTTTGTTCGAAATACTGATCTATATGTAGCTGCTGGTGGATTTGTGGGTTTTGCAGTTGGTTATTATTTGGAAAAAGAATATGTTAAGTATGATGTGAAAACCGTTTTTTGGCAACAAATCCTAAAAGTAATCATCGGACTTGCTATTGCTATTGCTTTAAAAGAAGGATTGAAAATCATCTTTCCCTATTCTCTTTACGAAGAATTTAACCCAACAACGCTTGATTTGATTTTCGATTTTTTTAGATACTTAACGATTGGAGTTTGGGCTGCAGTTGGTGCTCCCTTAGTGTTTAAATATGTATTCAAACGTCATAAAGAAATCGTTTAATGATCTTACTAATTTGGAGCTTTATCAAATTCTTGATTTAAGATTCAAGGTTTTTGTCATGGAACAACAAATCCTTTATGTTGATACAGACTATAAAGACGTGAAGAGTATTCATTATATGATCAAGGATAATGATCAATTGGTGTGCTATTTGCGATTGATTCAAAAAGGCGTTAAATTCAAAGAATATGCTTTAAGCAGAATCGCAACTGACCCCAATTATAGAGGCCGTCGCTTAGCATCCAAACTCATCAAAGAAGCTCTGGATGATGTGAAGGGTGACCCCATTAGAATATCAGGGCAAGCTTATTTGAAAGACTATTATGAAACTCTTGGATTTGAAGTCGTAAATGGACCTTATCTTGAAGAAGATATCTTGCACTATGAGATGGTTCATCCAAATCAATAAGCAAATAAAATACCTTTACAATGAGCAATAACTGTGTTAAAATGTAATCGCAATGAACAGAACGAGTAGTAACCATTTCTTTTAAAGAGACTTCGTGGTTGGTGAGAACGAAGAAGAAATCTTATGAATGCTATCTGGGAGCAAAAGGTATGTCGGCCTTAACGACTAAAGAGTGCTAGAGAATCATTTCTAGAACTAAGGTGGTACCGCGTAGCTTATACGTCCTTAGACATTTCTAAGGACTTTTATTTTTATTAATATGGAGGAATTGTTATGAAATACATGACAGCAGCAGAAATCAGACAAACATGGTTATCGTTTTTCGAATCAAAAGGGCACAGGATTGAACCTTCTGCCTCATTGGTTCCTCAAAACGATCCAACACTTCTATGGATTAACGCAGGTGTTGCCCCATTAAAGAAATACTTTGATGGTAGTGAAACTCCTGTAAATCCAAGATTAGCAAATGTTCAGAAGTGCATCCGCACCAATGATATCGATAACGTTGGAAAAACTGCCAGACACCATACTTTTTTCGAGATGCTTGGAAACTTTTCAATTGGAAATTACTTTAAAAAAGAAGCTATTGAATGGGGACTTGAGCTTTTAACAGATCCGAAGTGGTTTGGTTTTCCTGTTGAAAAACTCTATATGACTTATTATCCGGATGATTTAGAAGCAAGACAATACTGGATTGATTGTGGGATCCATCCATCACATCTTATTCCAAGAGAAGATAATTTCTGGGAAATCGGACCTGGTCCATGTGGCCCTGATACGGAAATTTATTTTGATCGTGGCGAGTCATATGACAAGCGTGGAAAAGAAGTCATCGAAGAAGACTTAGAAAATGAAAGATATATTGAAATCTGGAATATTGTCTTTTCTCAATATAATTCAAAACCAGGACTTTCAAGAGAAAACTATCCAGAATTACCTAACCAAAATATTGATACAGGTGCAGGTTTAGAAAGATTTGCATGCGTTATTCAGCAGGTCAAGACTAATTTTGAAACTGATTTATTTTTTCCAACAATCAAGCACGTTGAAAAATTGTCAGGTATCACTTATACCGGCCAAATGGCATTCAAGGTTATTTCTGATCATATTAAAGCATTGGTTTTTGCTATTAGTGACGGTGCTATGCTTTCTAATGAAGGTAGAGGTTACGTACTTCGTAGACTGCTACGCAGAGCTGTTAAATATGGTCGCTCATTAAATCTTACAAAACCGTTTTTATATCAGCTTGTTGATGATGTTGTAGAAACAATGGGTGTTTTTTATAAAAACCTCTATGAAACCAAAGATATCGTTCAAAAGCTTGTTTTAAAAGAAGAACAGAAATTTCTTGAAACCATCAATGATGGTGAAAAACATCTTTTAGATGCTATTGAAAAAGAAGGTCAAGTTATTTCAGGTGTTACAGCATTTAAACTTTATGATACCTATGGATTTCCTATAGAACTTACACTAGAATATGCAAATGAGCATCACGTTATCGTTGATGAAAAAGCATTCCACATTGAACTCGAAAAACAAAAGGAACGTTCAAGATCTGCAAGAACAAAACATGGCAGCATGAAAGCACAGGAAGAAGCATTTCTAAGTTTTGTTGAACCCTCTATATTTGTGGGATACAAAGCACTCCAAACCGAAGCCAAAGTCATTAAAGTATTTGATCAAGGCATTGTTTTAGATCAGACGCCATTTTATGCAACGAGCGGTGGCCAAGTCGCTGATCAAGGTACCATTAATGGCCTTAAAGTCACCGATGTTTCTAAACTTCCAAACGGTCAGTTTTTACATCAGGTGGAAGAAGGTGCATTCGATGAAGGTGATGAAGTACTCGCTATCGTTGATGCATATCAACGTTTAAGAACAATAAGAAATCATAGTGCTGCACATTTATTTCATCAATCAATTAAAGATAATTTTGGAAAGCATGCAAACCAGCAAGGTTCTCAAGTATCACCAAAAAGCTGGAGATTCGACTTCAACCATTATGAAACTGAATCAGATGAAAAAATCCTTTTAGTTGAAAAGTTGGTTAAGCATTACATTCATGAAAAACCACTCGATGTTATCATCCGCGAAATGCCACTTGAAGAAGCTAAAAAATATGGTGCTATGGCACTGTTTGGTGAAAAATATCACGATATAGTTCGTGTTGTTGATATGGGTTGGAGCAAAGAACTATGCGGGGGAACACACGTTAAGAACACTAGAGAAATTGTTGACTTCGCCATTACTTCTTATGAATCAATTGGCTCTGGTGTTTATCGTATGGAAGGTGTTACAGGAACAGATGTCATCGAACAAGTAAAGGGCTTTCTAGAACCGCTTTATCGTGAAATAGAAACATTGTACGATAAGATCAATCGTATGGAAATCAATATTGACATTCCCAATCAACCAGATATTATAGGAAGCTATAAAGACATTATAAATATGCGCCATTATATCATCGAAATCAAAGAGCTTATCAAGGATAAAGAAAAAGAAGTTAGTCGCATGAAACAGCAAAATGTTCTTCAAAGACTTGATGATTTTATTGATGATTACAAATCAAAGAAACAAGTTATCGTAATGCATGATATCGATTCTAAAGTTTTAAAGCAATTGATGGATGCACTTTATGATAAAATAAAAGCGCAAACGTTATTCCTTGTCAACATCCAAGACGGTAAAGCAACATTCTTATGCAAGAGTTCTTTGGATCAAGCAGGTAACTTAGTTAAACTAGCTGCATCACTCACGAGTGGATCAGGTGGCGGTAAACCCAATATGGCTCAAGGTGGCACTCAGGATTTAACACATCTTGAACAAACGATTGAGACGATTAGAAAGAGCTTATGAAAAAATATTTAGGATTAGATTTAGGAAGTAAAACATTAGGTATATCAATGAGTGAGTCGGGTGTTATTGCATATGCACTGACAACCTATAGATTTACGGAAAACAATTATGAAGAGGCTGCTGATCAAGTGGCGAAGTTGGTTGCCGAATATAAGATTGAAACTGTGGTTTTAGGTTATCCCAAACACATGAATAATGATATTGGTATCCGAGGGAAAATCAGTGAAGATTTTAAAGCATTGATTGAACAAAGATGTACAGTTGAAGTTGTTCTTTGGGATGAAAGATTATCAACCCAAACTGCTCTTCGAGCAATGATTAAAGGCTCAGAACGACGCAAATCCCAAAAACAAAAAAAGGATGAGCTCGCTGCAGTTGTTATATTACAAAATTATTTAGATTATAAAGGAGCAAGTCTATGTTAGAAGAAAACCAAATGATTGTTACAAATGCTGAAGGCGATGAGTCTGTATGCGAAATTTTATTTACTCATGAACATGGTGGAAAAAACTATGTTGTCTTTGAATTTTTGGATTCACATGAAGTCAGTGCAGCAGTTTATGTTGTCGGAGAAACCGAAGATGAAGGAACATTTCTTGATATCGAAACTGATGAAGAATGGGATATGCTTGATAAAGTCCTAAAGGCATATTTTGATAGTGAAGAAGACGAAGAAGACGACGACGAAGAAGAGGCATAATGCTAGAAGAGATTAAACAATATGCGAAAGATTATCAGGTTCCCATTATTTGTGAAGATGGTCTTTTGTTTCTTAGCAAAGTGATTGATGAGTATCATGTTAAACAAGTATTGGAAATAGGAACTGCAATTGGCTATAGCGCACTCGCTATGGCCTCTTTGGGTTGTAAAGTAGATACCATGGAAAGAAATCAAGCAATGATTGATCTTGCACAAAAGAATTTAGAAATTTATGATATCGATCATCAGGTTTACTTGATTGCTGCTGATGCATTGACCTACCATGGGGAACTCAAGAAATATGACCTGATTTTTATTGATGCCGCTAAGGCACAATACCAACGTTTCTTTGAAAAATATATGCCTTATTTAAATCCGAATGGTGTGGTTGTTTGTGATAATCTAAGATTTCATGATCTAAAGCCTGAAAATGTTAATAGACACACTAAACAGTTGTTAAGAAAAATCGAAACATTCAAATCTTTTCTATCTCTCCATCCCGAATTTGAAACAACTTTTTTTGAACATGGTGATGGTATGAGTCTTAGCCAAAGGAAATCCATATGAAACTATTGTCAACAATTTACGATTTAGGAAACCTAAAGAAGCTTTCAGTATTTGCTGATGGTTTTTTAATTGGAAATGATGACTTTGGAACCAGACTGACAAAAAGCTATACAAACGAAGAGATTCTGGAAGCACTGAAAATAACAAAAAGTTTAAATAAATCATTATTTTTGATCTGTAATCAAATATTCAATGATGATCAATTGGTGATATTTGAATCTTGGATAGATAAACTACCGATTTCCGAATTTACAGGTATAGTAGTCGCTGATTTAGGAGCTTATCGCATTTTAGAGAATTCAGGATTAAGCGATTTAGTTATTTATAACCCTGAAACACTTTTAACAAATGTTTATGATTTCAATTTTTTATCAGAGTTTCATATTCAAGGTGTATATGTCGCTAAGGAAATCACTTTAGAAGATGCCAAATATATAGGGAAAAACAAGAAATACAAAATGTTTATGGTTGGCCATGGACACTTGAATATGTTTTATTCTAAAAGACAACTGATTGATAATTTTACAGATTTTACTGCATCCAAAAATCCTTATCACAATCGTCAGGATATAAAGATTATCGAAGAAAACAGAAAAGATGATCCTTATCCAATCTTGGAAGATAAAGCTGGAACTCATGTTTTTAGAAGTCAAGTCTTATCATCGCTTAATCATTTAGCTGAATTAAAAGAATTTGTTGATTATTTGGTTATTGACACGCTATTTAAAGATGATGACTATGCAGTTTCTGTTCTTGAAATGTATAAAAATGAGAAAGAAGATTTAAATCTTATTAATGGAATTCAAAAAGTATACCAAGAAACTTGGGATGAAGGATTCATCTATAAGAAGACAATATATAAACATAAAGGATAACTTATGATTGAACTATTGGCACCTGCCGGTGATTTAGAAAAATTAAAAATTGCACTGATGTATGGTGCGGATGCTGTCTTTATCGGAGGACAGAATTTTTCACTTCGTGCACGTGCTTCAAATTTCACACTTGATGATATTTTAGTAGCAACTACATTTGCACATGAAAGAAACAAGAAAATCTATGTTACAACAAACATCATTCCTCACAATGAGGATATGGATGGCATCATAGAATACTTGCAAGCATTAGAAACAAGAAAAGTGGATGCTATTATTTCTGCTTCACCATTCATTATTGACATGGCACTCAAACATACTAAGCTTGAAATACATTTATCTACTCAGCAATCAACAACCAATAGCGAAGCTGTTAATTTCTGGTATGAACGCGGTATTACCCGTATCGTTTTAGCTCGCGAACTTGATAAATATCAAATCAAGCGTCTCATACCCAAAACAAAGGCAGATATTGAAGTGTTCATCCACGGTGGTATGTGCATGTCTTATTCCGGAAGGTGTAGTCTATCAAACAATATGACGGATCGTGATGCCAATCGCGGAGGTTGTGCGCATTCATGCAGATGGAACTATGAACTCACTCAAGATGGTGTAAGCATCAGTGATCAAATGTTTTCCATGTCCTCAAAGGATTTAGAAGCACTAGAACAAATTCCTTTCTTGATTGAATCAGGTGTTAAGTCATTGAAAATTGAAGGCAGAATGAAAAGTTTACATTATATTGCCACTGTAGTGTCGACTTATAGAAGATTAATTGATGCATTTTATACAGATTTGAAAATCGCAGATTTTGAACCTTATTTGATAGAACTTCAAAAAGCTGAAAATAGACAGACATCCCATGGTTATCTAGAAGGTTTACCTGGTGTTGAGCAACAGCTCTATGACAAGAAGAGTGAACAACCATCACAACTCTTTATTGGTCTCGTTCAAGACTATAATGCAACAACACAGATAGCAACCATTGAGCAACGGAATTATTTTGAAGTCGGATATGAGATTGAAATCTTTCATCCCAACGGAAACGAACAAACTTTTATCTTAGAATATATGACTGATGACAAAGGCGATGTTGAAAATGTTGCGAGACATCCTCAACAAATTTTAAAAATCAAGGTTCCTTTTGCTGTTGAACCATATGCGATGTTGAGGAAAAAGTAATGGAAATATACGAAAAAAACGGAAAAGTCATTCCCTACCAAATCCAAACAAAAAGAATCAAAAATACTTATTTCAGAATCAAAGATGGTTACTTAAGAGTAACAACCCATCCTCTTACCAAGAAGAGTTTGATCTTATCTTATATCGATCTTAAATTCGATCAGATTCTTAACAAACTCGAGATTGCAAAATCAAATGAACCCGATGATCAAATCACGCTTTGGGGAACTCAGTATGAACTAATGATTTCATACAGCAGTTTCAAATATCGAGTCCATAGTGATTTAGTTGTTGTTTGGTCGCTTGAAACTGATGTAGCTAAAATTAAAAAGCAAATTTATGCCCATGAATTAGAAAACCAACTCAAAAAGGTTAAAAAAGAAATCGAACAAAACCTTTTGCAAAAGGGACTCAGTCCCTTACCCTATAAATTCAAGTATCTCAAATCTAAATTTGGAAGTTATCACCGTAAAAACAAAGAAATTACACTCAATACTTTCTTAGCAAGATTAGACCCCATTTATTTAAACTATGTGGTTTATCATGAATATGCACATGCAATCATTTTTAATCACTCAAAAGATTTTTATAATCTTTTAAACGAATTCATGCCAAATCATCGTGTTTATCAAAAGAACTTAAAAAAAATAGCAATTATTTAAAAAATGATGTATAATAATTAAGAAATTTAAGGAGGTACACCAATGGCTGTTAAGCAATCGTTTCAATTAACTCAAGAAGGTGTCGATAATTTAAAAACTGAACTCACATATTTAAAAGATGTTAGACGTGGTGAAAACTTAGAAGCACTTAAGGAAGCAAGAGCACAAGGTGACTTGTCAGAAAATGCTGATTATGATGCTGCTAGAAATGAACAAGCTAGAATCGAAGCAAGAATTTCTGAGATTGAAAATGTCATCAAGAATGTTAAAATCATTAAAACAACATCAGAAGATATCGTTAATATCGGTAAAACTGTGAGTGTTCGGTTTGTTGCAACAAATGAATTAAAAGAATTTTATCTTGTCGGTAGTATCGAAGCTGATCCAAAAGCAAGAAAAATCTCTGTTGAATCACCAATTGGTAAAGCAATGCTCAACCATGCAGAAGGCGATACTGTAGAAGTTAAGACAGAAACAGGACGCATCTTTTCAATCGAGATAGTGGAAATTAACTAATGTCAGTTTATCAAAAATGTATACCAAATGCTTATCATACATCCATTTTTGAAATTCCATACCAAAAACTAAAAGAGCAAGGTATAAAATCCTTGTTTTTTGACTTAGATAATACAATAATTGCCTATGATGAAGCAGAACTAAGCCATAAGCAAATTGAATTCATTAAGGGTCTGACCAAGGATTTCAAAGTCCTTATTTTATCAAACACTAATTTTAAAAGAGTGTCATTGGCTTTAAATAAAGTAGACATTCCTTTCATCTGGTATGCAAAAAAACCACTCAAATTTGGGTTTAAGAAAGCATTAAAAATGCTTGACTCAAAAAAAGAGGAAACCATGATCATTGGTGATCAACTCATGACCGATGTTTTTGGTGCCAATCGAGTTGGCATTGGTTCCATTTTAGTAGCATCTGTTAAACGTAATTCTGATCGTATGATTACAAAAATTAATCGTATACTTGAGGTATTTATCCTAAAGAAAATTCAAAAAAAAGCGCCTGAACTATATGATGAAAGGCTGAAATTATATGTCCAAAGTCATTAGGTGCCAAGGTTGTGGAGCAATTTTGCAAACAGAAGATCAAGAAAAGGTAGGCTTCGCTTTATCTTTAGAACATGAATATTGCCAATCATGTTTCCGCTTGATGCATTATGGTGAAGCGAATATCCATTTTCATCCAGAAGACTTACCCAATCTAGAAAGCGATTCTTTGATTGTCATGGTAAGTTCTGTTCTACATTTGGATATGCTTTTTAGTTATCCAGTCTATAGATATCAACCAGATGCACATTTCGTTTATGTGATTAATCAAATTGATCTGCTTCCAAGAAATACCAATTTAGACAAATTGGTTGCAAAATTAACACAAAAAGCTAATTCACTTAATGTACCTTTTCAGGATTTGATTTTAATGTCAGCAAAAAATACATTTGACATTGAAAATTTAAAGAAATATCTTTCATCTTATAAGCATAAAAACATCTATTTGTTAGGTGTGCAAAACAGTGGAAAAACAACCATTTATAAGGCACTCACTAATCAAACGAAAGCCTTAGCTTTTAAAAAAGCTGGGTTGACTCAAGAAGCATTATCTGCTCCTTTTGGTAATCAGATGATCTATGATATGCCAGGACTTTATCAAGAAGGGTACTTGCATCAATTGTTACCTTATGAAGTTTATAAAAATTTAATTCCTGATCATGAAATGAAACCAAGAATATATCAACTTAAAGATCAGCAAGCATTATTCATCGAAGGATTGATTTCTATAATATTTACAGGTCAAGAAATGAACGCTGTTTTCTATGGACATCAGAACCTCAAGATACATAAAACAAATGCGAAAAGAGTAAAAGAGTTGCTCATAAATAAAGAAGAACAGTTTAAAATTTTCGTCAATGACTATGAAGAAAAGGCTTTAAGAATTCCAAAAGGAAAAACACAAATCACATTTGCTGATATGGGTTTCTTACATGTTGTTGGTCCAATGCATTTAAAAATAACTTATCCTAAAGGCATGCATCTAAGCATGACGGAGGCGACGTTTCAATGATTGAAGAAATGAAGAAAAGAGTCACAGAAAAACTCAAGGGACATCCCAAAAGATTAGAACATGTTTTTGGGGTCTATGAAACTGCAATCAAATTGGCAAAAGCACATCATTTGGATGAACAAAAAGTCAAGATTGCAGCGCTCTATCATGACTATGCAAAGTATGATTCAATTAAAAATCAAATTGCTTGTCTTGATTTAGAAATCATCAAAGATTATGTAGATACTCCAGTCATTTTTCATGCATTTGCTGCTGCAAAAGCACTAGAGATAGATTTTGATATTCATGATGAAGATGTATTAAATGCAATTAGATATCATGTTTGGGGTAGAATAGGTATGTCAGATATCGAAAAGGTCATATTGATCAGCGATTCCTGTGAACCGAATAGAAAATTTGATGACGCTGAACGCATCTATCAACTCGCACTTAAGGATCTCGATTTAGCGAGTGAATACGTCATGAAAGCTAGTATTGATTATTTAAAAATTAAAGGACTTGTTCCTGCTGAGGAACAACTTAATGCATACACTTACTATATGGAGGTAAACCGTGGAAAAACTGAATAAAATAATTCAAGCATTAGAAGATTTAAAAGTCAAAGATTTAAAAGCATACGATTTCGATAAAACATCACCATTTTATGATTATTTCGTGATTGCTACAACCAATGAGAAACAAGCCAATGCAGCAATCAATCATATAAAGAAAGCTTTGCTTGCTGATGAAGTTAAGCATATTGAAGGTAAAGGTGGCACTTGGGTCTTAATTGACTGTGGAGATGTCATTGTTCATCTATTCCAAGAAGAAGATAGAAGATTTTATGGCTTTGATCAACGTCTTTTGGGAATTAAGCGGATCAAATAATGTTTGCACGTGCATATGACTTATTGATGGCTGATGTCGATTACGAAGCCATTTATGAATGGCTTAAGCCATATATTAATTTAGATAAGACGATTATTGATGCGGGTTGTGGATCAGGATATCTATTGTTAGAACTTCTTAAAAACAATCATCTAGCGATTGGTATCGATAACGATACTGAAATGTTATCTTTAGCTCAAAATAGGCTACAAGAACATGAACTGAATCCAATGCTCTATGATCATGATTTAAGAGATACCTTAGGTATTAAGGTTGATGTCGTTCTAGCTATGTTTGATGTTGTTAACTATTTTAAAGGAGTTCAAAAGGTTTTTCATAATATCTATCAAGCGCTCACTGATGAAGGACTCTTTATCTTTGATATTTATAAAGAAGAAGTATTCAATTTATATAATAATTACACGGAAATCGATGATGAACCCATACATTATGAATGGCATGTCAAAACGAAAGATCATCAATTGAATCACACTGTGAAAATAGAGAATGAAATTGAAAAAATAACACAATATGTCTACCCCATTTCTTACTACCAAGAAATCTTAGAATCACTCAAATTTCGAGTGGAAATTAAAGAGGGCATTGACTCTAGAAAACACTATATAATCGCCTATAAGTAGGCGGTTTTTCTTTTTTATCACGCATTAAAATCCACTTGATTTTAATCTATAAAATATAATAATAATTTTTATAAAATATCTGATATACAAATTAAAAATTAAGTATATAATTAGGCTAGATTTTAAGGTTTGATATGGAGGTGTCAATATGAAAAAATTAGTTATTCTTGTAGGGTTTGTTTTTTTACTTATGTCATGTACTTCACACAGTGTTACAATTACCTATGAACCAAATGGTGGAACTGTCTATGATAATCAATTAACAGTTGTTGTTAATTCCAATTCTCCACAGTTTGAACCAACAATTCCACAAAAAATGAATTTTATTTTTGCTATTTGGTACGTAGATGAAAATTTGACAGTCCCATTTACAACTGATATGTTGCTAGAAAATGATTCGCTCACCTTATACGCACGATATATAGCTGCTGATCAGGAAGATGAATTTCTTGTTGAGTTCATTGCTATGGGTGGAACATTTACACCGAATCAAGTCATTCCATCAGGTGGATTACTTGTAGAACCTGCAGCACCAATTAAAGATGGATATACTTTTTTATATTGGGAATATGTGAATAGTAATTCAAATAAGACAGGTGCTGTCAATTTCTTGGAACCAATTACCGAAAATTTAAGATTAGAAGCAATTTATGCAGCTGATGGATCATCTGCTAAAAGATAGAATAATTGTTTTTTCAAAATAATTAAGGATCATTTAAGAAACTATTTGACTACAATGGACACAATAATACAAGAGCAGGAACTATATTACGTAGTTTCTGTTTTTTATATATACCTTACGAATAGGAGGAGTTTTAAATGAAGAAGAGATAAAAATACCGCTATTTTTAACTTGATACGCTTAACTCATAGGTATGACATTGGGTGTTTCAGTTCACAGATAGTAAAATTTTCTTCGCTATAAATTTTAATTAAGAAATTAGTAAAATGACTAAAGGTAACATTTGAATCTTCAAGGTGATTATTACCTTGATCTGGTGATGCCAATATTGAATATATAATAGATTTTCATTGGAATTAAAATCAACTGACGCCAGTAAAATTGTAGTATTTCATCATATCTCATCTATTATATGATGGAGGTATATTATGAAACAAGCGATGATAATGACAGTCATCCTAGTTATTCTAGGTTGGTTTTGGTTATTTCCCAGACAAGAAAGTATCGAATATATTGATCAAGCTGCTATTCCTTACGAGATGATAGAAGTAGAAATTAAAGGTGCCGTTTTATTTCCTGGAATTTATCATTTCTTTGAGCCAATAACCCTTGAGGAAGCATTGAGCTATGCTGGTGGATTGTTAGAAGAAGCTAATCAGACATCATTTAACATGTCTGAGGTGATAAGCAGAGATCGTCAGATTACAGTGTCATCTATCAACACAACCATTGAAACACCAAAAGTGTTTGTAAATGTCAATACTGCTGGATTTAAAGAATTGATTACCATTCCAGGGATGACTGAAACAAGAGCTGCGTCTCTTATTATCTATAGAGAACAGTATGGAAAATTCAATCATATCGATGATCTCATCAATGTAAAAAATATAGGAATTGTTACACTTGAAAAAATCAAACCATATATTACTTTGGGATGATTATTTTATCGAGGGATATGCGATTTTTTTAATGATTCTTGGATGTTTTCATCCTTGGATTTTTGTCATTTTAGGCTTTTATATCTATTGGCAAAGAAGAAATATTAAAATCCCTGTTATTTTGATAGGGGCTTCACTTTTTTTTATTCGTTTGTATTTCTTTGAAATGGAGACTGTTCCGTTAACTATTCATGGCGAAGCTAAAATTGTAGAAATCAATACTTATGAGTATTCTGATGTAGTCATATTAAAGTATCAACATATTAAGTATCAAGCTTTTGTTGATAAAGATATCTATCGAATCGGAGATGTCGTTGTCATCGATGCGGACGTCACCTTATTTCGTAACCAAACCATTCCTTATGGATTTGATCAAAAGACTTATTATCTTTCACAAAATGTCAGAGGGTATCTTACAATTTATTCAATAGATTTTGTTCGCCATTCGTTTTCTGTTTATTCGTTCAGAGAAAGTATGAATCAATATCTATCCTCATTTCAATCACAAACCTACATGAAAGCATTGATTCTTGGAGAAAAAAGCTTTACTGATGAACAAAACTCAATGTATAAAAATCTTGGTATTCTTTATTTGTTTACTGTTTCAGGGTTGCATATTTATGGGTTAATGGTTTTAATAAAAAAAGTCTTTTTTTATCTGAGTCTATCCGAAAAAACGCAATTCATACTAACCATCTCTCTATATATTATTATTTTATATTTCAATCACTTTTCTATGAGTGTGCTTAGGATTGTTCTTATTTTTTTAGTACAGCACTTTTCAAAACGGATGAAAATGACTCTTTCTTCATTGGATATCATTCATCTTGTTTTTTTTGGATTGCTCATCTATCGAATTGAATGGATTTATCACATTGGGTTTCTCATGCTTTTTATCATCTTGAATTTCATCTATTTGATGTCGCATACTTATCAAAGGTTAAATGGATATTTAAAAAGGCTATTACTTTCTGTTTTAATCATTTTAAGTATTCTTCCATTTCAATCGATGATCTCGCCTTTTTTGATTTTATTATTACCTGTAATCATGGTCATTTTGACAGGTCCAATATACTTTTTATCCATCATTGTTTTATTGATACCGGAATTAGATATTTTTTTGAGGATAGTAATAGATTACTTTGAAATGATGATGCAATGGTTAGACTCAAGAAATATTTTGATAATTCTTCCAGCATTGCCTGTCTATGGTATTGTGATTTACTATTTATTACTCACTATTCTTTTTCGTTCACAATCACTTATAGCAATCATAAAGAGAAGTCTAATGATCATTTTTATTTTCAGTTATTTTATTGTTGATATAAAGTTGACTCAAGATGTTCATCTATATTTGATTGATGTTGGACAAGGTGATTCAATTCTAATAGAATCACCAACCTGCAATCTATTGATTGATAGTTTTCAAAATGTGTTACCATTGATCAATGATTTGGGCATTACACATCTAGACTATCTCATTTTAACTCATAGTGACAATGACCATATTAAAGAAGCTCAAGATATCATTAACCATGTTAAGATCAATCAAATCATCGTCAACCCTTATAATATTTATCCCATTCATCATGAAAATATGATTTCTATGAAATCAGATGACTATCTTCAATGTGGTTCCATGTCTATACAATTTTTAGGTCCTATTCGTGAGTATAATGAAATCAATAATAATGCTTTGGTTTTTAAAATCCATATTGGAAATAAAGGTTTCATATTTACTGGGGATATAGAGAAAGAAGCTGAAGATGATTTGATCTCTAAATATGGGCACTCATTAAAAAGTGATGTGCTCAAAGTTGCTCATCATGGTTCATCCACATCAACGAGTTCTGAATTCCTATATTATGTTGATCCTAAAATTGCATTGATCTCAATAGGTGAAAATAATAAATATGGATTTCCTAGCAAGGAGGTTATTCAGAGACTTATAGTGTCTAACATTGATATCTATAGAACCGATACCATGGGAACCATTGTTTACACCTATCATCAAAAGAAAGAAAAGTGGACGATGTATCTACCATTTTGAGACGTTTTTTAGTATAATATAAATAACAGTCAGGGGGTATGAGCATGGCCGAGTCCATCTACCTTTATTACAGCAACAATGAATTCCTATTGAATCACAAGATTGAGGAAAAAATAACGGAATTAAATGTGGATCCATTTAATATTATCAAATATGATGTTCTTGAAAACTCAAGTGATGATATTCTAGAAGATTTACAAACAGTTTCTTTTTTTGCTGAAAAAAAGGTTATTGTTGTTCGCAATCTTGCTGAAATTGAAAAAGAAGGCGAGTCAGTTGTTAAAAATTGGATTTCTTATTTAGAAAAACCTAACCCTGATGTTATCCTACTTGTTGTCCAAAATGAACTATTACCCGAAGATTCACCACTGGGTAGTGCCTTATTTAAGTATTCATACATTGAAAAGATTAAAGAGATGGATAAGACTGAATATCCTGATTTTGTTAAAAACATGTTTAAAAAATATCAATATATGATTACAGATGACGCTGTCGAAGCATTGTTGGAAAGAACTAACCTTGATTTTACGTTGATTAATCAAGAAGCAGAAAAACTCATGCTTTTCGCTTATGATACCAAAGAAATTAATGAAAAAGCCGTACTTTTACTCGTTAGTAGAAATCTCGAAGAAAATATCTTCGAATTAACCAATGCACTACTAGCTAAAAATCAGCCAAAGACAATTGAAATCTTTTATGATTTGGTTGCAAGAAATGAAGATCCTCTTCGCATATTGAACAATATTGTTGGCAAAGTTCGCGAGCTTATGCATACCAAATTGTTAATCGAAAAAGGTTATCGTCAAGAACAAATTGCTGAACATTTTCATATGAAGAGCGGTAGAGCATATTATTTGGTTAAAAATGCTCAATCCATATCTTTTAGTATTTTAGAGAACCATTTAAAAAAACTATCCAAACTTGATTATGATATCAAATCAGGTAAGATAGATAAAAAATTAGGATTAGAGCTTTACCTGTTAGGAGCTTAATATGTTACAACATAAAAAAATCCTTTTGTTTGACTTTGAAACAACAGGATTGTCTGCAGAACGCGATCAGATTATTGAAATTGGAGCCATCCTCCTTGAAAAAACCGTATCTGGTCAATATCAAGTTATTGATGAGTTATCAACACTCGTCTTAGCTGATCGACCTTTACCTTCTAAAATTGTAGAAATCACACATATTACTGATGAGATGCTCTTAAGAGATGGTATTACACAAGAAGAAGCATTTCACCGTTTTTTTAAGATGTATCAAGAGGATGCACTTCTTGTTGCTTACAATATACAATTTGACTTGTCCTTTTTAATTCATTTTTTTAGAAAATATTGGGATGCGAAATATCAATTTAAAAATGACATCTTGGATGTTATGGCAGTCTACAAAGATCGCCATCGCTATCCACATCGTTTGGATCAAGCTGTTCAAACCTATGCTGTCGAAGTTCCAAACACCCATCGAGCACTTGATGACATTAAAGCAACCCTAGAAGCACTCAAAAAAATGGGAGAAGAACTAGATAATCTAACAAAATACGTCAATGTCATTGGATATAATTCGTCATACGGAGTATCGGGAATTAAATTACCACATGTTAAATATATGGCACAAAAAGGTGGATATCGAGAAATCGAAAAAAGCTAAAAAAAAGACACATCCTTGTGATGCATCCTTATAGGGTATTGACTAGATTAGCCAGACCTGATTTGTGTCTTGCGACGAAATTCTTATGAAATACTCCCTTAGCTAGACCTTTGTCTAATTTCTTATGTGCTAAAGATAATGTAAGAACTGCTTTTTCTTTATCTTTGGCTGCTACAGCATGTTCTACAGCTTTGATTGCAGTTTTGACAGATGATTTAAAAGAAGCGTTGCTTAAACGGCGTTTTTCATTGGTTTTATTACGTTTGATTTGTTGTTTAATATTTGCCACAAATTCACCTCCCATATGCGCATACCTATTGTATCAAAAGCATATACAAATTGCAACAGTAAACGCACTTTTATGGTAAAATAAGGATATAAAGTTAAAGGGAGTAAGAAAATGACCACAGCAAATAAACTCACTATTCTACGTGTGTTGATGATTCCAGTTATGATCGTTTTTATTTATATAGAGCCTTTGAAAGAACCCATTGGCTTTTTATCTTTAAATATCAATCAATTCATCTTTGCAGTATTATTCATCCTTGCATCGTTAACCGATTTACTTGATGGCTATGTTGCGCGAAAATATAATCAAATAACGACATTTGGTAAGTTTTTAGATCCAATTGCTGATAAAGTGCTTGTGATGGTTGCACTTCTATTTTTGATGCTGATTACACCTGATCGTGTACCTCTATGGGCTGTGATGATAGTAATCATCAGAGAATTTGCCGTTACCGGTATAAGACTCATTGCTGTAGAGCATGGGAACGTCATTGCTGCATCTCCTTATGGTAAGATTAAAACAGCATCAACGATGGTTGCTTTAATCTTAATGCTATTTAATGACTTCGGGTTACCCGAACTCATTGGCGATATTATATTTTGGATAGCTATCTTGTTTACATTGATAAGTGGAATTGATTATTTATTCAAAAACAGAAAAGTAATTTTAGAAAGTATTTAAAAAGAAAAGAACTCAAGATTTGCTATTATAATATGGAGGTACACAGAACTTGGATAAAGATAAAAGAGCACAAGCCCTTGAGGCTGCAATGAAACAAATAGAAAAGCAATATGGAAAAGGGTCAGTGATGAGACTAGGTGATGAACCAGACCGTCATATAGCTGCAAATCCATCAGGATCATTAGGACTTGATATTGCTTTAGGAATCGGTGGTTACCCTAAGGGTAGAATCATCGAAATTTACGGACCTGAAAGTTCAGGTAAGACAACATTGGCATTGCATGCTATTGCTGAAGTTCAAAAAGCCGGAGGTTATGTTGCCTTTATTGATGCTGAACACGCATTAGATCCTCAATATGCCAAAGCATTAGGTGTTGATGTTGATAACTTAATCTTATCTCAACCAGATACTGGTGAACAGGCGTTAGAAATTGCTGAAGCCTTAATCCGAAGCGGATCGGTTGATACCATTGTTATAGACTCAGTTGCAGCGCTTGTGCCTGAAGCTGAAATCAATGGTGAAATGGGTGACTCTCATATTGGTTTACAAGCAAGATTGATGAGTCAAGCGATGAGAAAATTATCAGGTGTCATTTCAAAAACAAATTCAACAGCTATTTTTATTAATCAGATTCGAGAAAAAGTTGGCGTTATGTTTGGTAGCCCCGAAACAACTCCGGGTGGTAGAGCACTTAAATTTTATGCATCGGTGAGATTAGAAATTAGACGTTCTGAACAAATCAAGAATGCGACAGATATCATAGGTAATAAAGCGAACATTAAAGTCGTAAAAAACAAGGTGGCTCCACCATTTAAGACAGTCAGTGTCGATATCATCTATGGACAAGGTATTTCCAAAGTTGGCGAACTTGTTGATTTAGCATCAAATCTTGATATCATTCAAAAGAGTGGTGCATGGTTTGCCTATAATGGCGAAAAGATTGGTCAAGGCAGAGAAAATGCCAAACAGTATTTAACAGACCATCAAGATGTTTACAATAAAATCTTCAAACAGGTTTTAGACCATTATAAAATTACATACAACAAATAGAGAGAACACTTTAGTGTTCTTTTTTTTGAGCAAATTAATAGAACAAATATAAATAAACATATATAATAAAGAAGATATGATTCAATTTAGAGGTGATTCCATGCATTTAAAAGAGTATAATACATTTCTAGAATTCTTGAAACAAGAACAGAAAGATCAGGCTGTTCTTTTTGCAATGCAGTTGCTAGAAGAGAAGAAATTAACCATTGAGGAACTCTACCAAGAGTTATTAGCACCATCATTAACCATGTTTGAATGTGATGTCGAAGATCAGGAAGTTTGTATCTGGAAGGAGCATTTCAGAACATCAATCATCAGAACCATTCTAGAAAGTTGTTATCTATACATCATTGAACGACGTAAAAACATCAAAAAGATCGATAAAAGGATTGTCGTTTTGACTCCAGCGTTTGAATATCATGAAATTGGGGCAATCATGGTATCTCATTATTTGCTTCTAGAAGGATTTGAAGCTTCATACATTGGTGCGAATACACCAAAAGATGATATTCTTTCGGCAATTCACGCTTATCAACCTGATTTTCTCGCCATGAGTGTAACAAATCCCTATAACATCGTTATAACTAAGCAAATCAATGATGAAATCAAAAGATTTTTTCCTGAGGTCAAAATCATCTTGGGTGGTCAAGCATTCGTGCATCAAAACGCTTTAGAAGCCATCAAATACGATTATTTACTTCAAACCTTAGATGACATCAAGAAATTTGGAAAAGAGGTTCAGGTATGAAACTAGCCCTCCAAATTGCTTGGCGATTTTTATCATCTGCTAAAAGGCAAACACTTGTTATTATTTTAGGGATTGCTGTTGGTGTTTCAGTACAGGTCTTTATTGGATCATTGATTACTGGTTTGCAAGTGAGTCTTGTAGATACAACCATTGGTTCATCATCACATATTACTGTGATTGCTGCTGATGATACTTCATATGTGAATAATTATCAGATGAGTATGGATGATATCCTAGCACAAAGCAATCAAATAGAAGTTATATCTCCAGTTATCAATTTGGGTGGTATTTTACAAAAAGGTACACAAAAAAATGAAATATTGTTCAGAGGATTTAATTTAGATGAAGCAAATCAAATATACGGATTTGATGAAAAATTAACTGAAGGTAACTTACCAACTCAACTGAATGATGTTCTGTTAGGTCAATCACTTAAAGATGAATTAGATCTAAAGATAGGTGACTTTGTTGATTTAGAGATATTGGGAAGTATTCATACACTTCATATCACTGGATTCTTTGATTTCAATGTTTCAGTAATCAATGCAACTTGGGGTATCGGTACACTTGCTACACTCCAAAACATCATCGGTGATACGAACGCTGTTTCAGCTATTGAAATGCAGATTAAAGATGTATTTGAAGCTGAAAATTTGGCACTTCAATTAGATCAACACTTAAGTTCTTCGAACCTTGTTACTGAAAACTGGATGGCTCAAAATCAATCGCTTCTAAGTGGTTTACAAGGGCAAAGTACATCATCACTCATGATTCAAGTCTTTGTGATTATCTCAGTCGTATTAGGAATTTCCTCTGTTTTGGCTATTACAGTTATGCAAAAATCAAAACAGATTGGAATTTTAAAAGCGATGGGTATCTTGGATAAAGATGCATCCAAAGTTTTCTTGTTTGAAGGTTTTATCTTAGGAATCTTTGGTGCTATTGGAGGTGTTCTGCTTGGTTTAGGGTTAACATTTTCATTTACAGTTTTCGCACTAAATCCTGATGGAACACCAGTTGTCCCACTCTTTATCGATCCAGGATTTATTGCTTTATCTGCAGGCATTGCTCTGATAGCTTCTACGCTTGCATCTCTTATTCCAGCAATCAAGTCATCAAAAATGACAGTTATCGAGGTAATTAGAAATGCCTAATGTTATTGAACTTAAGAATATTAATAAAATATATGGTGAAAAAACACCTAATCCAACTCAAGTTATATTTGATTTGAATCTTAGTTTTGAAGAATCAACGTTCAATTCAATCATTGGACAATCTGGAAGTGGAAAATCAACGTTACTCAATATATTGGGTACACTAGATAAAGCAACTTCTGGTGATGTTTTCATCAATCAGAAGAATATACAAAAAATGAGTAAGGATCAAGTATCCAAACTAAGAAATGAAACCATTGGATTTATCTTCCAATTTCATTACCTCTTGCCAGAGTTTACAGCACTTGAAAATGTATTACTACCCTATCGCATATCAAAAAAACCCATCACTAAAGAAGTAAATAATCGTGCACTTGAACTTCTTGAGATTGTTGGACTCACAAAAGTTAAAGACAATTTAGCGATGAACATGTCAGGTGGACAGCAACAACGTGTTGCTATTGCACGTAGTCTAATCAATAATCCTAAAATTATTTTAGCTGATGAACCAACCGGTAATCTAGATAGCGATACAACAGAACAAGTTTACGAATTGCTTCGAAAGATCAATGAAACATATAAAACCACATTCATCATTATTACACATGATCGACACATTGCTGAAAAAGCTGATCGTATTATTGAAATCAAAGATGGAAGAATTAATCTGGATATTAAAAAATAAAAAAGTCCGATGGACTTTTTTTTAGTTTATGACATTCATGGGATTCAAATCTGAAAGTGAAAATCTGACATATTCAGTGAATTCCACATCTTGCCCAGCTGATGAGAGTGTGTAATGTACCATCAAGTATAAATAAGGCTCATTGACAGTTACAAACAATAAGGGTTTGATGGGTAATTCATAATCAAAATATACGATAACAATTGGATAATCTGTTAATGAAACAGGTGATCCCATAGATCTGAGGTTTTTCCAATCTGTTTGCAAAACTGGGATAACAGTAACATTTTTAACATTAAAATTGTCATTAACTTCATAAGTAATGTTGAACTTATAATAGCCATTTTCAAAATATTGACTACCAACTGTATCAACAGGATGTTTCAATTCGTTCCAAACAATATTCAAAGTGAAAGCATTGATTTCATCAGGATTAATAAATTCCTTAATGTACACAGAATCTTTTGTAATCTCTGCATCAAATGTCACTTTGCGATTTGCAGTATATGATCCGATATATGCAGTAAAGATTAAAGCAAGTGGAATGAGAATAAGAAATGCTAAGACAGCGACCCTTAAGCGATTGCGATGCAACCAGGTCCAAAATGTTGGTTTTTTTACTATTTTTGGGTTTTTCATTTGGTTTAATAACTCCTTCGTCAAGTGTTCATTTCTTATTATACATGAATAAATAAAAAAATAAAGACAATTCAATAAATACCAGTGGTTTCTTCATTGACTTAAAAGTTAGAAATAAGGTATAATGATATAGTACATCATGTATAAGACAATTTGATTTAATCGATTGTTTAAAATATTAATAATGGAGGTGTAAAAATGTTTGATATAGCACTAGATGTTATAGGAACAACCATCTCCGTTTTGCTAGCCATCATCATAGGGTTTGCAGCTGGATATTTGGTTCGTGTTTGGCACCGCGAAAAAAGTATCAATGCAAGCAAAGAGTTGGCAGAAAAAATTGTTGAAGACGGAAAAAAAGAAGCCGAAAAAGCGAAAAGAGAAAGTGTTTTAGAAGCCAAACAAGAGATTTTTGTGTTGCGCAAGGATTTTGATAATGACATGCGTGAACGCAGACAGGTCGTAGTGAATCTTGAAAACAAGGTTACTCAGCGCGAAGATACATTAAATCGTCGTGCTGTCCATTTAGACAAGCGCGAAGAAACGCTTGCACTACGCGAAGAGAAACTTGATGAAAAGAAGGAACAACTCGAACAATTAAATAGCAAAGCGGAAGAAGTATTAAAGCAACAAGAGCAAAAATTGATTGAAATTTCTAGCCTATCAGTAGATCAGGCGAGAGAAATCATCATGGTCAGAGTCAGAGAAGATATGTCTGATGAAGTTGCCACGTACATCAAAGACGAAGAAGAGAAAGCTAAAAATGAAGTGCAATCACGCTCCAAGCAACTATTGGCGCTTGCCATACAGAAGTATGCTAGTGAAACCACTACAGAAAGAACTGTCTCTGTTGTTGATCTACCAAATGATGAAATGAAGGGCCGAATTATTGGTCGCGAAGGTAGGAATATTCGCACCATAGAGGCATTAACGGGTGTTGATCTCATTATTGATGATACACCAGAAGCAGTAGTACTAAGTGGATTCGATCCGATTAGAAGAGAAATTGCCAAGCGTGCATTAAGTACGTTAGTCTCAGATGGTCGTATTCATCCAGGACGTATTGAAGAAGTTGTAGAAAAAGCAAGAGTTGAAATGGATATGTTTATTAGAGAAGCTGGTGAAGACGCAGTCTTTACAACAGGTATCGGACGTATTCATCCAGATTTGGTTAAATTATTAGGAAGACTAAGCTTTAGAACAAGTTATGGTCAAAATGTTTTGAAACACTCGATTGAAGCAGCTTTTCTAGCAGGTAAGCTCGCAGTAGAAATCGGGGAAGATGAAATACTTGCACGTCGTGCTGGATTACTTCATGATATCGGTAAAGCCGTGGATCACGAAGTTGAAGGTGGACATGTAGAGATTGGTGTTAATATTGTTAACCGTTATAAGGAACCAAAAGAAGTTGTTGATGCCATTGCATCACACCATGGTGACAAAGAACCTGAAAGCGTCATTGCTGTCTTGGTTGCTGCCGCTGATACTCTGAGCGCTGCACGCCCAGGTGCTAGAAGCGAATCCATGGAAAACTACATTAAGCGTTTAGAACAATTAGAAGCCATTTCCAATGAAATTCCTGGTGTTGAAAAATCATATGCAATTCAGGCTGGCCGTGAAATAAGAGTTATTGTCAAGGCTGATCAGATTGATGATTTATCAACCTTTAAGGTCGCGCGTGAAATCAAGGAACAAATTGAAGAAAAGATGACATATCCTGGTACAATCAAGGTCACTGTTATCCGTGAAACACGAGCAACAGACATTGCAAAATAAGAGGCTTAGGCCTCTTTTTTTTAGAAAGAAGTGATTTGATGAAAATTTTATTTATTGGCGATATTTATGGCAAACCTGGATTAGAAATGCTTTCTGATCATTTAACCGAGCTCAAGAATACATATCGCCCCAATGTCATCATCGTGAATGCTGAAAATGCAGCAAACGGTAGAGGTATCAACTTAAAGATTTATAAGGAGATAATGAGTCAAGGTATTCATGCTATTACGATGGGAAATTGGGTTTGGGGTAATCGTGAGATTTTTGAGTTTATAGAAGAATCCAATATCATACGTCCGATGAATTTTAGAAATGCACCAGGCAAAGGGTATCTAACCATCAATTACAACGGACAAAAACTCCTAGTGATAAATGCTTTAGGAAGAACATTTATGAACCCCAATATTGATGATCCGTTTACAGGTATTGAAACCATCGTAAACAATGAAGAAGCAGATTATGTTTTAGTCGATTTTCATGCGGAAGCAACCAGCGAAAAAGTTGCTTTAGGTCATTATTTGGATGGTAAGGTAGATGTTATAGTGGGAACCCATACGCATATACCAACTGCTGATGAAAGAGTATTACCAAACGGAACCCTTTATATAACAGATGTTGGTATGACAGGGCCATTAAATGGTGTCATCGGCGTTAGCAAAGAGATAGTACTAGATCGATTTTTAAATGGATTTTCAACACCAAATGAAGTTGCAACTGGATCAAAACAGCTCAATGCTGTTATGCTAGATTTAGTGAAGAAAACAATTCAAAGAATACATATTGAAAGCGAAACAGTATAGTTCATACTGTTTTTTCATGTATAATAGGCGTAGGTGATTTCTATGGGTAATATAGATTTAGATAAGTATTTTAAACCGAATTTAAAACAGGCAAGAAAAAGAAGTAATATAGCAATCGAAGAACTCAAGTTTCAACTCAGTGACGCACATCAAAAGATTGGTATTCATAAAACGTATACTATACATACATATGGTTGCCAAAGCAACGAAGCTGACACCGAATCAATTGCGGGTATTTTGGAATTGATGGGGTTTACATTGGCGACTTCAGAAGCTACTAGCGATGTAATTATTATGAACACATGTGCTATTCGTGAGAATGCTGAAAATCGTGTTTGGGGTGAACTTGGAAGACTTAAAGCATATAAAAGGAATCATCCGAATCTTATCATATGTTTAGCTGGATGCATGCCACAAGAAGAAAATGTTGTTGAACGCATTTTAAAAAAATACCAACATGTTGACCTGGTATTTGGAACACATAATATATATAAGCTGCCTGAATACATTGAAACTGCACTATTTTCTAAAGAGCGAGTTATTGAAGTCTATTCACAAGAAGGCGAGATTGTAGAAAATCTCCCCAAAGTGAGAAACCACCTATATAAAGCATGGGTGAACATCATGTTTGGTTGTGATGAGTTCTGCACATATTGCATCGTACCCTATACCAGAGGTAAAGAAAGATCAAGATCCAAAGATGAAATCATTCTTGAAGTCAAAGAACTTGTCGAAAAAGGATATAAAGAGATTACGCTTCTTGGACAAAACGTCAATGCATATGGTAAAGACTTCATTGATTCAAAATATACATTTGGTGATTTGTTAAGAGAACTTGATCCATTAGGAATTGAACGTATTCGCTTTACAACCAGCCACCCTCATGATTTGGACAAGAAAACGATGGAAGCAATCAGAGATTCTAAGCATGTAATGCCATTTTTCCATCTTCCAGTACAATCAGGAAGCAATGTTGTTTTAAAAAGAATGAACAGACAGTATACAAAAGAATCATATCTCAAAGTCTTAAATGATTTAAAAGAGGCCGTCCCAGGCATAGCGGTAACCACAGACATCATCGTTGGTTTTCCAGGTGAAACAGATGCCGATTTTCTTGAAACTCTTGACCTTGTAGAAAAAGCACAGTTTGAAGGAGCATTTACTTTTGTTTTCTCCAAGAGAGAAGGAACACCAGCAGCAAAATTTGAAGATGATACACCAGAAGAAACCAAAAAAGAAAGACTATATATGTTAAACGATAGAACAAATGCTGGATATCTCAAAGGCAATCAAAGATTCATCAATCAGACAGTTAAAGTGCTTGTCGATGGTGTATCAAAAAACAATGATGAAGTATTAGCAGGATACAGTGAACACAATAAATTAGTGAATTTCAAAGGTGATAAAAGTTTGATTGGTAAAATAGTTGACGTGAAAATTACCACTGCAAAAACATGGTTTTTACTTGGTGAATTAGCATGACAGAAAAAGAAAAACTGATAGAAATGATTCTTCAAAATGAAGAAATTCAAAGATATAAAAGAATTGAAAATATAATCAACAGTAATAAGAAAATTAAAGCGAAAATTAATCAATTAAAGGTACTTCAAAAGCAGATGATTAACGCAAAACAGATTGGTAAAAAACAAGCAATCTCAACGTTTGAAAGTCGCTATCAAGCACTTTATAACGAGATTATCGAGTATCCTTTGATGTCGGATTATTTGGCTTTACAAGGCGACATTAACGAAATGATTCAATCGATACAAACAATCATTGAAGAAGGTATAAAAAAGGATTTTGAATAAGAACAGCCCATATTGGCTGTTTTTGTATAAAAAATAGCTAAATAACTTGATAAAAACACTAAAACATTGTATTATGAAGGCAAAGAGATTAGTAGGAGGACCGCAATGGCTAGATTAACCCGCGAAAGCAATATTACCGTTGGAACTAAGGACTATAAAATTGATGAGTTGTTGAAAACAATTATTTATTTGCCTGCAGATCAAATCAAGACTTTTTTCATGGAATTAGGTTTAAAAATTCCACGCGAACTAAGAATGTTTGTCCTTAGAGAAACTCTTAGGGAAAAGGTTATTGAAACTAGAAAATCAAGACTAACTCTTGCTGATGAACTTAATTATCGTTTATCTTGGTATACAGAATTCACTGAAACACAACTTGAGAATCTACTTATCTTTTTCAATGATCCAAAAATAGATAGAGAGTTTTTAGAAGATTTTTGGATTGATTTGATTTCATATTTGGTAAACAAAGAAGTATCATCTAATCATCTAAAGACATTGCTAGATAATAGCATCACTTATGTTAAAAAGCACGGACTGGAACTTCCAGATATGAAAACCTATAATTTTAACCTCAAGGATTTATTCTTTGATAGTTTTGGACGTATTGATGGTTTAGCTCCAGCTAAATTTAGACCTGTGCTCTTTAAGAGTTCTACATTGTCAGAGGTTAGAAATCTTGGAGTTAAATATGAAGTTGATGTTCCTAGAAGATTAAAGAAAACAGAACTTGCAGATATCATTATCAAAGAATTAAAAGATCGTGGTCAGCATACTGATAAACTCGAAGGTGAAATTAGAAGCATGTCCGTTTTAGTCATGCAACGTTTTGCTACAGATCATGACATTAAAGCCTCGACTGAATTGAAAAAGGAAGAAATTATTGAATATATACTAGCAAATGCTAAGGAAACAAAAGAAACTTATTTTGTTCCAGAATCTCAAGCTGCATATGATATGGAAGTTGAAGAAGTTGCTGAACATTTAGATGAAACTTTTGAGTCGGAATCATTTGCTGAAGAAATTATAGAAGATGAACCCATCATTGCTCCAACTCCAGAAGTTATCATTGAAGAAGTTGCTGATCAACCTGTTGTTGAAGAGCAAATATCCGAACCTCTTGAAGAACAACCAAAATCTCAAGTTGAATTTGAGGCATCTGGCATTAGTGAATTAACACAAGAAATCAAAATGCTAAGAGAAGCCATTGAAAATATCTTATTATCTCAAAAAGTTCAAACTACAGAAAAAGAAGCCAAAGTTCATACGACACATAGCGATGTTTCAAAATCAGGCATTCCAGAAACAGAACCCATGATCGTTAATTCTGTTGAATTTTATGGTGATTCCAAATCACTCAAGAGAGTCATCAAAAATGATGAAGCTTCTGAAAGAGAAAAATTTATTGAAGAAAAGAAGGCTGAATCATCAATTGGTACCGGAAAGAATGAAGAAACTGGTAAAAAATCTAAAGGATCACGCCCAGTTGGAAAATTCTTCGCTAAGATTTCAAAAGTGTTACTCAAATATGTTTTGATTTTAATTGTTATTGTTGTTTTACTTGTTTTCATCATTGCAGCAATCAAGCATTTTGTTCCATCGATTACGCTCCTTGATGGTGTGATTACCTTCTTGAATAACTTCTTAGGTTCTGGACTAATTACTAGAATTAATAATTTACTTGGCTGGTAGTCTTGATAAATAATATATTTAATTTAGGGGGCAACAATGGATAAACAAAAATACACCCCAATGATGCAACAATATCTTGAAATTAAAGAAGACTACGCAGACGCGATAGTCTTTTTTAGATTAGGTGATTTCTATGAAATGTTTTTTGATGATGCTATCTTAGCATCTAAAGTTTTGGAGATTGCTTTGACATCAAGAGATGCTGGGGCAAAGGTTCCAATGTGTGGAGTGCCGTATCACGCAGTAAAGCCATATGTTCAAAAACTCATTGAAAAGGGATTTAAAATAGCCATCGTTGAACAAACAACGCAGCCTGGTAAAGGATTGGTTAAACGCGAAGTCATCAGACTAGTAACTCCTGGTACTGTATTAGAAGATGGTATTTTAGATGCTGGAACAAACAATTTCATCGCTAGTGTCTTATTGACTGAAAAGGGATACGCCCTTACTTATGTTGATATCTCAACGGGTGAATCTTTTATAACTGATGGGTTGGAAAAGAAACAAGTTTTTGATTTGATCCAAAGTTTAGATATTAGAGAGATCGTTTTACCACTTCGTTTTGATGAAGCCTTTATACATAGTTTAAAAGAAAATGACCGATTGGTTTCTTATAGTGATGATTTGGCAATCATCGAACAAAAATATATGAATCATTTGGAAAGAGACCAAAAGAGAGCAGCTTCTCATTTACTCAATTATTTGGTCAATACTCAAAAACAGATGATCAATCATTTAATGCCATTCAAAGTTGTGGAACGTATTGGCCATATGCATATTGATTATCGAGTTAAAAAACACTTGGAAATTGATGAATCACTTGTCAATCAGTCACAAACCACACTCATTCATTGGATCAATGATTGTCAGACTGCGATGGGATCACGCATGCTTAAATCCATGCTCAATCATCCACTTTATGATGCTAAAGCTTTAAATGAGCGTTATGATTTGATTGATGCATTTAAGCCCTATCAACCCCGTGAGCGCGTCATTGATCATTTACGATATATCTATGATATTAATCGAATTGTTGCTAGAGTAGCATTTAATACGGTCAATGCTAGAGATTTGTATCAACTTAAAGAAACACTTAAGCAGGTGCCAGATTTAAAGGAAGCTTTGAAACTCTATAAAAATCCTAAGCTTGATCAAATGATTGATCAAATGGATGATCATCATGAACTCTATCAATTTTTGGAATCTGCAATTCACCCTGAACCACCCATCACACTTAAAGATGGCGGTATCATCAAAGAGGGTTTTGATCAAAAACTTGATGAATTAAGAAATATCGATTTCCATGGTCAACAATGGTTGACTGAATTCGAATTATTTGAAAGAGAAAAAACAGGTATTAGAAATCTTCGTGTCGGTTATAATCGTGTTTTCGGTTATTACATTGAGGTTTCAAAGGGGAATTCTTCTTTAGTCAAAGATGAATTTGAATATGAAAGAAAACAGACTTTAGCGAATAGCGAACGTTATATTACACCTGCTCTAAAAGCAAAAGAGGATGATCTACTTCATGCTAAAGAGAGAAGCATGACATTAGAATATGAACTCTTCAAAGAGATTAGAACCTATGCAGAAGAATTTACGTTTTCTTTGCAAGAACTCTCAACAAAGATTGCTCAAATTGATGTTTTTCTCAATTTATCCATTGTTTCAGAAAAATATAATTTTATTAGACCACAGCTTCACAATCAAAGAAATGTTGAAATTCTAAAGGGAAGACACCCTGTAGTTGAAAGATTCACCAAGTTTGTTGCTAATGATGTCATCATGAGTGAAGGTGAAATTTTCTTGATCACTGGTCCAAACATGAGTGGTAAGTCCACGTATATGCGCATGTTTGCCATCATCGTTTACATGGCTCAAATTGGATGTTTTGTTCCTGCTGAAAAAGCATTACTACCGATATATGATGCTATATTTACGCGTATTGGTTCTTCAGATGACTTAAGTGGGGGAAAATCAACATTTATGGTTGAAATGGTTGAATCCAATGAAGCCTTAACAAAAGCAACCTCCAAGAGTCTCATTTTATTTGATGAAATCGGTCGTGGGACAGCAACATATGATGGGATGGCACTTGCTCAAGGTATGATTGAATATATTCATGAAAAGATTAAAGCACAAACATTGTTTTCTACGCATTATCATGAGTTAACAGTTTTAGAAAACAGTCTTGAAAGATTAACCAATCTCTGTGTTAAAGCGAAAGAAGAACATGATACGATGGTCTTTTTACACCATGTTGAACGGGGTACAACCGATAAATCTTATGGCATTCAGGTTGCTTCATTGGCACATTTACCAAAGAGCTTAATTACGAGAAGTAAACAAATCTTAGAAAAACTAGAACAAAAAGAAAATAAGGTGGTTCTAGATTTGTTCAACTATGAAAAATTTGAAGAAGAAAATATACAGATGATAGATGCTGACAAAGTTGCGGTCCTGGATGAAATTGAAAAGATTAACCCAGACAACATGACACCCATCGAAGCACTATTACTAATTAAGCATTTACAATCCATTATTAAGAAATAGGTACAAGTATGTCTATTATTCAACAAATGAATAGCAAGCTTGCCAATATGATTGCTGCTGGAGAAGTTGTTGATCGTCCAGCATCAGTAGTAAAAGAGCTTGTAGAAAATTCAATCGATGCCAAAGCCAATACTATCACCATAGAAGTTCTCAATATGGGTATGGAATCTATCATCGTCACCGATAACGGTATGGGGATGGATTTTTTGGATGCTCATCTTGCATTTGATCGACATGCGACAAGCAAAATCATGGATGAAAGTGATCTAGGACATATCATGACACTTGGATTTAGAGGTGAAGCACTTGCTGCTATTGCATCCGTTTCCAAGGTTACCTTAAAAACAAGACAAGAAGATCGAGAAGGCATTCAAGTCATCTATCATGGTGGAAACTTCGTCAGTGACGGTATGGCAACACTTAATATAGGGACCATTGTTGAAGTGCATGATTTGTTTTATAATACACCTGCTCGTTTCAAGTATATTAAATCAGATCTAGCAGAACGCCAGGCGATTATTGATATCTTTGATCGTCTAGCTTTAGCACATCCCGAAATTAGATTTTCTCTTATTATGGATGAAAAGATTGTTAAAAAAACTTATGGTACCAATGACTTCTATAATTTAATTGATCAGATTTATGGCTCAAAGATGACAAATGGGATGACTATTTTTGAAAAAACCGTTCAAAAAATACATATTACTGGATATCTTTTAAATTCACAAATTTCTCGCTCCAGAAAAAAAGATATTTCTATCTTTGTCAATGGAAGATATATTAAAAACTACAAGCTTGTTCAAGCAGTCATCGATGGGTATCACAGTTTCATGATGGTTGGCAAATATCCGATTGCGCTGATTCATCTAGAAATAGATCCATCTCTTTTAGACGTCAATGTGCATCCTCAAAAATATGAGATTAAATTTGTTAATGAATCCATATTGGCATATTATATTGAAACATATGTAAAACAAGCACTTCTTAATCAAACACATCAGATACCAGAAACGCTCAAAACCATTCGTAAAGAAGACGAAACCTACCGACCACTAAATATCAATTTTGGTGAAGGTCTACTTTCTGAAGAGGAACCAATATATCATGCTAATGAAAGCGAGAAAATATCAAAACTTCCTGATTTGGAATATGTCGGTATTTTTTCAGGAACCTATATTCTTTTTCAAAACCAAGAGGGTCTTTATTTGATGGATCAGCATGCAGCAGCAGAAAGAATTAGGTATGAACATTATTTCTTTTCACTTGCAAAACCGAATCCAGCAATCAAACATCTCTTATTTGCTCATCAATTGAAATTGACATCTGATGATATGGAAGTGATATCAAATCATCAAGAGATGATGAAGACATTTGGTTTTTATTTCGATGAAAAAAATGATCTCATAGGACTTCCTGTCTGGCTTAATGATTCAGAAATAGAAATAGCTATTGAAGCCATGGTTTCAATGCTTGTTGAAAAAGAAGCCATTGATTTATCTATCTTAAGAGATAGACTTGCAAAAGACATCAGCTGCAAAGGTGCGATTAAGGCAAACAAAGCCTTAAGCCTAAGTGAGATTCATGGTATTGTTAAAAGTCTTAGAACTTGTGAAAACCCCTATACTTGTCCACACGGTAGACCGACACTAATCAAACTTTCTCATTATGACATTGAACGCATGTTCAAACGGGTAGTCTAAATGAAAAAGGTTATTGTTATTGTTGGCCCAACAGGTTCTGGGAAAACGGGGTTATCCATCAAATTAGCTCAACATTTCAACGCTGAAATTATCAATGGAGATTCAGTTCAGATTTACAAAGGCCTAGATATCGGATCCGCAAAAATTAAGACTGAAGAAAAACAAAATATCAAACATCACTTGCTTGATATCGTTTCTTTAGGTGATGAATATAGCGTTTATCATTTCCAAAAGGATGTTAGAAGCCTGATTGAAAAAATTGAAATTCCGATGATTGTTGGAGGTACTGGACTTTATATTCAAGCCGCATTATTTGATTATGAGTTTGTTGAATCTAGTAGAGCTCATGATTTTGAAGAAAAACATGAAAGTGAATCCAACGAAATCATCTATCAAAAACTGATTCATCTTGATCCTGAAATCAAGGTTGATATTCAAAATAGACGTAGATTGCTCAGAGCTTATGAACAAGCACTCTTGGGAGAGCCAAGATCTCAAAAGAAGAAAAAAGATACATTGGTATATGATGCACTCATACTTTATTTGGATCTTGAACGTTCGATTTTAGAAAACAGATTGATGACACGACTCAACCAACAGCTCGATGAAGGCTTTATTGAAGAAGTACAGTTACTAAGAGATCATAACATGCATATCAAGGCTATTGGTTATCGTGAACTTGATGAATATTTAGATGGCATATATACGCTTGATGAAGCAAAGGAAGCAATTATCAAATCGAGTAAAAGATTAGCTAAAAAACAAAAAACATGGTTTAAAAACCAAATGCATCCCGTGATGCTCGATGCACTAAGTCCATCACTATTTGAAGATGCACAACGTACCATTGAATTGTTTTTAAAGGAGGAGTAAGAATGAGGATTTTCTTAATTGGTATGCCGGGATCCGGTAAAACAACCATCGCGAGCAAATTAGCTAAAATTATTGGTTATACCTATGTAGATTTAGATGGTATGATTGAAAGGGATGCTAAAATGTTCATCGAAGAAATATTTGAACGTTATGGCGAAAAGAAATTCAGAGAACTTGAAACCGAAGCTATCCTAAAACTTCCAGAAAAAGACATCGTAGTTGCCTGTGGTGGTGGAGTTGTCACAGTTAAAGAAAACAAGGCATTAATGAATGGTATCAAGTTCTATTTAGATACAGATATCGAAGTCATCAGAAATCGATTAGAAACTGATTATCAACGACCATTGCTTAAGGAGACGACACTTGAACAATTATTTGATCAAAGATATTTTAAATATCAGGAGTTTGCTGATGCGGTCATATCAAATAATTATGATATAGAAACAACGGTTAAAGTAATTGAAAATTATTTAAAACATGAGGTAAATCAATGAATATTTTAGTTATTCACGGCCCCAATTTAAACATGCTTGGCAGAAGAAACCCAGAATTATATGGATCTATGACCCAAGACGAGTTGTTTGAAGCACTCAACGATCATTTTCCAGATATTCAATTTATTACGTATCAATCCAATTATGAGGGTGAGCTGATTGGCATCATTCATAGTGTGATGGATGAAGATTATGATGCACTCCTCATCAATCCTGGTGCATTTACACATACGAGCATCGGCTTACGTGATGCTTTAGAGATGATAGAGATTCCTAAAGCCGAAGTCCACTTATCAAATATCAATCAACGAGAAGCATATAGAAAAATAGATTATATCTCCGAAGTTGTCGATGGATGCTTCATGGGAAAGAAATTAGATAGTTATATTGAAGCCGTTGACTTTTTAATAAATAAAATCGTTGTTTAATGTATTTGATTCGTGTATAATAGAAACGGCAAAAACTTTAAGGAGTAATAATATATGATTAGTACAAATGAATTTAAAACGGGACAGACAATTGTCTATGATGGTAACCTTTATTCAGTTATCGAATTTATGCATGTTAAACCAGGCAAAGGTGCAGCATTTGTCAGAACAAAACTAAGAAATTTAAGATCAGGTTCAGTTACCGACTATACCTTCAATGCAGGCACAAAAGTAGAACGTGCACAAATTGATAAAAACATGATGCAATATCTTTATGCAGATGGTGATAGACACATTTTCATGGATAACGAGAGTTATGAGCAAATTGAAATTCCAGCAGATCAAATTAAAAATGAACTCAAATATATTTTCGAAGGTATGTCCGTTGAAGTGATGTTTTATAATAATACTGAAATCCTTGGCGTATCATTAACTGATAAAGTTGTACTACAGGTAGTAGAAACGGTTCCCGGTGTCAAAGGTGACACGAAAACCAATGCGCTAAAAGATGCAATCTTGCAAACTGGGTTGTTGGTTAAAGTACCAATGTTTATTGAAGAAGGCGAAAAAATCATTGTGAATACCAATGATGGATCTTACGTTTCAAGAGACAAATAATCTTATCCGCGAGCAATCGTGGTTTTTTTATGAACAAGTGATGTTTGGTGATTTCAAATATGAGTTATCAAGTCTAATTTTAAAAAAAAGTATGCTATAATGTAACAGGTGAATAATATGGAACGTTTACAAAAAGTTTTGGCACATGCAAACATTGCATCTAGACGTAAATCGGAAGAGATTATCTCAGAAGGTCGCGTCAAAGTCAATGGAGTAGTTGTCACAGAATTAGGTTTTAAAGTGGAAAAAAACGACAAAATTGAAGTAGATGGCAAACCAATTGAGATGGCACAACATCTTTATTTTTTGTTAAATAAACCTACCGGATACGTTTCAACAACATCTGATGATAAGAATAGAAAGACTGTTTTGGACTTGTTAGGTACAGAATTTAAAGATATTAGGCTTTATCCAGTAGGTCGTCTTGACTTTGATACAGCTGGTTTGTTGTTACTTACAAACGATGGAGAATTTACTAATCTGATGACTCATCCCGAACATGAAATTGAAAAAGAATATCTTGTTCGTGTCGAAGGTATTGTCATTAGAAAACAAATTGTTCAGTTGAGAAATGGTGTCATCATCGATGATGGGTACCTTGCAGTACCAAAAGAAGTGAGATTGCTTGAATTAGATAAGGGATTTCAAACAACACTGATTTCCATCACATTAGTTGAAGGCAAAAACAAGCAAGTTAGAAAAATGATGGATGCGATTGGACATCCGGTAAAGAAACTCACAAGGGTCAGATATGATTTCTTAACACTTGAAGGCGTAGAACGAGGAACTTATCGATTTCTAAAAATTCATGAAGTTAAAAAATTATATGCACATTCACAACCAAAAAAATAAAAAAGCACTATTTATAGTGTAAAAGCATGGTATAATTATTGTTGTACGGAGGAAAAACATGCCTGGATACAAATTAGCTATAGATGGACCCGCAGGATCAGGAAAAAGCACAATTAGTTCTCTAATCGCTAAAAAGTTGGGGTGGACGCACATTGATACGGGAGCGATGTATCGAGCAGTTACACTGCTTGCCATCGAACTCAACATAGATTTGAATGATGAAGCGTCATACCGTTTTTTAGAATCCGCACAAATTCATTATGATTTCAATCGCATTTACATTGACGATAGAGATGTAACTGAAGCAATCAGAACTGAATCAGTAACTCACAATGTCTCATTGGTTTCAAGTTTTCCATACGTTCGTCAAAAATTGGTAGAATTACAACAGAAAGCAGCAGAAGATGGAAATATTGTTATGGATGGAAGAGACATTGGAACAGTTGTTTTACCTAAAGCAAATTTAAAAATATTCTTAACCGCTAATGTTGAAGAACGTGCAAAAAGACGGTATAAGGAAAATGTGAAAAAAGGCAAACAAGGTCATATTTCACAAGTGATAGAAGACATCGTTATTAGGGATCAAAAAGACTCAACAAGAAAAGAATCACCCTTGCGTAAAGCAAGTGACGCTGTTGAATTAGATACGACTTTCTTAACCATTGATGAAGTGGTTAATAAAATTATAGAACTGACCGACAAAAAGGAGATCAATCATGGAGTTTAAAATGTTGAAGGTGGGCCAAATCGTAGAGGGTACCGTCATCAAAGTAGAAGAAAATACAATTTATATTGACGTACAATACACCACAGAAGGTAAGATTCATCTGGACAATTACGATAAACCAGCTCCTGAATCATTTTTTGGCTTAGTTAAAGAAGGCCAATTAGTCAAAGCAAGAGTTCAAAAGATTACTGATGATCCTGCTCAAATCTTATTATCTCGTTTACCTCTATTGGTTGAAGAAAAATTTGAAAAAATTCAAGCATTAGTAGAATCAGGAGAAATAGTTAAAGCAAAAGTTAGACAAGTCCTTGATAAAGGGTTAGTCTTATATTATATGGAAAACGAAGTGTTCTTGCCTTATAGTCTTTTAGACTATGATTTAGTCAAAGATAAAGAAGCTCTTAAAGGTAAAACTTTAGAAATTCAAATCATCGAAGCAACAATCAAAGGCAGAAGCAAACGTGTGGTTGCTTCGAGAAAATCAATTTTTGAAAAAGAAAGACAAGAAGCGTATGAACAACGTCTTCAAGCAAGACAGGTTGAACTTGATCAGCTCAACACTGGCGACATCTTAAAAGGTGTTGTTGATAAGATAGAAGTTCATGCAGCTACTATTCGTTTTGACCATGTCGTTGGGTTACTTCGTATTTCACAAGTAAGCCATTATCGTATTGACAAAATTGAAGATGTTTTAACATTGGGTCAAGAAATTGATGTTAAGATTATCAAAAAAGAAGGAAACCGTCTTGATTTATCGATCAAGGCTCTACAAAAGACTCCTTATGAAGAATTCTACGATGCACATAAGGTAGGCGATCAAGTTACAGGTACAGTTTTCCAAAAACTCCCATTTGGCATTATCGTTGAAGTTGCTAAAGATGTTAGAGGGCTATTACATAAAAATGAATTCTCATGGAATCCTAGTGACAATTACGAATCATGTGTCAAGATTGGTGATGAAGTAACTTTATCTATTATCCAATTGGATCCTAAAAAAGAACGTATTGCACTTTCTAAGAAATCATTAGAAGACAATCCATGGAAAAATGTTACCATCAAGCGTGGTGATGTTGTTGATGCAGTTGTCCAAAGTGTTTCAAAAGAAGGGTTAGTTGTCATGGTTCAAGGTATTTTAGGTGATATTGATGTTAAAGATTTATCTAATGAAAAAATTGGAAAACCTGAAGATTATTTTGCAGTTGGCGACACAGTTAATGCTGTAGTTACTGAAGCGAATAAAGATCAATGGTCTCTTAAATTATCTATTCGCCGTGTACTTGAAAAAGTTGAACGCGAATCATTTGAACAATATTTAGAAGATGAAGATACAGAAAAGAATCCAACTATTGGAGACTTATTTGCTAACGATTTCAAAGTAAAAAAATAATATAAAGTAGGTTTTATTATGCCTTATAAAGTGGCAATTGTCGGCCGTCCCAATGTTGGGAAATCTAGCCTTTTCAACCGACTTGTTGGTTCAAGACTATCGATTACCGATGATGAAGCAGGAGTGACGAGAGATCGTCTCTATGCAAAAGCCGAATGGTTGACGAAGAACTTCAGAGTCATAGATACTGGGGGCATCGACATTGGCGATGCTCCTTTTTTAAACCAAATCAAAGCACAAGCACAAAT
>CAZPLF010000001.1:128512-139042 GCA_964587475.1 uncultured Mariniplasma sp.
AGACCAAACGTTGGCAAGTCATCTCTTGTTAATACCATACTTGGTGAAGAACGTGTCATCGTCTCTGAAATCTCTGGAACAACTAGGGATGCCATTGATACACAATTTAAAAAGGATAAAAAACAATATGTCGTTATTGATACCGCGGGTATCAAGAAACGAGGTAAAATTTACGAAAATACCGATAAATATAGTGTTCTACGTGCACTTTCCGCCTTAGAAAGATCAGATGTTGCCTTACTTATTCTTGATGGAGAAGAAGGGTTTATTGAACAAGATAAGCATGTTGCAGGCTATATTTCAGATTATAATAAAGCAGTTGTTATTGTTGTTAATAAGTGGGATGCTATTGAAAAAGATGACAAGACGATGAAAAAAATGGAAGAAAAAATTCGTGATGAATTCAAATTTTTAGATTATGCTCAAATCGTTTTCATTTCAGCCAAATACAACGAAAGAGTACATACCATTTTTCCAGCAATAAACTTGGCATATGAAAATTATCATAAGCAGGTTCAAACCAGCATCATCAATGATCTCATTCAAGATGCTGTTGCCATGAACCCAACACCGATTTTTAATCACGGCAAAGCCCAATTTAATTATGTGACTCAGGTTGCAATTAAACCCCCAACATTTGCATTATTTGTCAACAATCCTGATTTTGTGCATTTTTCGTATCTAAGATACTTAAATAACCAAGTTAGAGACGCAATCGATTTTACTGGGACACCCATTAAATTGCTTTTAAGAAAGAAGGCATGACATGAGAATAGGTATCATTGGCGGAGGTGCTTGGGGAACAACCTTAGGTCAAACACTTATTGATAATGGACATGAAGTCTTAATTTATGATTTCAATATGAGTACAGTTGAAAAGATAAATTCTCATCTGCATCCTTTTTTTGATACTGTATTACCCAATGATGAAAGAGCAACGAGCAACTTAAAAGAAGTTATTGATTTTGCGAACTATTTTTTATTAAGCATACCAACCAAAGCTGTACGTTCAGTATTAAATGAGATGAACTTACTGTTGAATAAAAAATCAATATTTATTAATGTTTCTAAAGGTATTGAACCAGAAACACTTAAGCGAGTCAGTGAAATTGTTGAAGATGAAATAGCAGTAAAAAATTTAAAGGGGTTCGTTGTTTTAACAGGTCCTTCACATGCTGAAGAAGTGATTTTAAGAAAACTAACGATGCTTGTCAGTTCTAGTCAGGATATTAAACTTGCACAAGAGATACAAAAGATCTTCTCAAATGACCAATATCTTCGGGTTTATACTTCAACTGATTTGATCGGATGTGAGTTCGGAGGTGCGGTAAAAAACGCAATTGCTGTTATTTCTGGTGCTTGTACAGGCTTAGGACTAGGAGAAAATGCTAGAGCTGCTGTTATTACAAGAGGAATTATAGAAATTGTTCGAGTTGTAGAAATGATGGGTGGGAAAAGAGACACCGCCTTTGGATTAACAGGTCTTGGTGACTTGATTGTCACAGCATCTTCTGAAAACTCAAGAAACTTTAAAGCAGGAAAAAAAATAGGTCAAGGTATCTCAATTGAACAGATATATTCCGAACAAAAACAAACCATAGAAGGTATTAGAACGATCGAAGCATTGCATCATTTATCAGAGGTATATGGCATTGATTTACCGATGATTAACATTGCTTATGAGATCATTCAAAATAAACTAACAGTAGAAGAAGCACTTCCAAAATTGTTATCTAGAGACTTAAAGTCAGAAGATTATTAACATAAATGCTCTATTAAGCCAACAAATCACTTTATTATCGTCTTTTTGATTGATATAAACATAAAAATTTGGTATAATATAATCAGTTTAAGGAGGTTATTAAATGAATAAAACAGAATTAATTGCTATCGTAGCAAACAGAGCTCAAGTGACTCAAAAAGTTGCAGAAGATGTTATTAAATCATTTACGGATACCATATCTGAAACTTTAGGTAGACGTGGTGAAAAAGTCGTTGTGACCGGATTCGGCACATTCGAAGTAAGAAATCGTGTGAAAAGAACTGGAAAGAACCCAAGAACTGGCGAACTTATTACAGTTCCAGAACAAAAATCACCAGCATTTAGAGCAGGAAAATTACTCAAAGAAGCAGTAAAATAATAAGAAAAATGACACTTATCTCTGGATAAGTGCTTTTTTTTCCCACAAATATTGTGGAAAAGTTATTCTTTTACTCATGATAATATTATAATAGAAGGTGGTGATTGACGAGATGAGCATTTTCTTGAAAGCTACTGAAAACGATTTGGAATATGTAAAACTTCATTTTACCCATTTAGAAATGGTTGATGAAAAAAAGAAAAGTCTTCTCCATTATGCAGTACTAGGCAGTGCAATAGATGTAATTCATTATTTATTAGATCAAGATATTAATGTTAATATGGCAGACCAACATGGCGAAACGCCTCTTTTTGACTGTGCACGTAAAGGCAAACTAGAAATTGCGAAACTTTTAATTACACGTTTCGCATCAGTTAATGTTGAAAATAGACAAGGTGAACTTCCTATTCATTTAGCATCTCATAAGGGCGATTTGGATATGATTAAACTTTTAATAGAATCAGGTTCATATTTGAACAAGAAGACAGTTGAAGATAAACTTCCAGTTCATTATGCTATTCAAGGTGGTCGTGTGGAAGTAATTTCATTTTTGCTAAAGGAAAGTAAGCAATCATGGTTTATCAAGGATGCTTATGGCAATTCATTGATGCACCATGCATCAAAAACCTCAAGTGTTCAAGTTTTGGAATTACTATTGAATCAAAACCTTGATCCAAATGCGTTAAATGACCAATTTGAAACACCAATATTCAATGCTGTTAGATTTGGAACAGTTGAAACATTAAGATTATTATTAGCAAGTGATGCCTATATCGACATACACAATCGTAGATTTGAATCACCGATTGATACTGCAATGATTTTTGATAAGGCAGATATTTTAAAGTATTTACAGGAATATATGATAACCCCTAAGTATGAAAGATTAGTTCAAAAACAAGCTTTAGCATTGGCTGTTCTTAATCGAGATCATGTTTATTTGCGTAAACTGATTGAAAGAGATATACCAATGAAGAAGGATCGTTTACAGAAAACTGCAATGGATTACGCAAAGGAATATAATTTATCACTTTGCATCGGATTGCTTAGAAACATCGAAGTGAACGGTAATTAACAATTAAGTCAATCAATAAATAAAAGCACTCAGTCATTTTTGATTGAGTGCTTTTTTTTAAAAAAATTTTTTGAAAAATAGTTTTGGTTGTCTCTTTACATCCATGATTCCCCAATGTTTTTCAGGTTCATTTGGGTTATTGAATCCTTTCCATGGTTCATCAAATGCTTCAAATACAAACATGGTGACTTGATTTTTCTGACTCCAATCAAAGACTTGAGTCAAATACCTATCTTGAGCTTCTTCATTTGCTTCATCCTTATTCATTTTATCATCTGCACTTGTTGCCCATCCATACTCAGTAAAGATGATTTGTTTATCTGGATATTCAGCTTTATTTTTTTCATAATCAGAAATCGTTGATTCGAGGGCTTGATTCAAAGGTACTCGTATCCAAAGCGGATAGGAGTGGATACTGATGAAATCAACTTCTTTGGCAATTTCTTTGCCATTTTTCAACCAATAGATAGCACCTTCGCAAAAAGTAACTGGACAACTAACTTTTGATTTTAAATATTTGGCATGAGCTGCAACAGTTGATGGTGCAAGTAAATTGTGATGCCAATCAGATGTACATTCGTTACCTACTGATGCTGCTAAAATGATATTTGGATACTTATTGACAAGTGAAGCCAAAAGATCTAGTTGTTCAAAGTTCTTTACTTTATTTATCTCAATTTCCTCATCAGAATGTAACCCACCCCAAGGACAATTTGGATTTGAAATTTCACCACCTGGTTCGACACCAATCATAACCTTGAGTGGTATTTGATTTTCATTAATGACTTGTAACACTGTTTGTGCATGATGATAGGGGTCATACATTCTTATATAATCAAAATGCTTAGACAGCAATGTCAAATCAAATAGCACTTCATCGTAGCTTGGATAAATGTGTGTACTTGGGCTTTGATTTTCTCTATAACCTGAATAACAGACTGCTCTACCGTAGGGTATCATATAAACTCCTTATTAGTAAAAGAATAATATTGCAATAACAGAAATTAAATTTGAAAGAATGTGAACACTTATTGAAGCAATAATATTTTTGTTATTCTTAAGATAGATATAACCGAAAATAAATCCCATCGTATAGTAGCTAAGACCGTTGATTAATGCATCAAGAATTGAAGGTTCACCAATTAAATGGATAGAACCAAACAAAACTGCTGAAACTACAAGTGCAATCTTGCCATTTTCGAATAAACCAAACATTGCTTTTCTAAATATCAATTCTTCAACAATTGGCCCCATAACTACAGCTGATAATATCATGAAGACAGCACCAGTTGAGTTCAATCCACCTATGATTGTTAGCTGATTTATCGCCTCAGAAGGTGCTATACCAAAAATATCCCCAAGGAAAGTAGATGCGTAATTAGAAAGTACACTGCCTAACAAAATATAGACATAACCGATTAAGATAATAGGTAACCATTGAGATTTTATAGTTTTAAATTCATTAAAATCACCGACAAAATCAACTTTGAGCATGAAAAAAATGAGAGGTAGTAAAACGATGTAAACCGAGAAATTTAGGATTGAGTTACCAAAATCAGTAACTTTTGTAATAGGTCCTTCAACCTCATAATAATCAGCAGCAAAGAAATATGGAAGAGGTTGATTTTTACCAGCATAAATATTAATTAATTCTTCTTGACCATCCCATGTTGTGATGCTCATATCTCCAATGATTGCTAATAGTGCATCTGTATTTAAAGTGACAATTTCTGTCTCAATATCTGTGATTAATAGCATATCACTATAGTATTCATTGTCTGCATTGACGAGGATAGCATAATCATTATAGATGTCAATGTTTATTACAAAATCATCATAAGGTTCATGATATTCTTCATAATCGGTATTAGTAATAATTGCTATACCGTTAATGTCATATGCTATATTTTCAAAAATAAGCTCTGATTCTGTATATGTTTGTTGATAACCGGGGATATTTTGAAGTGCTATAAATAGTAAACCAGCAACAACAAACATAACGATGAAATATACAAAAATCGTTGTGAGATATGTTCCCTTTCGATCAGGTTGATATTTATTTGGTTTTTTAGGTTGTTTTTCATTCTTAAATAAATCTTCAAATTCAATTATTTCTTTTTGCTTATCCATGTTTATCACCTTGTTTTATTATAACCTAATTGAAGTTGAATTGATACAACAGTCAGTAAAAATGTGATAATATAGAATAGAAAATACTATGGAAAACTAAAGGATATAAAAAATGACTGATATTATTATTGCAAGCCAAAATACCCATAAGATTAAAGAGTTAAGCGCTATTTTTAGTCACAAAAATATCAGATTAATTTCTTTAAAGGATTTGAATGATCATGATGATGTGATTGAAGATGGTCATTCATTTTTGGAGAATGCTAAAATAAAAGCAACCTATTTTGCAAAAAAATATAACAAACTCGCCATTGCAGATGATTCTGGACTTGTAATACCTGCATTAGATGGAAGACCTGGTATCTTTTCTGCAAGATATTCCGGTGGAGATGATCATCAAAATAACCTAAAGGTTCTAAAAGAGATGGAAGGTCAAGAAAAAAATGATGCATACTTCGTATCTGTGATTGTTTTGTGTTATCCTAATGGTGTATATAAAAGCTATGAGGGAAGAGCATACGGTTTGATAGCCAAAGAAGAAAAAGGAACGCATGGATTTGGATATGATTCCATTTTTTACTATCCAGAATTAAAAAAGCATTTCGCTGAATTAGATTCAGATTCTAAAAATCGAATCTCCCACCGGGCTCAAGCATTAAACAAACTCAAGGAGGACATCGATGAAATTATTAATTACAAGTGATGTTCATGGTAATGATGCAGTGCTTCTTGATGTTGTTAAAAAACATAAGGATGTTGATTATCATCTCAATGCCGGAGATATGTGCCTTGATTTAAAAATATGGGAAAGACATCACATCATATCAGTTAAAGGAAATAACGATTACGGAAGTGATCTTCCTTATATGAGAGTACTTGATTTGGATGGTGTTCGTATTCTTTTGACACACGGACATATTGAGCATGTCAAATTTGGGATGGACAGATTAAAATTAAAAGCTAAAGTTAATGATGTTCAAATTGTCATTTTTGGTCATACACATGAGCGATATATGATGTCTGACGAAGGCATACTATTTATTAATCCTGGTGCTTTAGGTGATTATCACAGAAGTTATGCAATCTATGAAAATCAGCAAGTTAAGTTTCAAAATACGCATTGATAGTATTTCACAAACGATGATACTCAATTTGTAGATTAGAGGATGATGTTATGCGTTTAAGCGATGTTTTAAAATTATCAAAACAACCACATAGTCTTTCCATTATCAAGGATTTCCTTGAACAACCGCTTAGTCACCTTGACTATCAGGCGGCTTTTAGTTATTATTTTGAAATAGCAATAGAACTCGAGTTATTCAATCTTGTATTTGAAGAAGGAGAAAGAGTTTTAAAGGAGATTTCATTTCAAGCCGATTCACCTTATTATGAAAAAATACTCAAACATTTGATACAAGCAGCCATTCATCTGGAAAATTTTGAAAAGGCAAAAACATATATTGATCAAAGAAGACAACTCCTTCCCATCTTGAAACAATATCTTGCTGTTTTAGATGAAATTGATTATAAAAAAGCACTTGGATTACCATATCTTCAAGATTTAATGAAAGTACTCAAAGATATTATTCCAGATCCTATTAAGATCTATTGCTTGCAAGAGATATTTGTCATTTATAGAGATAGCCATCAATATGAAATGGCTTTAAATAGCCTTTATGAGCTGTATGGATTTGATCTCGAAACCAAGTATTTCATCGAAGAACTTAAGCTTTTGTCAGCACTGAAGAGACATGATGATGTCATCGCGAAATCCTTGAAAGCACTCAGATTAAATAAAGAAAATGCGCATGTGGTTTTGGTCTTACTTGATGTATACATGGATAAAGAGGATTATCATAAAGCTTCTACACTTGAAGCCGAATATGAAGAATTAATCGATAAGCAAAATGATGAATATAAAAAGAAAGCATATGAGTTAATCATTGCATTATATAAGAAGATGGACAATAAGCCATCTTTAGATTTATATCAAAAGAAAAACAAAAGCTTATTACGTGTTTTAGATAAAAAGGTTAAAGTTGTCGAGGAAGAAAAACCAGAAATTGTCATCATTGAAAAAGCGGAAGCAAAAACAATAACGCACAATAATATATTACAGCATTTAGAGATGAGTTATAATCTCATTCAATTTTCACACCTGATTGATGACAAACTTTTATTCAGAGACTATTTAAGAGTCTTTTTCATGCAGGTGGATTCTTTCATAAAAACAAAAGAACTCATTGTTTATCTACAGGGAGAATCACCCAATTTATTCCACTATAAAAAGGAACGTCTTTATGATAAGACAATCATAGATAGTTTTGTTGAAGAAACTGTCATTGATCGAGTTCAGAAGACGGGCGAAGAAATATTTGAAGAGACAAAAACTTTGCGTTGGCCAAAAAACATCATTACCCAAAAGGAATATGAAGAAGATATTAAATTTATATATACATACCCATTGGGAGATGTGGGTGCATTTGCCATCTATATGGATGAAGAAATCAGTGATCCTGGAAAGTATTACGACTTATTTAAATTAATGAGTGCAATTATATTTGCTCATGTCTTAGATGAAAAAAAATTGAGTAAGATCAAAAAGGAAAACAGATTTTATACCGATGTTATAAATAGTCCCATCCTTGCCTATCGGGAACATACTGAACACCGATCGACTTATAACGATGCTGCAATGGAATTATTCCGGATTGATAAGCATCATCACATGGAATTGTTTTTAAGAGATGTTTCTTATGAACACGTACATGCCTATAAGGAAACCATTCAAAGGTTACTTAATAAATCTGGTGAGATAAAAGAACTTTTTTATAGATATCAAGAAAAACATATTTTAGAAAAGCTATACGGTTTAAAGATAGGGGATGAACATATAGTTATGAGTATATTCTTTGATCAAACAAAAGAAATTGATCAAGCCAAAGAATTGGTTGATAAAGCCACACTTGATCATGAAACAGGATTAGCTAATGATTACTCACTCTCTTTAGAACTTGAAGATTTGCTTAAGGATAAGGCAAGCTTGATTTTAATCGAGCTCGATCAAAATTTGAAGCATATTTATGGTAGTGAAAAGATTAGTTTGTACTTTAAAGAGTTTGCACAACACACAAAGAAGTTTTTTAGTGATGGAACAACTTATAGATATGATTTTAATCAAATCTTTGTTTGTATTCCCTATAACGACATAAGAAGCGTTACTAAAACGGTTAAAGACTATATCAAATATCTCGAAGTCTATGAATCGAAAATTCTTAAATTTGAAAAATTCAATGTAAATATGGGAATTTTGAGATATCCAGTTGTAACCGTTGAAAAGCAGATGGATAAGCTGCTCAGATATTTGGATATCGCTTTAGAAAAGGCAAAGAGGGAACGAGAAGAAAAGTACGAGTTTTTTGTTTTCCGAGATTATGAAGATGAATTATTTGAACAACAAGTCATTGATCATTTAAATGTAGCGATTGAAAATCAGAACTTAGGATTGATTTTTAACCAGATTACAGATATTAAGAAGAATCGTGTTTGGCAATACGAAAGTGAACTCGTGATGTTTAATTTATCAATAGATAATAAATATTTATTGACCATTGCCAAAAAGCGAAACCGTTTGGCTGATTTAGAAAGATTTCACATCAAGAAGGTTTGTGAGTTTTTAGTTGAACTAGAAAAACAAACTGAAAGATTGATCAAATTAACCATACCGATTTCAAGAGAAACATTTCTAGATCCCACCTTTAATCCTTACGTACTTGGTTTATTTAAACAGTATGGCATCCCCTATGAATTTGTCAGATTGAAATGTGATATGGAACTTAGAGCCAATCATTATTCTAATCAGATTCAAGAATTGATTGATCATGGTATTTCACTAGATACAACATCTTTAGAGATGGCACTTTCCTATCCATTTAATGCACTTCATGTTGATTTAAAAAAAGAAAACATCAAGTGGAATAGTTATTTACACAAAATGAAGGAACTTCTTGAAGGTTTCCAAATGGCTTTAGTGATTCGCAATGTTAAAACTAAAGACCAAAAAGAAGCGCTTGAACGTTTGGGTGTGATGTATATGGAAGGTAGTATATATAAACAACTACCAGCACCAACGCTCATTCAAAAGATTAAGGAGTCCATATGAGTCTTGATCGATTGAAACAATATGTTTCAGCAAGTGAAAAAAATGAAAAGAGCAGCAACGGGTATCGCGCTACTGCAGCTTTTATGATGCTTGAAAATGTTGACTTAATGATTGAAAGATATGTAAATGAAAAACAAACCGAACAAGGTGCGATTCTTTTAGATGTTTTTGGTTTGCTACAAGGATTTTTCGTAGCCATTGACGCTTTATATGATTTGGCCATTGGGTTAACGCAATACAAATATCATATCAATGTCAACTCAAATGATACGCTTCATGAACTGAAGTTCATTAGAAATGATATTGTAGGTCATCCAACACACCGAACCTATGAAGATGGTGGAACTGGGTTTTCGATACTTTCTACGGACAATTTTTCCAAAGAAGGCATATCATATAAAACGTATATCTACGAAAAAAATAAATTTGAAGTGATTACCAAAGATGTTTTATTTGCACCATTGATTGATGCGTATAAGATAGAAAAAGAAAAAATATTGAGTGAAATTTATTTATATCTTCAACATGCAGATACCAAGACAGACATTCCAGAAAAAATTTATGCCCTATTTGAAACAGTCAACGATGATGTAGTAGAAGAGATTAGAAAGATGTTCATCAAAGAATATCAACTAGATGAAACATCAAGTCATCGATTTTTATGGCGATTGAAACTGATTGAAAAATTGATTCACTGGGAAGAAACAGATCCAGAAATCAAGGAACTTATCCTCTACATGAGTAAAATCCAAGCTTCCAAGCTATATGAAATAGCGATGGATTTAGAAAATAGAAAGCATCAGGAATTATTTTTTGGCATTCCTCCGATTCTCACTTCATTTTATCGATATGTAAGAAAAAATGAAAGAATAGCTTATCCTTTACTAAAGAACTTAAATGATATCAAACATCCTTTTTTCCAAAGAGATCTTGTTGCTCTGATGGCAATGAATCCCAGTAAAGATGTCATGAAACTCTTAAGGTTATTAAAAGATACTAAGGATGGAGATCAGGTTTATTTG
>CAZPLF010000002.1:0-88192 GCA_964587475.1 uncultured Mariniplasma sp.
GTTGCTTTAACAATCATTAGTTTGCCTCTTAGTTTCATTTGATTCTTCTTCTTAAAACTGGCTTGTCATTACTAAGTTTATCGCGTTTTTCAACAGAAAAATAGTGTGTTTCACTCTCTTACCATACCAAGTTTACTGTTTTTGCACTAGTAGCTTACAGCTTTAAGCACAATCGTCATAAAATACGATTTATCTATTGACAAGATTTAAGATTACAATATATTAGATTATAGTTACTATCTATAGAGAAGTCCAAACACTAACATCAAAAAAGTGTGATATTAATTACCAAGATATCATGTATAACATTAAACGTTCTTAGAATTGTGATGTTCGTCTGCATTATTCAATTATCTTTTTTTAGTAATTAAATAAGTTAGTCGTAAACTATTCGATTGCATACAAACTATTATACCTAAATTATTTTTAAAGGTATTTCTTAATATCTCCAGGTTGCATTTGATTAAGAAAAACAGAAATAGTATCTTTAAAATAATCAATAAAATAATTTTCACTATCCAACAATCCTAATAGTTCATCCTCTTTGTTTTTGACAAAATACAACGATTCCAACTCTATGAAATCCTGTGTCGATTTCAATTTAGTAATGTGCTCCTCAAATATAGATGATATCTCAATTGAGGTTAGCTTTGTTTCTATAAAAAATAGGAAATTTAGAAAAGCCATATTCTTTCTTGTAATCAATAAATATTCTTCAAACTTATGTGTATTCTCATTGGTAAAGGCAACACCACATTCTTCAAATATTTCTCTAGTAACACAATTTTTTGGATCAAGCAATTCTCCTTTTCTATCAGATTCAGAAAAAGATCCACCAATAAACTTAATAATTTTAGGAGAGGATGTGTTTGAAGACATCTTAACAAAAACCAAAAAATTATCTGATGTTAATATAATTGCATTAGACGCAATTGATTTACAAATATTTTTTCCAGTAAAATTTTTGCTGCGACTATAAATATAATGACTATACATAGTTTTCTTGACATTAATTCTTAAGATATTTTCATCAAATATCATCTTATCTATTGTGTATAATTGATTATTAAAAGAAGCAGCATTCTCTTGAATGTATAATTGCCAGTTTTCTTCTATTTCACTCATAATTTTTGATGGTATTTTTACAAAAGTGTCATTAATTTTTAATGTGTACTTTTCGGGTCTAAAAATAGATTTACTAATCATTTTTTCCGTCCTATATAAAGTTTTTATGATAAAAATCCAAATTAAAGGCTTCGTTCACTATATTATACGAATCATGCTTACATGGCTTTCTGCATTGCTTTAAATTAATATTATCAATTAATTCATAATGCTTTTCACCATACCAGTTTTTTATAAAACCTCCATCATAAATGTTTCCGATGATAGATGCTAGTTCATTACGCTTTATTACACACAAGGGAATATCTCCATTTGTGGCGGAGGAAAGGGGATTTGAACCCCTGCGCCTTTTACAGCCTACAAGCTTTCCAAGCGTGCCTCTTCAGCCCCTTGAGTATTCCTCCATTAATGGTGCACCCGACATGAATCGAACATGCGACCTTAACCTTCGGAGGGTTACGCTCTAATCCAACTGAGCTACGGGTGCACGTTGTGTCGCGATAATTATTTTACCATGTTATTTTGTAAAAGTCTAATCTCAAAATCACATTAATCTATCATTAATCACATGATTTACAACAATAAGTTTCATAGTTTTACATGATTAACATAATTTGCCCCTCTTTGCACATAATGTCCCTTATTTATTGCATAATCATTACTTATGCTTTTAAATGGAAATATGTTAACAAATCGATTCAAGGAGGATGGCATGAAAAAAATTACATATCTGTTTATTATCTTCTTATTCCTAACGCTTTTAGTATCATGTGGTTCACAAAATGATAGTCTAAGTGATTTACCAGATAGTTCTTCAGTCATAGAAGAACCCATATATGATGACGATGATCTACAAGACCAAATCGATTATGTAGATACTACTATAACATTTGCTGATGGAATGATATCATCTACTTCTTCTGATGTAAATGTAGAAGATAATATATTAACAATTGATCATGCAGGAACCTATGAATTGATTGGCTTCAGCTCAGATGCTCAATTGATTGTTGATGCTTCAAGTTCAGATTTAGTCACTCTTGTTTTTAACAACATAAATCTTACTTGTGTCAATGGACCGGTCATCAATATTTTAAATGCTGATAAAGTCATCATCAACGTGAAAGAAAATACTGAAAACCAATTAGAAGATTCATCAACATCGTCAACAGACCATCAGGCTGTTGTCTTTAGCAAAGATGATTTGACATTTAATGGAACGGGTAAGCTTCTTATTAACGCAAACTATAAAAATGGTATCGAAACAAATGACGATTTGATTATCATTAACTCAACAATCATTATCAATGCATCTAATACCGCTATTAGAGCGAATAACAGCCTTTCAGTCACAAACGCTAATCTTACCTTAACTGCAGATAATGATGGCATACATGTGGAAAACAATGAGGATTCTTCTTTGGGCAATATATTGATTGAAAGTGGTTTATTTACAATTCAAGCAAACGGTGATGCCATTTCTTCATCTCTTGATCTTCATATTATGGATGGAACATTTGATATCATATCCGGTTTATCCTCTACAACAAGTGGAAAGGGACTCAAAGCAACACATAACATCATCATTTCTTCTGGAAATTTAAACATTACATCCATTGATGATGCTATTCACAGCAATTCAGGTATATTAATCGATGGTGGAGAATTTAATCTTTCAACCAATGATGATGCGATTCATTCAGATGATGAACTCATCATTAATGATGGTATAATATATATCGTTAAGTGCTTTGAAGGTCTCGAATCTTATGTCACAAAAATTAAGGGTGGATATATTGATATCATATCATCTGATGATGGTATCAATGGATCAGGTGGGGTTAATCAGTCTGAAGCGTCTGCATTTAATCCAAATCCTATTGGTACAGCTTCCTTATTTATCGAAGGTGGAACCATCATGATTAATACCATGAGTGATGGCATTGACGTTAATGGTAGCGTTGAAATGTCAGGTGGATTGGTTGTTATATCGGGACCACTTGATGGTATGCAAGGTGCAATTGACTATGATGTAAGCTTTAACATATCTGGTGGTATTTTAGTTGCTGCTGGAGCTGCTGGTAGAGAACAAAAAAATCCAAGTGCAACTTCTACACAAAAAAGTGTCACTATCTATCTAGATACTTCAAGTACACAAATGATCCATATTGAAACAAATAGTGGTGAAATGTTGCTGTCCTATATACCAGAAAAAGCATATCAAACCTTAGTTTTCAGTTCTCCGGATTTAACTAATACAGATTCATATAAGGTATATATCGGTGGGAATATCATCGATGAAACATCAAATACCCATGGTTACATGATCAATGGATCATATACAAATGGCACACTCTTCGATTCGTTTACTGTAACCTCAATTCTAAATACAGTTGGAACACCAACAGTTACAGATTTAAGACCACCAAGACCCTAATAGGAGATAATACATTATGATAAGACCTATATTCAATCGTTATGAACGAAAATATATACTTTCTAGTCATCAAAAAGATGAGTTGCTTCTTTTTCTAAAAGATTATATGGATCACGATGACTTTTCAAAAGATGGAAAAGCTTATACCATCTATAATGTATATTTCGATACACAAGATTTCAATATCATTAGAAATTCGATATCAAAACCAAAATATAAAGACAAACTAAGACTTCGCTCTTATAAATGTCCAGCAGAACCGAATGATATGGTCTTCTTGGAAATCAAAAAAAAATTTGAAGGTAGAGTCAATAAAAGACGCATCAATCTGACATATCAAGCAGCCATTGATTATTTAGAAAAAGATATTAAGCCTAAATTTGATCTATATGTGGATGAGCAAATCTTTAACGAGATCGATTATTTCATCAATATTCACAAGGTGAAGCCAGGAGCTTTTATTAGTTATGAAAGAATTGCACTTATTTCATCAAAAGAAGAGTTACGTATCACATTTGATCATCAACTGTTATTCAGAAAACAAAACATCACTTTAAATACCTCAGGTGGTACATCCATTATGGAAAATGAAAACACTTGGTTGATGGAAGTCAAGAGTAATGATAATTTTCCTTTATGGCTCGCTCAAAAGTTATCTTCATTTCAATTATACAGTCAAGGCTATTCGAAATACGGAAGTGCCTATAAACAATTTTTACTAGGAGGAACTACAGATGATTACATCCTTTATGATTATTAACATGGATACTTTATCTTTGACAAATATCCTTTATGTGCTTATAACATCAACTGTTTTAGGTATTGTCTTGTCATTGGTATTTGTGTATACAAGAAAGAAAACCGTTTATGATCACGCTTTTAGCTTTACCTTATTACTGCTGCCTTTAGTTATATCAATTATCATTATGCTCGTATCAAACAATCTGGCTCGTGCATTTAGCCTTGCTGGCGTCTTTGCTCTAGTAAGATTTAGAACTGCCATTGCTGATTCAAGAGATATCACCTATATTTTAAGTGCTGTTGGTATCGGTCTTGCGTCTGCTATGGGTTACTTACTTTATGCTGTTGTTATTACAACCTTTATTAGTATTCTTCTTATCCTCTTAAGTTATTTCCAAGTTGACAAGGATCATACCAACCACGCAAAGCTCAAGATTGTAATTCCTGAGAACTTGAATTACTCAAGTGTTTTTGAAGAAGTGTTCAAAGAACACTTATTAAGCTCTCAACTCCAAAAAGTTAAGACAACCGATTTTGGTACGATGTTTGAACTCACTTATATCATTAAAATGAAAGATACAATAGATCAAAAGAAATTTTTAGATGCACTTCGCATCAGAAATGGCAATTTAAGCATCACCCTCACTACTGATTATGTATCTTTAACATCTGATCAATAAAACAAAAAAGCGAGCAATCGCTTTTTATTTTTTAATGGTCGGGACGACAAGATTTGAACTTGCGACCCCTTGCACCCCATGCAAGTGCGCTACCAAGCTGCGCCACGTCCCGGCTTACTCATTATATCAAAAAGGATGCATAAAAAAAAGAGCCGAGGCTCTTAATTTATTATTTTGCGAGTGCTCCCATAGGATCCCAAGGTTTTAACACTTTAGGTGCTTCTTTCCATGCTTTCATCTGTGCTTCAGATAAATATTTTTCATGGATGACTGCTTGATAAACATATTGGTCAAACCATGTGTCAGATGCCAAATAATAGCCTTTGCTACCATTGGTATCGCCCCAACTGTTTTCAATCTTCCAACGATTAGGTTTGCCTTCATCTAAATTGACTGCAGTGAGGAGCATAGCATGATTCATTGCACTTTGACTGTAGTCAAGCTGATCTTCTTTGGATAAGAATAAACTCATTTCAAGCATCTTATCATAATCAAATGATTGGTCATCCCAGATACCAATCGTACGATCTCCATATCTTGCGACATCAGAACCAAACCATACAACTTCATTATCTAACATCTGTTTTAAGACAAGTGCCTTAAGATCCTTCATTTCAAGATTTAGGTACTTGATATCTCTACCACCAACAACATTACCTAGATAAGAGACAGTATAAGTTTTCATGAATGGTTTATCTTTAGTTGGCGAATTGATGATGCTCACATAATCCTTTAAAACATCTCCAACATGTTCCAAATAGAAATTCTGAGGTGTCATACCTTTGATGATATGATATTGTTCTTTCGAAATATATTCAAAATCAAAAGATTCTGGAGGTGTACCAAAATTAGTTGATAAGAAGGTATATAATTCATCGAGTGATTTAGCTTTGAGTTGAGCAATCTCATTTTTCTTACCTTCAGCAAATAAATGTCTAGCATTTGCAGCATATTGACGAAGCTTGAGATTAATCATCTGATTCATAAATTTAGTGGAACTGCTTGATGTCGTTTCTGCCATAGCTTCCTTGGGTACGATACCATATTTTTCAATTAAGCTCACAAACATGTCCCATTGTCCACCGTCTTGAATACCCGTCTTAAGTAAGTGTTGTAAAGTTCTATCATCTTGGTCAGCATCTAAGAAATCATCGATGGCTTCAATGAAATAATTGATCTTTTCAAATTTGTCCCAAAATGCTGTGTAATTTTGCGATAATTCAAATTCTTTGAGATCATACTTCTTAGCTACCACTTCTCTTAAGAGATTAAGACCTGCAAAGATCCAGCATCTTCCGCTTTGCTTTTGATTGGCAACTGGTAAGGTTTTAATTTCGTTTGAAAAGCGAAATTGAGTTAAAGGTTTTTGTTCTTGTTTGTCAAATAAATTCGCTAAATCATTTTTTACTAAAACTCTTTTTAATGCTTGTTGAATAGGTTTCTTTTCATAGTTATTTTTTAATTTTTGTAAATCGCTAACTTCAATCTTTTTCATTTGATTTCACCTTTCCTATATTAATTGATAGCCCTATAAAGGCATTTTTAATTATAATCTAATCATTCTTTCATCCCTAAATGTTTCAACGATTGCATAATCATTTTCCTTAACGATAACCAAACTTGTATTGACGTAGTTGATGATGTTTGATACACGTTGCGGTGGTACTGCAATCAGTAATTGAATGCTTAAGCTGTTATAGAATTTCATCATCGCATCGATTCTTGATTCATCCATATTATTGAATGCTTCATCAAATAAGACGATACAACCTGAATCAATTCTTCTGTTTTTAGTAAGTAATTGTTGGAATGATGCAGCAATAACGATATAGAATGGAACCTGAGTTTCCCCACCACTCTTTTCCTTAGAAACCTTGGAGAAAAGTGATTTATTGCCATTCTTATTCGTGACTTCAATATCATAGGCCATATAGTTTCTATAGTCTAGGTACTTATAAGTCAAAAGATCATATTCTGGATCGTTAGAAGCAATCTTTTCAAATAATTCCATCAAGATGGTTTCATTTTTCTTTGTTAGTCCTTCGGTAAACAAGGTGTGCTTGCTAATCGCTTCATTACCCATAATGATATTATAGTAAAGTCGATAATCTGGATCATCACTTGCCTTATAGGTCAATTGATAACTATCAGAACCGAATGTCTTACCCATTAATGCAATATTGAGTTCAGCAATTTGTTGTTGTGCATTTTCAATGCTTGCTCTAAGTTTACCAACAAATTCTTCTTTAAATCCAATTTCTGAATTTCTGCGAAGTTCTGTTGCTTCTTGCTCATAACGCACCAAATTATTGTTTCTTATCTTGTGTGCTTCTTGTTCAAAATATACCAAATCATCGATGGTTGGAGCTGCACCAAAATGGAAAAGATCAATATAACTCTTCATTTGGTTGACCAAATCGGCTCCTGCTTTGATGATTTGTGAATTGAGGCTCACATTAGACTGTGCCAAGTATGTCGTTATCGAATCATGATCTTGCTTGTGCTTCATCTTTAAAGCAAAGAATTGAGTATTCGCAAGACTGAGTTTTTCTGGGTGTTTGTGGCTGAGTTCCTTTTGAGCGATTGAAAATTCATCAAGCTTAACCTTGATATCATCAATTAAATCTATGATACGTTGGCGTTCATCACGATTTGTTGCTATTTCACCAACAAAGCTTTCTGAGTCGATGCGTAATTGCTTACGGTTATCTCTAGCTTTTTGAATTTGTTCTTCAAGTTTAGCAATATTCTTATCCTTACCAAGGCTGTTGATTTGTTCTTCAAGTTGTGTGTATTCTCTTCTAGTTTGCTTGATTAAATCAAAATATCTAATTTGTCCTTGGTGAACAAGCTGATTGCTTCTACTTTGTGATAACAACCGCATGATTTTATCGTTTTTATCTGTGATATCATATAATTTATCCATCTTAGCTTCCAACATGCTCAGATGTCTGGATTCCATATCAGTTTGCATGGTTGTCGCTTGCGTTCCGATGAAAGGAACTTCATAGACTCTTGGATTGATTTGGCGTGCCGTATGGTTGCTATATGTCATACATGTGGGTGTAATAGAACGATTATAGTTTTTCAATTCATGAACATCATCCACACAATACGTGTTGTTTAGCAACATATTAATATAATAGCGAGCATAAGTATGATCGGATGTTACCTTATCAGCTAATGTTCCTGGAACGAGTTGTTCATAAGCAGTCAGTTTCTGTGTATTAACAAGACCAACACCATAAATCTTTTGTTCGTATTTAACTTTGTCATAGATATCAAGTGCATCATTAAAATAACTTGGATCAACAATGATATCAAATCTTTGTGTATTCAAGTATCCTTCAACTGCATTTCTCCATTTTTCATCACTGACTTCGATTAATTCGCACAATGGTCTAACGCGTACTTCTTTTTGATAATGACTTGATAGTCCATCGTTGATGGCATGAATTAGGTTTTCAACATAGTTAGGATAAGTTTTGACATTACGTTTAAGTTGATTGAGTCGTTGTTGAGATTCACGAATTTCTTCGGATAAATCACGCTTTTCAGCTTCAAGTTTATCTTTTTCAGTATGATAGGCTTGAAGATAGGCTTGAACTTCAGTATTTAGGGTAGTAAGTTGCTGTGAAAGTTCAGGTGCTGCAAGTTGATCTTCGTTTGATTGATAATAACTCACAAATTCTTTCATTGTTGTATTTGGTAGTAGGTTTGTAAGTTCTTTAATGGTATCAAATTCTTTTTGTAACATCTGCTTAAGTTGAGAAAGAACATCTCTTTGGTGCTCGTATTCGGATGATTTCTTTTGTAGAGCTTCTTGGTAAGAACTCAAAGTTCTTGATAGGTCGCTATCGTTTTTTGCGCGCTCTAAATTTAAAATTGCACGATCGTTTTCTTCAATTTGATCATCGATCTGACCTTTTGCTTCACGCAAGTAATCAAGTCGCTTATCTATTTGTGTTAATTTATCTTCATTTTGTTTAATGAAAGATTCTCTTTTTTCAACCCAGTTCAGCTGATCGATGAGTTTGTTGATATCTTGTTGTTCTTTATTTAAAGTGATATCCTCACCAGTTTGATGAATTAAATCAAGCTTTTCAAGTTTTTCTCTATCCTTTTTGATTTGCATTTCAATCTTTTTCAATTGAGCAACATTATTTTTTAGTGATTGAATATCAATTGGATCATCATCAAGCAAGAATTCGAAAACAAAGGCTTGAAGGTCAATTGAACGGAAAGCCAAGGCTTTCGGTAGTATTCTTGCATATTTTGTCGCATCCATACCGAAAAATCTCGCAAGTGCATCACGATATTTCTTTTGCGTTTCATAAGGGGTAAACTCGATATCCAAAGATTTTAGATATGCCTTCATACTCTTGTAATCTCTTGGGTATTTTTTTTCTAAAAATAAACTGTCGTGGATAGATACATTATCTAAAAGATAAAATCTTTCCTTCAAGGCTGATGATTTTGGCAAATCAAGAATACAACCAATAATTGAGAATTTCTTGCTTTGTTCATCGAAAAACTCTAAGGCAAGATGCGTTACCACATCGCCATTTCTTAAAAATTCTTTATTTTCAGCACCTATGCGTCCTCTGATGTATCCTTCTAGAGTACGCTTTGCATCATCTGTTGCTGCAATATTGAATTTAGACCCGCTTCTACCACCAACAAACAAGTATTGCATAGCATCAAGTAGTGTAGACTTCCCGGATCCATTTTCACCAGATATTAGGGTGTTGTCCTTAATGTCAATGGTTTGATTTGCGAATAAATGCCAGTTGACTAGTTTAATCTTCGTCAGTTTCTTCATTGTCGTCAGAACCTCCTTCTACATATCCTTCCAATTTCTGGACAACCTCTTTGATATTGTCAAGGTTTGTGACATAAAGGATGGTTGGGTAAATTTTAATTCGAGCATCATCATGTAGACCTTTATCGATATAATCGATGATATTATAATTTCTTAAAAATGATAATGCAGGTTTTAATTTATCCTTGGTAATACGTTTATGGTCAAGAAACCCGATTCTTGTCAATTCTTCGTGGATTTCATGTAAGAAGATTTCGACGTTTTCATCTAATGTCACAAAATCCTTTTTTCTTTGATAGATGATTCTAATGACTAAAATCATCAAACTTTCAGTTTTTCTTAGGCGCATATGATTATAGAAACTATCATTGGAGATATGAACGACTTCGTCTTCTCGATAAACATTTAATGAAAAGTCCGATAAGACAAAGAAAGATTTAAATAATTCTTTATATGCTAGGATGAAACGATAATCATTGGTATCTCCTGGCTTTCTTTTCGTTAGAAAGTTAACCTGTAAAAGCTTGTTGACAATACGAGAAAAGATGGTTTTTTCACCTTCTTTTAAAGTAATGAAAATATCATTGAATTGTTTGGCTGCTGCTGTTTTATTCATGCTTTTACCTCTTTAATTCTAAAGTTTTGGAAGGTAACAAAATTGTTTTTACATTCCCTGCCGAGCGGTTCAACGTCATAATGCATACCTACAGATTTTGAATATAAGAAAATTAAAATGAGTCTGACGAAATCCTCTTGTGTTTCAAGATTGATCTGAGAAGCTTCAATGGTTGCATTTCCGTCTAGGAGTTGTCTGACATGTTCATCAATTTCTTTTTTGCCGTAGATATTATTCTTAAGCAATGCTCTAATCTTTTCTTGACGATATTCATCACTGATGATGTTATCATCAAATGTGATTTCTTCAGCGATGGGTTCAATTCTCATTCGCCGTTGATTGTAAAGAGATGACGTGTCGATATTTCTAGCTTGTGTTAGAAAGAACAGCGTTGAGTAATCGAAATCTTTTTGTCCTAGGACAATTCTAAAGAGTCTGTTGAATATGCCTTCGATATCATCTGATTGATTGGTAAAGAAAAGAATCTTTGATGCTGCTGCACTGATGTATTGTTCATTCTTTCTATCAATGGCAAGAATCAGATGTTCTAAAGCAGTGAAACTATCTGTTATAAATCTTAACCGTTCCTCGATATAAAGATAAGCCTCGTTATAATCCTCAATTCTTTTTACTTTTTGGACCATAATTGCTAGACCATCCATGATATCTTCGCTGTTTCTGATATTTGAAACAGATTCCAAAATAGATCTTTTATATCTGGGTAAGCTATCTGTAGTTTTCAAATTGTAGTAAGCTGAATCAAAGAAATTCTGTTTATACTCTATGAGTAATTTTTCAAGCAAAATTTGTAAATCCTGTTTTGATTGTTTTCTTGTAATATCATAGTAGTAACGATAAATATTTGCTTTTAAAGATTTCAATTTACGAATAATATCGTTTGTTTTCTGATAAGCTTGCTCTAAAACACCGATACCTTCATCCAAATTGAAGGAAGACAAAAGGGAATACACTGTGAATATTTCACCAGTATATTCGCTTTGACGATTGTTTTGAATACTTTCAAGAATATCAATAATCTGTATGGAATAATCAAATAAATTGAGCGAGGTTTTATAGTTTCCTAATTCTTCTTCACCAATCCATCCGTTCTTTTTTAAAACATTAATGACATGAACTGATTTTTGTCTAGAAGTTCTTGCAGGTTCATCATCATCCACATCAACAAATTCTTCTGAAGGTTGTTCGTCAAAATAATCTGATAGTTTTTGAATGATAAATTCTCTATCCCCCTGATAAGCATCCTCAATACTATCAATTGCCCGATATATGATAAAAATACAATCGATGTATGTCTTTTTATTAGGGGAGGAAAGCACACTAAAAAAATTACTGTTGATTCTTTCAAAGAGATGTGCCATCGGGTCCTCCTTTATTTTAATAAAATAAAAAAAATATGAATTTCACATTTATTGTAACATGAATTAGACATATTTTCTATTATTTTTGTATTATTTGTTTCTTCCAATGCTAATCTTGATTTTCTTACCGTTATACATCTTTCCATTTAGCTCATCTAAACGTTTAATTGCTGCTGGATGGATTTGGAATTCAGTATCATTTTGGTTAACAATTATGTCACCAACATTCTTTGGATAAAGGTCTGCATACTTCTTGAAATAATCAAGCATTTGCACCGGACGAAGTCCATCTTCTTTACCTAAATTAATCACAACATTTTTGTATGTACCATAAGATTTCTTGCCTCTTGAATCGCCTTGAGAATCGTTTCTATTTCTAGAATCTCCACGTGAGTCATTTCTGTTTCTTGTTTTGAAATCCTCATTTCTTTTTCTTGCTGGTGATTCAATTTGATCATAAGTCTTTTTTTCAACTGTTATCTTTGATAACAATGCGTGAATGATAGAATCATCTGTGAATCCATCTTCGTGAAGACGTTCGATGATATTGTCAAAATTGCTTTCATTTTTGCTGACAACATCCTTAATTTTCTTATAGTTTCTTTCTTCACTCTTCTTGTAGATATCTTCTTCTGTAGGAATTTCTTTTGGTGTAATCTTCATCTTGATAAAGTTTTCAATCATGGCAAGTTTTCCACGCAAACTTGGATAGACCAGGGATACGGACATTCCTGATTTTCCTGCACGTCCTGTACGACCGATTCTATGGACATAAATTTCATCTTCAAATGGAATCTCGTAGTTAATTACCATGTCGACATGGGAGATATCTAAACCTCTTGCAGCCACATCAGTAGCAATCAAATACTTAAGTCTTTTTGCTCTAAATCTTCCCATAACATAGTCTCTTTGACTCTGCTTTAGATCTCCATGAATTGCATCAGCTTCATAATTGTGTTTTTGCAAAAATGACGATAATCCATCAACATCAACTTTCGTGTTACAAAAGATAATTGCTGAATTTGGATCATGATAATCAAGCACTCTTAACAGTAATTGATCACGATCTGATTTTTTTACCATGTAATAAATCTGATCTGTCTTTGTGACTGTTAAAGTAGGTGTTTCAATTTGAATAATCACTGGATTCTTCTGATACTTTTGTGCTACTTTTCTGATGAATGGAGGTATGGTTGCTGAAAAGAGTGCTGTCTGTCTAGTTCTTGGTGTGTCTTTTAGCAATGTTTCCAAATCCTCTTGAAATCCCATTTTTAGCATTTCATCTGCTTCATCCATGACGAGTATCTTTAAATTGCTAAAATCAACTGTCCCACGATTAAGATGATCAATCGTACGTCCTGGAGTAGCCACAATAATATGTGGATGTTCTGCTAAAGCTTTAAATTGCTTGTTGTATGATTCGCCACCAAAAATGGACGTGACTCTTACAGCCTTATTAAACTTGATGAGTTTAAGAAACTCCTTATAAACTTGAAGCGTTAGCTCTCTTGTCGGACAAATCACTAATGCTTGAATTTTTTTTTCATTGACATCGATTTGTTCTAAGATTGGTATCGCAAAAGCAAATGTTTTGCCTGTACCAGTTTGAGCTTGGCCAATCAAATCATGGCCTTCTAGCATTTTCGGAATCGCTTGATGTTGGATCGCCGTTGTTTCCACTAGACCTAGGCTTTCTATCGCCTGCTTTGTTTCTTCCAAAATTTGTAAATCATTAAATAAAATATTCATTTTTTTCCTCAATTCTTTTTAAACCTTATACACTATACCACAAACGTGACAAAAATACTATCATTCACAAAAAAAAAGACTCACTGAGCCTTCTTTCTATGACAATTTCCATCGTCACAGTATTCACTCTTTGCATATTGAGCAATTGCATGCGTTAATTCATCTAATAATGACTTTTCATCGTAATAACCATTTAAACGTTTCTTGCCATTAATTCTCATATGTGGAAGTTCAAATATGCCCTTGACAATCGCATTCTCACGGTTGGATTGAACTTGTGAAAGGAATATCTCAGAGGATAAAACTTCACGTACATCATTTTCTTGCATGCCTGATTGAACTGCAATATCAAGCAATACTTGGTGATTGCTGATATCCTTGTGATCCTCATAAAAGGCTTTAAAAACATTGGAATTGTAAAGAAATGAACAGTTTTCTTTTTTTGCCAAATGTGATAAGCGATGAGCATCTATGACTGATACTGGTCTTAGATCTGAATGAATATGAGATGCTATTTTTTCAGCTTCTTGAATGCTTATGACATGATGTTTGCTCAAGATTGTATAAAATGTACACTCTTTTGAAGGCGTAAAAAAGGGAATCATCTCATAGCTACGATATAGCAATTCAAGATCCTTAAAACCATATAATTTGAAAAATCGTTCTATGCTCTTTTGTTGTTGATAGCATAAAGGACTCAAATAATCCAACCAAATTTCTAATCTCATTTTTACTCCTTAACAACAAATCATCTTGATATCTTTTCTTGATAGTCTTATTATAAATTCTAATTGGACATATGTCAAAAGACACGACTTGCATCAAGGGCTTTAAAGGAAATCTATGGTTTTTGATACACAATAATCTCATCAATCACAGTCGAGTAAACGATGTTCTTTTTTAAGTTTTTGATATCTGTTTTCATTAAATCCTCAGAAAAGATAGATAAATCCGCGATATACCCTTCTTTTAGGTATCCTCGACGTTGATCCATAGCAGAATAATTTGCTCCTTTAGTGTAAAGGGTGATTGCTTCAAATCTCGTCAGTGATTCATCACTAAAATAGATTTTTTGGTCATGATCAGACTCTCTTTTGACCGCTGCATAAATCCCTAGTAATGGATTGGGTATTTCAATTGGAGCATCGCTGCTTCCTGCTAAGTTGACACCACATTTCAATAACGATTTCCATGGGAAAGCATATGGTGAAATCTGGCTGAAATATGATAGAGCCCAAGGGAGATCACTGGATAGAAACTGTGGTTGAATATCAATTGAAATCGGCATATCTTTCATCATCAATAATGCTTTTTCATCAACCCAAGGTGTATGAATCAAGCGATTGTGCTGTCCATCTTTGGGAGGATTTTCTTTTAGAATCTTTAAGACTTCTATAAGTCCTTGATCACCAATCACATGAATTGCAGCAGTCAATCCATAAGTTCTGGTTCTTTGAACCATTTGTGTAAATTCTTGAGTAGAATGGATTCTTATGCCATGCGAAGACGTATCTTTGTATGGAGCTATCATCAAAGCTGTTTTAGATGATATGGTGCCATCATAAAACATTTTAACAGCTCCTATTTGAAGATATGGCGTTTGATTAAATGAAAATCGATCTGATCTAATATAATCATCAAGAACCATATGATGTACAAGTAGATGCGCTCTAAATGGCTTGTGTAAAAGAACTCGATCGAAAACTTGAAGCGTCTCAAGAAAGCCATTATAATAATAAAGATCATCACTATGACCCCCTGTAATACCATACTGATAGAGATGATCAATTGATTTTTCTAACAGTTCAGTTAATTCTAGGTTTGTGTACTTGGGAAAAGTATTCATTGCTTGTTCCGCAATCTCTTCTGTTAAAATGCCATCTGATTCGTTTTGGTTAATTTGGTTTAATATTGATTCATTTACAGTCACACTATGATAATCGTTATGTCTAAGTAATATTGGTATATCCTTGCTGATTTGATTGAGATCCATTTTTGTAATCCCACATTCAAAATAACCTTCAGCAAACAATGGTTTTTGATCAAAACTTTGCTTCAGAATCTTTAGCACAATGGTCTTATCTTTCAAATTATTGAGATTAAGTCTTGATAACTTTCGACCAAAACCTATAAGATGCAGATGAGCATCAACAAATCCTGGATAAACATGATGTCCATTTAAATCAATGATTTCATCATATTCTAAATGCTTAATTTGCTCATCGAAACCTATAATTATACCTTGATGGGTTGCCATCTGATGCTTGGTTTCATCCTCATTTACCATCGTGTGAAAAACACCATTTTTCCAAAGTTTCATACATCACCTCAAAAGAAAAAGCTCTTGTTATGATTTTATCATATTTTGAGCTTTTTATGATTGGATTGCTTTTTTTATATCCTCAATCTTAAAACCTTTAGCATAGAGTTTTTGGATGAGTTTGTATTCTAAATCTTGATCGTTTTCGGGCTTGTATCTCTTGCATAGTTTGGCATATTCTTTTTTTATGAGTTCCAATTCATCCACCTGATAAGATGACATTGACTTTTTAATTTGAGATTCAACAGCTTCCAAACTATACCCTTTTCGCAAATAATACCCTTTTAATGTTTGAATGATTTGTTTTTTTGATTTATTCTTCATTGAATTTAATTTTTTGGGTACTTGTATGCTTAGTATTGCATGTTCATCAATACGTTTGGTAAAACTTTCTATCATGTCGTGCGCTATGCCTTTCTCTCTTAATTGATTGAAAAGCATTTGTGGACCTTCCGAGTTTTGTTTCAATTGAATAAAAAGTTTAGTGTATGAAAAATCATCAAGATATTTTCTGTCTGTATACTTAACAATCAATTGCTTAACAATCGCTTCTTTTGCTCCTTTAGACAATAAATAATCGCTCAATTCCTTAGTTGTCTGCATCTTCTTAAGACGCATAACTCCCAATTTATCATAGTGAACATAATCGTTTTCCATGATCATGGATTGATAGGATTTGGTATCCCATGATTGAAGTAGCTTCAAACGAAATTTCATGTATATTTCTGGTTCAATGCTCACCCATTCGTCATCAAATCTAACCTGATAGGATTTAGTTTTCTTTTCTATTTCTTTAATCGTTTTCATCATGATGTTTTAATGAGGTCAATCAAGGTTGACAATTGAACGTCTTTGGTCAAGTCTTGAATTTCTTGCATGTAAATCTGATGGATCACAATAGCCGTTTGACGATCAAGCTTCCCTGAAACGTCTATAGATTGTTCAAGTTGGAAATCTTCAAACATATTTTGTGTGGCTAAATCAAAATAACCATCGGTACGGAGTTCATTGACACCGCTTAAATTATAATAGTAATTTAGAAATGCTTGATAATATCCAAGCTCATTTAAGACTTGATTAAATCCTACTTCTCCACCATAAACGGGCATCTCTAAAGCCTTGATACCTGTTTGTTCGATGATATTGACATCCAAAGGATCTTCAATAACATTTTTGCCTTGATCATAGTACCATTGGCCTTCAGTATAGACCAACGAATAGCGAATATTGCTGATTTCATACAAATTCAATGTATTTTGATAAACACCTTTGCCATAGGTTAGGTCTCCATAAAGTGAATATCCTCCAGAAGTATTGAGTGCAGCAGCCAGAACCTCTGCCGCTGATGCAGAATGACCATTGACTAATACGACGATATCATATGTTTTTGGAGTTGTTAAATTTCCATAAAAATTAGAAATTTCACCACTTTTAGGTATCATTTGAAATAAAGGTGCTTCAACATTATGTGTCAAGAGCTGTTGAGCAATTCCTGGTATCATCGCTGTGTTTTCAGAATTATGTAGTGCTGAAAGTGATCCTCCAGGATTATCTCTTAAATCAATGATTAAAGTCTTTGATTCACTACCAATTTCAAGATTACTTGCTTCAAGTGCATTTAGAATATCACTAAACACTTTGGCTGTTCCAGGTGTAACATCTTTGATATAACCTGAAAAACGTGTGATTCTAATGTATTCTATGTCATCTTCACCTAAATCAAGCGTATATGCTGTTGGTGTAGGAATTTCAATATAAGTTAATTGTACTTGATATTCGTTGTTGTCGGGATCCAAAACAATGAATGTTTTGACATCATCAAGTGATCCCGCTAAGTAAGATAAAACTTCTGTTTCTGATGATAACGTATCAAAATAGATGATTTCGCTACCATCAACGATACCAATAATCAAATCATTTGGATATAGAAAATGATCAGCAGCTCCACCAGCATAAACATAAGAGACTCTTAAATTGAAATCTTCCATCAAAAAGCTAATACCAATCCCAATAAACATCTCATCACCTGATGGACTTACAGATAATGGATTAGCCACCAAGCGCGTATATGGGTCATTATTCATCGTAGCATACGATTCAATAATGCCCTCCATTGAAGCAATAAATGCAGCTTCTACTTCAGCATCTTCAATATTGTAGTAATAATAGTTTTTAAAGTTTGTTGTCAGTTGATCAAAAACATCATTTGTGGAAGCAGATGGTGTTGTTGGAATGATGATGGATATATAATATCCAGCAAAAAAAGCAAGAAAAATACCTAATAAAAATAAAATGCCTAGTTTTTTGTTTCCCACTTTGCTACCTCCCTGCTAAAACCTTGTCCTAAAGCTTCTTTTGTTCTGGTAACAAAAGTGAATGCATCGGGATCCGCTTCTTTGATAATATGTTTGAACTGGTAAATTTGCATCCGATCTACTGTACAGATAATCATATCTTTACTCTTGTTAGAAAATCCACCAATGACACGTACCTTCGTAATACCGCGTTCTAATTTTTTATAAATTGTAGTTTGAATTTCATCACTAAAATCAGTGATGATAAAGGCTGTAAATCCTGATTTTCCTTCAATAGCTAACCTGTCAACAATCATACCACTGATAATCATCGATCCAACCGCATAAAGCCCAAGTTGGAAATTAACCATCATCGCAATAAATATAATGATGCCATCTGTGATATACATGGCTAGTGAAAAGGGGATATGCAAATATTTTTTCATCATGTTTTGAATAATGTCGATACCACCGGTTGTTGCATTGCTTCTTAATACAATACCTAATCCTACACCCAAGAATAATCCACCAAACAATGCACCAATCAGTAAAGGACTTTCTGTCATATGCTGCATAAAAAAGTTCTTATCAATTGTTAATTCAAGGATCCATATGATGGTTGGCGAAAGGAGCGTAGCATAAATTGTCTTAACAAAAAACACTTTGCCTAAAAAGATGAGTCCTATGAGTAAAAGGACGGTATTTGCTATATACATAAATAAGCTGACTGAAATGATATCTTGAAGAAGTACAGAGACACCCATAACACCACCAATCACAAGATTAAGTGGTAATAAGAAAAAATAGAAACCAAGTGACAGCAAGATGACTCCTGCTGTGATTTCTAATATTTCTCGTAACTTTGCATTATTCAACATTTTCATCACCAGCTTTTAAATAAGCATTGATAAACCCATCAAGTTCGCCGTCCATCACAAGATCAACTTGTCCAACTTCAAAGTTCGTTCGATGGTCTTTAATCATTTGGTAAGGATGAAAAACATAAGATCTAATTTGAGAACCCCAAGCATTATCCTTTTGTTCGCCTTTGATGTTTCGAAGCATTTCTTCTTGTCTTTTGATTTCTTCTTGCACCAATTTAGCTTTTAGTACACTCATTGCAGCTTCTTTATTTTTTAATTGACTACGTTCATTTTGGCATGTGACGACAATACCTGATGCCAGATGCGTGATTCTTACAGCAGAATCAGTTGTATTTACTGACTGACCACCTGCTCCACCACTTCTGTAAACATCAATTTTAATATCTTCATCTTTGATTTCAATATCAATATCATCATTGATTTCAGGTAAAACATCGCACGATGCAAATGATGTGTGTCGTCTAGCATTTGAATCAAATGGAGATATCCGGACTAAACGGTGTACACCACGCTCAGCCTTTAAGTAACCATAAGCATAAGGCCCCTTAATGAGCATTGTAACGCTTTTTATTCCAGCTTCATCTCCTGATTGGTAATCAAGGACTTCTACCTTATAACGCTTCTTTTGTGCGTATCTTGTGTACATCCGGTATAGCATGTCACACCAGTCTTGAGATTCAGTGCCACCAGCACCGGGATGCAATTCAATAATGGCATTATTGGAGTCGTAAGGTCCATTGAGCAATATTTCAATTTCAAATGCTCTTAATTCTTTTTGTAATGCATCAATATCTTGTTCAAGAATGTCCCATTCTTCAGAACCTTCTTCACTGACTTCAAACCAATCTATCAAATTTTTATATTTCTTTTCAAGAGCGATTAGGCTATCTAACTTTTGTCTGATGTCTGTTGCTTCCTTCGATAACTTCTTTGCCTGTTTGGTATCATTCCAAAAATTCGGTTTTTGCATTTCTAGATTCAAAGCACGATATTGGTCTTCTAATTTTGTGGGTTGAAGTGCTTTAGTCAAATCTTCTATGCTTTGCTTAAATCCTGATAAGACCTTGTTTACTTCGTAAGTTTCCACAAAACCACCTCCTTATCGCCAAGGCATTTGACGTTGACTTCTATTTTTTCTCACTTTAGGCTTTTTGGGTCTTGCATCCGTACGACCTTCATTTGTTGATGTATTCTTTACGACAGCTTCACGTTCTACATTGTATTGAATTTGAGCACGAAGTGCATATCTTGTAACATCTGTAGAGATATTTGTGACCATTTCATTAAACATTCTTAATCCTTCGGATTGATAAATAACGAGTGGATTTTGCTGGCCATATGATTGTAAAGATACAGATTGTCTGAGTTCACTCATCGCATCAATATGTCGCATCCAGAAAGTATCAATGACACGTAACATAACAACTTTTAAGAATTCATTGAATATTTCAGGAGGAAAATTATTTTTCTTAAAATCAATCTCTTTATTTGCAAGATCTAATATATAAGTCTTCAATTCATTTTCATCCATTTTTTCAATCAATTCTTTGGTTAATGTGTCAGGTCTAAAGATATTGCCATTGAATTGAGCAATGATGTTATCATCATCAATTTCAAATTGATTTTTTCCTACTGGATGGATGAATTGATCCAACTTGCCAGTCAAACTATTTTCTATTGTATGACGAACTTGTTCTTCAATTGATTCAAGCACGAGTACGTTGCGACGTTCTTTATAAATGATTTCTCTTTGTTTTCTTAGAACATCATCATATTTAAGAACTTGTTTACGAGTATCGTAGTTATTACCTTCAATACGTTTTTGTGCACTTGTCACAAATCGTGAAAAGAGTTTGGATGATAAAGCTTCACCCGTGTTATTCATACGCTCAAGCATCTCTATTCTGTTTTTGAAAGATTCTCCACCAAATCGCATCATGAGTTCATCTTCTGCTGAAAGATAGAATCTAGAGTACCCTGGATCTCCTTGACGTCCACTACGACCTCTTAACTGATTATCAATACGTCTTGATTCATGACGTTCACTACCGATAACAGCAAGTCCACCTAAGGCAACTACGCCTTCACCAAGCTTGATATCAGTACCACGACCAGCCATATTTGTAGCAATTGTTACAGAACCCAAGAGTCCAGCTTTGGCAACAATTTCAGCTTCACGTTCATGATTTTTTGCATTTAGCACTTCATGGGGAATCCGTCTTGCCTTAAGCATTCTTGAAATATCTTCAGAAGTTTCAACTGCAATTGTACCAATCAACATAGGTTGACCTTTTTGGTGTCTCATTTCAACTTCGTTGACCAGTGCCTCGAATTTATCTTTTAAGTTTGCATAGATGTAATCCGGTTCATCTTTTCTAATGACTGGAGCGTTGGTTGGAACTTCGATGACATCCATGTTATAGATTTCTCTAAATTCTTCTTCTTCGGTTTTCGCAGTACCAGTCATACCCGAAAGTTTCTTATACATTCTAAAGAAATTTTGATAGGTGATGGTTGCTACTGTTACAGTTTCTTTTTTAACTTGAACGCCTTCTTTAGCTTCCAAAGCTTGATGCAATCCTTCAGAGAATTGACGTCCTCTTAGGATACGACCAGTAAATCCATCGACAATCAAGACTTCTCCATTATCGACAACGTATTCTTTATCTCTAGACATGATATGATTTGCACGCAGTGCATTATTGATATGATGAACAAGTGTTACATGCTTCAAATCATATAGGTTTTCAAGTTGGAAGATTTGTTCTGCTCTTTGAATACCAGAAGGTGTTAAAGCAATGCTTTGTGATTCTAAATCAATTTCAAAATCTTCGTCTCTAATTGATTTTGCAAATCGATCAGCTGCTTGATATAAGTTGTGATTGTTTTTTGATCCACCAGAAATAATCAGTGGTGTTCTTGCTTCATCAACTAAAATGGAGTCAACTTCATCGATAATAGCATAGTTAAGTCCACGTTGAGCAACCATGTCTTTGGCATATAAAACCATGTGGTCACGTAAATAATCAAATCCGAGTTCGCTATTCGTAGAATATAAAATATCGCAGTCATAGGCTGCCTTTTTTTCTTCTCTTGTAATATCTCTTACATTTAAACCTACAGTGAGGCCAAGAAATCGAAATAGATCACCAATATCGCCTTCAGCTTCACGCTTAGCCAAATATTCATTGACGGTAACAATATGGACGCCTTCTCCATTGATAGCATTCAAATAAGCAGGCATTACTGCTGTTAATGTTTTACCTTCACCGGTTCTCATTTCAGCAACATTACCATGATATATGACTACAGCTCCTAGGACCTGTACATAATATGGGAATAGTTTCGTTATACGTCTTGAAGCTTCTCTTACAACAGCAAAAGCCTCAGCCATTAAATCCTCTAAGGTTTCTCCATCTTTATATCTTTGCTTAAAAATTTCTGTTTTTGCTGATAACTCAAAATCAGATAATTGTGCCATTTCATTTTCATATGAAAAGACAACATCAGCTATTTTTCTTGCATCTTTTAATTCCTTTTTGCCAGGGTCAAACCACTTTTTAAACATACAAACACATCCTTTAGGTTCTTTATTATATTACTATAATAAGCGTGTTTTTACAAGAGATATTGCTGTTTAAGGATTTTTAACATAATTAAAAAAAGACCAGTATGAATCCGATATAAACGAAGGTTCTAGTCTTTTTAGTTAAATGGCTTTATCAACGCATTTGAACAAAAAATAAAACGCCAATGGCGTTCTATTAAAAATCAAATTTAACATCTTCTCTTTTAACTGCTTCAGCTTCGAAAAATGCACGTTTTTCAAACTTCTTCCAATTTGCAATAATATTGCTTGGGAAGACAACAACTTTTTGATTGTAATACGAAACGTTTGAATTATAAACGCGTCTTGATGCTTGAAGATTTTCCTCAACTTCCAAAGAAGCATCTTGAAGTTTTAAGATGTTTTGTGATGCCTTTAGATCTGGATACTGTTCAACAACAACATTGAGTGACTGCAAACCTCTTGTAACTTCATTAGCAAACTCTTGTTTTTCTTGAATTGAAGCCCCATGACCAGGCTGTCTCATTGCTACAACTTTTGTCAATGTTTCTTGCTCATGCTTCATATAACCTTTAGCGGCAGAGAACATTTTACTTAGCAGATCAAATCTTTTCGTTAAGGCAACATCGATGCTTGATTCTGATTCATCAATTTTAACCAACATTGTTCTGAAAGCGTTGATTGTGCTAATCACCCATATAATAATTATTAATAAAACAAATACAACTGGTATTACGTAATAGTACCACATATTCTTCTCTCCTTTCTAAAGAGTCTTTTTAAACTTACTACTATCTAACCGCAATTCATTAATAATTGCAGGTATTAGTTCGATATCAGACATGAATGCTTTAACTGATTCATCATTGATAGGTTTCTTTAACGATATTTCCATATAGTCTTTTCGATCGTTCACACCAATGTGCAATTCATCAGCAACAAAATAATAGAGTATTGAGCCACGATGCAATTTTTCAAGTTCTAAAAGTTTTTCTATCATGCTTGATGTAATGTGATAGAATCCATATTCTTGTGTTGAAGCAAATATCGCAAATTTCTTGTTGAACTCCATACTTTCAGTATCAATTTTGACAAGATTCTTTTTCTTGATACCAAAACCATGACCTTCGACAATTCTCAATTCTTCAGTAAACTTACGCTCGAAAGTATAGATATACCAACGACCTTTAAAATAAGTTTCATAAGTGACGGTTACATTACCTTTTGAATCTCTATGTTCAACTCTTTCTTTGAAGTCAATATCGCAAACCTCAAATCCAACGCCTTTATAACTACCTTTGATATAGTCTTCGGCAGTTGATCTATCAGGTCTTTTAACCATACCAGTTGCTACAATTCGAGAAACAGGTATAGATCCATGTTGATCGTAGAACACATCATCAAATTGTTCTTTTAGAAGTGATGTCACTAATTCCTTTTTAATGATTTCCCTGAAACTTTGAAATTGTTTCATGGCTTTTGAAAAATAGATAATTGCGGGAATGAGCAAAATCACACCAAATAGTGCAAATATCGGGTGAACGAGAATAAGTATGAAAAAAAGAATTGCTGGAATTAAAAATAGGAGTCCTTTTTTTCTTAGTTTTTTGTACTCACCAAATATTTTTAAACGCTTTTCTTCTATTGATTTTAAGTCTATCATATCATCACCGTACCTATTTTATAATAGATTTCTAAATATTGCAATCTTATCTAGTTTTTCCCAAGAAAAGGCATCATTTTCTCTACCAAAATGTCCATAAGCAGAGGTCTGAGCATAAATGGGTCGCTTCAAATCAAGCATTTTTATAATTTCAGCTGGTCTTAAATCAAAGTTTTGCTTGACAGCTTGATAAATTTTTTCAATAGCAACTTTTTCTGTTCCAAACGTATCAATATAAATACTGACTGGTTTGGCAACACCAATGACATAAGCAATTTGAATTTCACAGGCATCAGCAATTCCTGAACCTACGATATTTTTTGCAATATAGCGTGCCATATAGGCTGCACTGCGATCCACCTTCGAAGGATCTTTTCCTGAAAAAGCACCACCGCCATGTCGTGCATATCCACCATATGTGTCAACAATGATTTTTCTTCCCGTTAGTCCAGCATCTCCAGCAGGTCCACCAGTAACAAATCTTCCAGTTGGATTGATTTCATAAATGGTGTGGCTCGTATCATAACCTGATAAGATTGGTTCTAAAACATGTTTATGAATCTCTTTTCTCAGTGCTACTTGAGTCCAAGATTCATCATGTTGTGTTGAAAGAACGACAGTATGAATGGATACGGGATAATTATGCTCATTATATTCAACAGTGACTTGTGTTTTCCCATCAGGACGTAGTCCTTTAATGATATTATGTTTTCTTACATAAGCCAAACGTTCAGCTAAACGGTGCGCTAGGTATATAGGTAGTGGCATCAATGCCAAAGTTTCATTATTGGCATACCCAAACATAAATCCCTGATCTCCAGCACCTTGTTCCTTGTGTTCGGTTTCATCTACACCAAGTGCAATGTCTAAAGACTGATTTTTAATTTTAACATCAACAATGACGTGATCAGCATTAAAGCCTGTACCAACTTCATCGTATCCTATTTGACGAATTGCATCCTTAATGATTTGGTGGTAATCAATGACTGCTTTTGTTGTTATTTCACCAAACAACAGACAATAATCTGTTGTTACTGCCGTCTCAACTGCGACTCTTGATTCTGGATCTTGTCTCAAACAAGCATCTAAAATTGAATCTGATATGAGATCTGCAACCTTGTCTGGATGTCCTTCGGTTACTGATTCACTGCTAAATAATTTTCTCATTTCTATCCTCCTGATTTCAAAAAAAATACGCTTCCCCAAGGAAAAGCGCCTATTTTTGGATTTTCCTTATTGATGGGTTGTACCCCTCGTGATAAGCACCTAATTAAATAGGTTGCTGCTACTTCGTCGGTCACTAGCCTCCATAGCTCTGAATAAGTTAACTTATTATTTTTAATTGCTCATTAATGATACATGATTTTATATTAAAAGTCAATATATTTGTCTTCTAATTTACGGTTTTAGAAGTTATTATACATCTCACCAAATTCATCGTGAAATTTAAGAAATCTTTCTTTTAAATCGTAATCAAAATAGTTTGCAAGTTCCGTTTGAAATAGTTTCATAACAATATTATGGGCCATAGGTCTTTTGTATGATTTTGGTCCACGCATCGTAATGTATAAATCAGCTAGTAAAATGATTTGAGCAATAATATCTGGTTGAATAATCAACATTTCCTTTAGGAATTTTTCATTTGCCGTATCTTCAATGTGTGCTCTAACGATATCTTCACACTTTTGAGCAAGTTGCATACGCTTGGCAATTTTAGAACCTAGTTCGGTTTTATCTTTGAGCATATCATAGGATTGTTCATCAAAAGTGTTCATGTCATTGAGCAAGTTTTTGATTTCTTGATATTGCAAATGGACCATGGCATAACCATTCATTTCTTCGATTTTAGATTGAGGTAAACCATAATTATTTGCCAGTTTTTCACTCATCAGTTGAACTTGATATGCATGTCTTTTATCCATCAAAGTATATGAACTTGAAAAGACAACAGAGAACAAATCACCAACAATATGTGAGAAGTCTCCTTGTACTTGACGTCTTTTTATCAGTTCTTTTTTTCTTTCTTCCTGCATATATTGTCCCATCGAGACGATGGCATAAACAACGAAATAAAAGAGGATAAACAATAAGGTTCTCAGTAATATATCACTGAATTCTGGTAATTTAACAAATGCTGGTAGGAATTCTAAAATGGATTGTCCATTGACTAGTCCATGAAAATTATAGGTCCATATCAAATGAATTGCAGTGAGTAATGCGAGCAATGCTTGAAAGCTACTACTCAATAACTTTTTTTCCTGATATAAAGAAATAACAACAATTGCATAATACATTAAAATATAAGCACCTGTTTCAAAATATTCCTTTTGATATAATCGGGCATAAATTAAAACCGATGAAAAGAAAATATAAAAAGCTGCAACATACATGGCAACACTCTGTTTTGTCTTGTCATTGGGATCCATATTGATCAGTTTTTTTAACATTTTATTGATGACGTAGGTTAGAGGAAAGGCTATTAAAGTAATCACCCAATCTGAAACCTGTCCTTCGACACTTAAGGATAAAATTAATAAAATGATAGAATACATTAAATTGGATAGGAAAATGATATTTTTAATAACGACGTTTCTACGATAAAGCACAGCGGTATCATTGGTAATGTCAACACCTTGTTCAAAACCAAAAAACTTAGCAAATATATTTTTGCCAAGTGCTTTTAGATTCCAAATACTATGCTTTTGAGGTTTTGCCACGCATCATCATCCTATTCTTATAAATCAAAAATGCTAAATCTCTTTACACCAATGTCTTCATGTGCTAAATCTTCATTCATGACTTGAGCAACCCGGGTTGAAGCTGCTGCAGCAATTGCACCAACAATATCATCAAGAAATGTATGGCATATACCATCTTCTTTACCCGCATCGTTTAGTCTTTTTACAATACCGTGCTTGTTGACATCGATATCTCCAAAATTAGTCTGTCCGATTGTTCCATAAAGACCTGCGACTTCAAGACCCATCGTTTCATCGATTCCAAATAAGCCTAAATCTTCATATATGATATCTTGGATAGGTCCTTGAAATAAACCTTCCTCTGCCAATCGATCAATTTCTGAACCAAGCTGCACATGATGAAATACGTCGCGAAGTGATAAAATCTTTTCTACTGATTCCAAACAAATGTCTCTTGAAATGTCATCTGTGTATTTTGATTGTTGCTGAAATGTGATTTCAGCAATTGAATCTAAGGTAACGCCTCTTTTAAGTAAAGTTTTTTTATTATACTCAAACATTTCTTGTCTTGTAAAAACTAATTTTGTATTTTTGTTGTGTTTAGCCATTTTATTCATTCCCTTCTATGAAGATATCACCTATGCGGATGATATTTTGTCCATTTAGAAAATCCTTTACCGCCATTTGTTTTTTTCCTGGTGCTTGTATCTCTAAAATTTCAACTGATCCATCTAGTGTTGCAATGATGAGACGTTTCTTATTTTCAAGAATAGTTCCAGGAGTTGCTTCACTGTCTATTATATCACTATTTACTGCACCGTAGAACTTGATAATCTGATTTCCCAAGTAAGCATGAGCACCTGGTTCTGGTGCCAATCCTCGGATACGATTAACGACTGCTTTTGTTGTTTGCTTAAAATTTAAGAACTCATCATGTCTTTTGAGTGTATAAGCAAATGTGACTTTATTTACATCCTGAGGTATTCTCTTTATTTTATTTTTATCGTAATGATTTAAAACATGGATGATTAGTTTACTACCCACAATACTCAATTTATGGGATAAAGAAGCATAATTATCCTTGTTCTCAATCTTCACTCTTTCTTGTTTAATGATATCTCCGCTATCCATTTGATATGCCATAAACATGATGGTTATTCCAGTCTCTTCTTGTCCATCAAATAGAGCATATTGAATTGGAGCACCACCACGATATTGAGGTAGTAATGAACCATGTACATTGATAGCCTCAACACGGTTGATGAGCTCTTTTGGTAGCATTTGACCATAAGCAGCTGTAATGATTATATCCGGTTTAGTATCTAAAACACGTTGATAATCAGTTTTCAATTTAAGCGGTTGGAAAACAGGAATCTGATGACTTAATGCGAGCTTTTTGATTGGAGATTCAGTCATGATTTTCTTTCTTCCTACTGGTTTATCCGGTTGTGTGACGACCAAAAGCACCTCATGGTGTTCTAATAGTGCTTCTAAAATTGGTACGGAAAATTGTGGAGTACCCATAAAGACTAATTTCATTTTTTTCACCTACACATAATCCAATGTTGGATAATATTTAATTCCAATATCTTTTGTTTCATAATTTTTGATTTGTTCAAAAATATACTGACCATTAGAATCATCAGACTTAAGCGTCAGTATAAATCGAAAATGATCTTTTATAACCTTAATCATCGCTGGGGTTGGTCCTAATATCTCATATCCTATGGAAATGAGTTTTTTTCTCAGCAGAAAAGCTTGCTGATATGTTTTCAAATATTCCTTGCCTTCAATGAGGATTTGAGCTGTTTGTTTAAATGGTAGATAATTTGAGAGTTTTCGATAATAGATAGCTTCATTATAAAAATCCTCATAATTGGTTAAAACATTTTTAATCGCATAATGATCCAAATCATATCCTTGAATGATGGCTTCTCCTGGAAGTAAACGTCCTGATCTACCGGTTACTTGAGTAAATAGCATATAAGCTTGTTCACTAGCTCTATATGACGGAACCTTTAGTGATAGATCAGCCATCAAAATGCCAACCAAAGTTACCTTAGGAAAATCCAGGCCTTTAGCAATCATTTGAGTACCCAAAAGAATATCTGCTTCCTCATTCATAAACTCATTCCAAATGAGCTCATGACTGCCCTTATGAGTTGTAACATTTGCATCCATCCTGAGGATTCGTGCAGTTGGTAGTGCATTTTTCAATGCACGTTCAACATATTCGATGCCTACACCAACTTCTTTAACAGCTTTTTGTCCACAAACCTCACATGTTGAGTCATAAGGCTTTTCAAAACCACAGTAATGACATTTTAATGTATTTTTATCTTTATAATATGTGAGGGAGATATCACAATGAGGGCATCTTGGAACATCACCACATTGTCTACATAAAACAAATGGCGCATATCCTTTTCGATTGAATAACAGCATGATTTGCTCATTTTTATCTAATCTTTTTTTCATTGCATCCAATAAAGCAGTAGAAAAAATGGATGAATTGCCAGATTCTAGTTCTTTTTTCATGTCTATTAAATTGATTTTAGGCATTGCTATATTTCTTGGTCTTTTAGTTAGTTCTAATAATTTGTACTGGTTGTTCAGGGCTTTATGCATCGAAACAATACTGGGAGTTGCACTTCCTAAAACAATCGGAATATGATGATATTTGGCTCTGACTTGTGCAATTAATTTAGCATCATAAAAGACACCTTCACTTTGTTCATAGGATGCATCATGTTCTTCATCAATGATGATCAGGCCAAGAGTTTCTAATGGTAGAAAAACAGCACTTCTAGTTCCTAATACAATCATTGCTTTCTTTTCTTCTATCATTCGGAATTGGTCAAAGCGTTCACCTTTGCTCAATGCACTATGATAGATTGCCACCTCATCAAATCGAGATTTCAATCTTTTAGCCATTGGAGCAATCAAGGTAATCTCTGGAACTAAAATAAGAACTTGTTGATGTTGATCAATAACCTTTTCGATCAAACTCAAATAAACTTCTGTTTTTCCAGATCCGGTGATACCCTTTAGCAAAAATAGTTGATTATAGTTTAATGATTTGCTGATTATTTCAACAGCCTTGAGCTGTTCTTTATTGAGTTGAATCTGTTTATCTTCTAGAGAAAACTGATGCACAATATCTCTACTAACTTCAACAGATTTTTGAATTAAAACTTCATGTTTTTCTAGTGTGGAAAGATTGCTATTGGATATCCCTAATTCAATCAATTCCTTTTTTGAATAGATGCTTTTATTCATGAATAAATCCAAAATCATTGGATATTTATTGATTTTAGCATAGCTATGCTGTTGATTATAAGTATAATAAGTATCTGTTTTAATTTGTCCTTTTTGTTTAATAACTGTTCGAATAGATACCAATCCTTGTTGTACAAGTCTTTTCACTCTTTGATAATAAATCTGATCACTCTTTTTTAGTTTCCAAATGCCTTTGGTATTAAACATGTTCAATAAATCTAATGGCATACCTTCAGAATTGATTAGCGTGACTTCTTTTTGGTACTCCATTTGCAGTGCATTTGGTAATACTGTTGAAAAGATAGAACTATATAGATTTGGTGCATACTCCATAATTGAATCAATCAATAAGAACGTTTCTTCATTAATCATCGGAACAACATCAATGACATCAATGATTTCTTTAGTCGCGTCATCACTGTTTTCGATAATCTTTACAACATATCCCATTCTGGTTTGCGTATTAAATGGAACTAATACACGCATACCCCGGTCTAAAAATTCCTGAAATTTTTCAGGGATTATATAATCAAAAAAATGATTAACTTCTTCGTGTTTGATATCAATAATGACCTTCGCAAACATGTTTTCACCCATTTTTATTATATCATCTATTTTACAAAAAAAGTAACCTAGGTTACTTTAATGTTTTTAGAATTTTATCAATATTATTGCCATACGCTAACGCTTCATCATACTTGAATAAAAGATCAGGAATTTTTCGGATATTATTAATCTTTTTTGCAAGTTCCATACGAATCAGTATTTTACTCTCATCGATTGCCAAATGAGCTTTTTCAATCACTTTGGGATCATCACTCAATATGGTGTAATAAATGGTAGCAAAACTGTTATCTTTTGTCACTTTAACCTCTGTCAAATTAATATAACCAAAACTCTTGTCTTTGACACTTTGATTGACAATAGATGCAAGCTCTCTTTGAATCAAACTAGCTAAACGATCGGTTGTAATAGACATAATTAGTCCACCTCTACTTCCTTCATTTGTGAAGCCTCAACAACGTCACCAATCTTGATATCATTGAAGTTTTCTATTGAGAATCCACATTCAAATCCTGTTCTGACTTCCTTCACATCATCTTTGAATCTCTTTAATGATTGAAGTTTGCCTTCATAAACGACAATACCATCACGAAGCACACGAACTAAGGCATCTCTTTTAATAACACCCTCGGTTACATAAGCTCCAGCAATTGTACCTATCTTAGAAACTTTAAATGTATCTCTAATTTCTGCTTGTCCTGTTACGATTTCTTCAAACGTAGGTTGTAACATACCTTTTAGTGCAGCTTCAACATCTTCAGCGACACGATAGATAATCTTATAAAGTCTGATTTCAACACCTTGTGCATCAGCAGCTTGTTTAACTGAAGACGTTGGGCGTACATTGAAACCAATAACAACTGCATTTGATGCATTCGCAAGCGTAACATCATTTTCAGTAATTGCACCAACAGTTGATCTAACTACGTTGACATGAAATCCAGCTACATCAATTTTTTCTAATAGGTTTTTCAAAGCTTCTATGGAACCTTGAACATCACCTTTGATGATTATATTAAGTACTTTTTCAGAACTTTCCAAGTCACCAAGCATACTATCCAAAGAAGTTTTCTTTACTGATTTTATTTCGCCATCTCTTTGTCTTGATTGTCTTTCATCAGCAATTTGTCTTGTGACTTTTTCATCAGTAAATGCCATAAAAATATCGCCAGCTTGAGGAACTTCGTTAAGTCCAGTAATTTCGATAGGTTGAGAAGGTTTTGCTTCTTGATAGCGACGTTTTAAGTCATCTTGCATTGTCCGGATCTTACCATAAGTATTACCAATAACAATGTAGTCACCGACTCTAAGCGTACCAGTTTCCACGATAAGAGTTGCAACTGCACCTCTACCTTTGTCAAGACTTGCTTCAATGACAGTTCCCTTAGCCAAACGTTTAGGATTGGCTTTGAATTCATCGATTTCACTCATTAACTGAATAACATCAAGTAATTCTTCAAGACCTTGTTTTTTAAGAGCTGAAACGTTAACAAAAGGTGTTGATCCACCCCATGCTTCAGGTATCAATCCTTTTTCAGATAATTCATTCATGACTCTTTCGGGATTAGCAGATGCTTTATCCATTTTATTTACTGCAACAATAATTGGCACTTTAGCTGCTTTCGCATGGTCTAAAGCTTCAATTGTTTGGGGCATGACTCCATCATCAGCAGCAACAACTAGTACAACAATATCTGTTACTTTTGCACCACGAGCACGCATTTCAGTAAATGCAGCATGACCTGGAGTATCAATAAATGTGATTGGTTCACCATTTCTTATGACTTGGTATGCACCAATATGTTGTGTAATCCCACCAGCTTCACCTTCAACGACTCTTGACTTTCTAATCGCATCAAGCAATGTTGTCTTACCATGGTCAACGTGTCCCATAACTGTGACGATTGGTGGTCTTTTGACCATATCATTTGGATCATCAACAAGTTGCATTTCGTCAAAACGGGTCACATCAGTTATCACTTCATCACGAACTTCATATCCTTCATCAAGTGCAATAACTTCAATGGTGTCACGGTCGATAACTTGGTTAATGCTCGCCATTAAGCCAAGTTGCATCAATCTTTTTATCATAGCAGCATTGCTAATGTTTAGACCTTCTGCTACCGATGCAACGTTCATATCTGGTTTATAAATAAATATTTTTTCGCCAACAACTTTCACTTCTTTTTTATGAAATGTCGGCTTTTTGTTTACATTCTTCTTGTTCGAATATCTTCTATTGTTTGCAGGCATATAATCACTTCCTTTTTTCATTCATCAATAATTGACTAAACCCCCTGTCGGTTATACCAATAACTTTGATGTCTTTTTTACCTATTGCTTGTGATATTTCTAAAGATGACAGAGATTCAATGATTTCAACCTGATAGGTCTTCGCTTTATCACGAACCTTTTTTTTAGTTAAATCCGATGCATCTGTTGCTAATATCATAAGAAAAACTTGACCATTTCTAAGTTTTGTTAGTGTTACTTCAGTACCAACTGAAACTTTTCTTGCACGATATGCAAGACCAATATTATGACTCATTTGTCATACTCAATAATTCATCATAGATTTCATCTGGAACTGTAACTTCAAGTTTTTTATCTAGAGCCTTATTTTTTCTTGCAAGTAGAATGACTTCCTTACTCAGTTTCAAATAAGCACCACGACCTGGCGCTTTACCATTAAGATCAACAGAAACAAGTCCTTCTTTTGTTGCTGCTACGCGAACCAAAGATTTTTTTGGTAAAACTTCTTTTGTTACAACACATGTTCTCATTGGTATTTTTTTAACTTTTGTCATAAAGTCACCTCTTTGATTACTTAATATAATATGCCTTCGCCTTGTGCCATGGTTTCGGATTTAATGTCAATACTCCAACCACAAGCTTGAACTGCAAGCTTAACGTTTTGACCAAGTTTACCAATAGCAAGAGATAATTGATTATCTGGAACAATAGCAAGTGCATTTTTTTCTTTTGGATTGACACGTGTTACCGCTACAACTTCTGCGGGTTGAAGTGCATTTGCAATCAGTTCTTTTTCATTGTCACTCCATCTGAATAAATCAATTTTTTCATCACTCAGTGCTTTGACAATTTCACGGATACGTGATCCACCTTCTCCAACACAAGCTCCAATAGGATCAACTTTGGGATCATTAGACTTCACACCAATCTTGGAACGATCTCCAGGATCTCGTGAGATACCCATAACTTCAATAATACCGTCTTTGATTTCCGGGATAAAACTTTCAAGTAACCGAATAATCAAACTTGGATGCGAGCGACTGACAAATACCTTAGGCCACTTAGTCTTCATTTCAACATCTGATACATAGACACGAACATAATCGCCAATATGGAAATTATCTTTGGGTAAAGCTTCTTTTTTCGGCAATAAAGTTGTTAAATCTTTACCTATATCAAGTCGGAAGTGATCATCTGCAACATCGATAACTCTTGCAGTAATCATTTCATGCTCATAGGATTTGAAATGGTTATATAGATTTTCTTTTTGCATATTGATTAATGTTTCATTTAATCTGCTCTTAAAATCACGCACAGCAAAGTGTCCAAAATCTTTTGGATCTATTTTCTGTTCAAGTATGTCACCAACTTTTGAACGTGAATTGATTTCTTTGGCATCTGCAAGAAGCAGTTGCGTATAATTCTTATCAGCATCCATGCTGTATTCATCAACAACTAAATGTTGCATATAAACCAGTATTTCATACTTTTCTTCTTTGATATCAACTCTACATGAACGAACATCATGGGCTTTTTTACAACCTGCTATCATACCTTGTACAAAAGCTTCAACGACTTGGTCATGAGTCAATTCTTTCTCTTCTGCGACGGCTTCAATATTCTTAAAAAATTCTTTGCTGATCATGTTATCCTCCTAAAATTTGATGGCTGTACGCATTTTTTTTGCGTCATCAAACTTGATTTCGATTTTTTTGAAACGACCTTTGTCGTTAATTTCCAATAACATTATATCACTTTCAAATGACAATAGAGTGCCTGTTCCTTTATATTTGGGGGATTCTAAGTAAACGTACTTAGTTATAGCATTTGTGAGTTCTTCCCGTGTATTAAGCGGTCTTTCCGCACCAAGAGAGGACAACTCAAGAAAATAATCAGGATCTAGATCTTCATCATCTAGAGTTTCGACAAATTCCAGATGAATCTTTTCCAAGGTATCGATATCAATCGAATCGGTATCTAAAAGGATTTCAACGATCTTTTCACCAAATTCTTTTTTTGTTCGAATGCTATAGACAGTAAGATTGCTTTTACTGATGATTGGTATTAATTTTTGTTTGATTTTTTCTAAATTCATTTTGACCTCAATAAAATGAGTGGAAATTGTCATCCCACTCTTGTCAACTAATAGTATAGCATTTTTTAATGAAGATTTCAATTTTATTTAATGAAATTAATTGTTTTTAATCAGGTTTATATTATAATTGCGAATGATTTGCAATAAGAGAATAATATGCTATAATATTATTGCGAATGATTCGCATAAAGGAGTTATACATGAAGAAATTTGCAAGCTTTATATTTTTATTTTTCACATTGGTTATTTTATCATCATGCCAAACAATCGAATACCCAGATATCGTAACCACTATGTTTTCACAGTATGATTTTGCTAAACAGATAGCAGGAGATGATTTTACCGTAAGTTTACTGTTACCTCCAGGTGCTGAGATACATGATTACGAAGTAACCAGTCAGGATTTAGCGAAGATTAAGGAATCCAAGTTATTCATTTTCACAAGTTTGGAAATCGATAATTGGATTGGCGATGTCAATACAATCGGTGGAAAAGATACAATCGTCATGAACCTGTCCCAATCCTTCACAAAAGAACCTTTACTTTATGGTGAGCCTATATTGAAATCATTAGATGAAGAGTCCTTGCACGCAAATGCTCTTCATTATTGGACCGATCCAACCACTGCTGTTCAACTATTAAATGCTATATTAGAAAACATTATTTTAATTGATCCAAATAAAGAAACACAATTTCGTGAAAGAGCTACCGTGTATGCAACACAAATTGAAGAGCTCAATACTGAAATCCACGATTACATTGTCGAAAATAGTTTTTTAGGATCAACTTTATACTTTGCAGGACATAATGCACTCGGTGCATTTGGACAGCGATATGGTTTAAACATCTTATCTTTATTTGAAGAGTTCAAACCTGATGCCGATCTAACTAGTAATGAACTCATAAACTTTACGAATTTGGTCAAGCGTACAAATACACATTATCTTTTTATTGAAGAAATTGAGTTTCCTAAAGCAGCAAATACAATCGTCAATCAATTGTCAAATGATGGTTATGTGCTTAATCTACTTGAATTGCATGGTTTTCACAATATTTCACAATTTGATTATGAGGAGGGTGTGACGTATAGAGACTTGCTTCTAAGAAATTTTGAACACATTAAGATTGCTCTATTGTCTATACAATAACATATGGTAAATTATAAGGATGTTTCTGTCTCATTTGGAAAATTCAATGTACTAAGCAATATCAACTTTGAAGTGAACAAAGGTGATTTTTTGCATATCATTGGACCAAATGGTAGCGGTAAAACAACACTTGTTAAACTGCTTGTCGGTTTATTGAAGCCCACCAATGGAGAAATATTGATTGATCAGAATATTCAGATGGGTTATCTTCCTCAAAAAATGAATACTAAAACAAATCTGCCAATTACGGTACAAGAAGTCATCTATAGCGGCTTAAGAAAACAGAAATTAATTCCAACAAAAAAAGATATCGAATTAATCAAATATTGGTTAGAAAAAATGGAAATTTCACAACTCTTGGATTCAAGTATGATCTTCCTTTCCGGAGGACAGCAACAGCGTGTTTATCTAATCCGAGCGTTAATATCAGAACCTGATTTGCTCATCCTTGATGAACCAACTTCTGCGCTTGATCCCTCATTTAGAGAAAAATTTTATCACATGTTATATGAGATGCAAATTGAAAAAAAAATGACAATTATCCACATCACGCACGACTTGACTGACGCAGTTAAGGATCAATGCTTGACCATGTATGTCGACCAGACCATAAAATTCTTTGGAACTTATAGGGATTTCCATGAATTCGAGCATCAGGGGCATCATCATGTTTGATTTCCTGCAGTACGATTTTATCCAGCATGCCATATTCATTGGTATTGCACTTGCACTTTCAGCTTCCCTATTAAGTCCATTTCTTGTTTTAAATCAACAGGCAATGATAGCTGATGGTCTTGCTCATGTCAGTTTTGCTGGTATAATTTTAGGCATTATGCTATCTAATGAACCCTTGTATATAGCCATACCATTTGTTATGGGTGCTTCTCTTCTCATTAAGTATCTGACGACTAAGAAAACTATTAATGGAGATGCTGCAATTGGATTAGTATCTGCTGTCTCATTTGCTTTAGGTTTGATTTTAGTGAAAAAAGGACAAGGATTCAATATTTCGATTGAAAGCATGCTTGTTGGTAATATCTTTACAGCAACCAATACGGAAATGATTTTATCAATCGTTGTCACATTGCTCATAGCGGCATTCATCATTTTCAACTATAGAGCTCTGTTGTTGATGACATATGATGAAAATTACGCCAAATTCTCAAAAATAAAAACGACACTTCTAGGGTATATGCTTTCAGGTTTAACTGCTTTCTTTATCGTAATTGGTGTAAGAACCATAGGTACTTTATTGATTTCAGCTTTGGTTATCTTCCCATCCATTATTACTAGCCAGTGGACAAAGAGCTTCAAAAATACTTTGGTTTTGGGAATCTTCTCGTCATTTATTGTTGTAATTGCAGGTATCTTCATCGCTCACCCTTTGGAAATACCAGTAGGTTCTACAATCGTGATGATCTATGCTTTACTTTTAATGATTCTGATCGTCTTAAAGATGATCCTAAGGAGATGATAAAATGAGAATGACAAGTCAAAGAAAATCCATTTTAACACTTTTATCCAAAACTTCACAACCAAAAAGTGCAGAAATGATATATGAAGAACTACCACTACATACCATGAACCTATCAACGGTTTATAGAACACTAGATACTTTTTTTGCCCAAGGCATCATTTCAAAAAGTACGATGCAAAATACCGCTTACTATTACATCAATCAAAAAGACCATCATCATTATATGATATGTCTTGGTTGTCAGAAAATGTATGAAATGGATTGTCACCTCGATCATTTTGCAGATCAGGTAGCAACACAACATCATTTTAAGATCACGCATCATGATATGACCGTTTATGGTTATTGCGAAGATTGTCAGCAAAAAGGACTAGAAAAATAGAGCCGATACTAAGTATCAGCTCTTTTAATTTACCATTTTCTTGGATCGTCATTAATTGAATCTAAATAAATCATATCTTTATTGTCAATTTCAAAATCAACTGCTGCATTTTCAATGATTCTCGATTCATGTGTCGACTTTGGAAGTGGTGCAGTACCTTTTTGAATACAATATCTAATACAGATTTGTGCAGGAGTCACTTTATATTTTTTAGCCATATCCTGTATATCATTGTTCTTGAGCAAATGGCCAATCGCTAGAGGTGAATATGCTTCCACCAATATATTTTTTGCTTTGCAGTAATCATCAACTTCTTTTTCATGATGACCAATGAAATATCCAATCTGATTTGCATGGGGAATAACATCACAATGATTAAGTATGTTATCTAAGTCTTTGGTATTGAAGTTCGAAACACCAATTGCACGAACTCTACCATCTTTATAAATTTTTTCTAGCGCTTTATAAGCAAAAACATTGCCTTGACTACAGTCTTTACCTATTTCGTTCCAGGGCCATGGTGCGTGAATCAAATATAAATCCAAATAACCAATACCTAAGGCTTCCATCGTTTTTTCAAACGCTTCAAGAGCACCTTCATAAGTTTTTATGTGTGATTGTAATTTTGATGTGACAAATATTTCTTCTCTTGGAATACCCGAATCTTTTATGGCTTGACCAACACTTGCTTCATTTTGATATGCTGCAGCCGTATCAATGTGACGATATCCATTTTTTAAAGCCATAGCAACTGATTGATATGCAATATCACCACTGGGGACTTGCCATGTTCCAAATCCGATTTTAGGAATTTTTACACCGTTGCTCAAGGTGTATGTTTGAATTAATGTTTTCATATTATTATTGCCTCCTGATTAACTTCATTATAACATCATCTTAAATTTGATATAGGGTATTTACATTCAAAAAAAAAGAATGCTTAGCATTCTATTTTATCTTAAGAATTCTGAATAACACGTAAATGCCATAAAGTGCCACGAGCATTAAAATGGAACCCGTCGCTAAATTAAGTAAATCCAGATAATTTGCCTTAACAACTTGCACACCTGACAAAATCATTTGTAAAATATAGATAAAGAAATATCCATATAGTAAATAACGAAGTACTGACATTTCCTTTGGTGTTACAACTGAAACGCGCGTATCAGGTCTGCGATAGATAATGAATCCTAAAACACCTGAAACAACAAGCAATGCAATAATGACATAAGAAAGCCATGGCAATGTAGCACTAAAATAATGATTAAGTATCACATTCCCTCCAATCAAGACAAAGATACCAAATAACATGATTTGAACAATTAAACTCTTGCGATATACATTCATTTTTTTAATCTCCTTTATGATTATTTTTTATTTTTAATGATATACTAATATTGAAATGAGGTAATTATATGAATAAGGCTGTTTATCCAGGAACATTTGATCCTCTAACGATTGGACATTTAGATATTATCAAACGCGCAGCTCGCTTTGTTGATGAGCTTCATGTTGTGGTTGCTGACAACTACAAGAAAGTAGCTACTTTTACAACCGATGAAAGAATTGACATGATTAAACGTGTAACTTTAGATGTGGCAAATATCGTTGTAGCTTCGACAGAAGATCTAATTGTACGTTATGCTCAGAAAAATGATATTACGCTTATGATTCGCGGTTTAAGAAATATTCCAGATTATGAAAACGAATATGCATTATATCAATTCAATCGAAATTTGAATCGAAATATTGAAACCATTATCTTATTTCCTTCTTCTAGAAATCATTTTGTGTCATCATCAGCAATCAAAGAACTCATTGTGCACCATGCTGATATTTCACCCTACGTTCCAAAAGAGATTATTAAAGATGTTCAAGACAAACTAAGACCTAAATAAGATTGATTGATTTGAAAAAATCGTAAAGTTGATCTTCTTTGATATGAGGAGCCAAATGTTTGGCTTTTTCTTTTAATTCATCAAATCTTGTATTACTCATCGCAATTCCGATATCCGCCATCTCAATCATTTTTACATCATTTGCTCCATCGCCAACACAAATCAATTGGTAATCTGTTTCATGTTCAATAGCTTTTTTAATTCCAAATGCCTTATTAATACAAGGATAGATGAAATCGGCACCACCTTTATGCCAAGGATATACTTGAAATTTAGGCATTTGATGTGCAATATCAAGTATTTCAATCTCGTTATCTCCAAATAACCAAAATTGATAAACTTTGTTATTGATATAAAATTTGCTATCAACTCTTGGGGTTATACCTCGAAGTGCTTTCATGCCATTTCTGACTCGATTATCTGAGTAATTTACTGCTTCATCATCTAAACCGACCATTCCAATATTGAAGTTATGGCTTGCAGCAATGGTTAAGACCTCTTCAATATCTTGATTTGAAATTGGATAATCATAGATTACTTCTTCATTCTTAAAAATAATCGAACCATTGAGTAAAACCTTATACTTAAAAAAAGATACAACATCTTGAATGACTTCAAGTTTCTTATATCCCCTTCCTGTAGCAAGCCCTAAAATGACATCATCTCTTTGAGAAAGTTCCATTAATAATTTTTTTGTCTGTTCAGGGATTTTGCCAAGGTTATTGTTATAAATTGTATTATCAACATCAAAAAAGATTATTGTTTTCATCCCATACCTCAAAAATATTATAGCATATTAAGTATTGTACTACCATTTTATAGAATTTTATTATACAATAGGAATGTAATATTCGCTGCTGGAGGATTTAAATATGGTAAACGCATTACTCAAAACCGGTGAACTCGGCATTTTTGCTTTGGGAGGACTCGGTGAAGTTGGTAAAAACATGTACATCTATGATATCAACGGTGGAATCTATATCGTTGATTCAGGCATCTTATTTCCTGATGAACAACTTTTAGGTATTGATTATGTCATACCTGATTTTACATATCTTGTTGAAAATGAAGAACGCATTGTCGGTTTATTCATCACACATGCTCATGAAGATCACATAGGTAGCATTCCTTATCTACTAAAAAAAGTTAAGATTCCAAAGATTTATGCTGCGGGTATAGCAGTTGACATGATTGAATACAAACTGCTAGAACATCCAGATATCAAAACACCAAAAATTGAAGAATATAAAAGTTATTATACATATCATTTCGATCATGTTGACATCTCGTTTATTAGAATGAATCACTCAATACCTGATATGTTTGGGATTGTTTTTAGAACTGATCAAGGCATTTTATTTCATACAGGTGATTTCAAAATCGACTTTACACCTGTTGGTCCACCTGCAGAATATGATAAATTAGCTGCAATAGGCAGTGAAGGCGTCTTATGCATGCTTTCTGATTCTACAAATTCTGAAAGAGACGAACTCATTCCATCAGATAGTAAAATCGGAAAATCAATCAATGAATTATTTTCTAGAATTCAAGGACGCATCATTATTGCTACTTTTGCATCAAATATGTATCGAATACAACAAATCATTGAAGCCTCTGTGCTAAATGGTAGAAAAGTTGCTGTTTTTGGTAGAAGTATGGATCGTGCAATTGAAATCGGTATGCAAACTGGCTATATCAAAGCACCAAAAGATACCATTGTGAATGGTGAACAAGTCAATCGAACCAAAGCAAATGAATTAACAATTCTCGTCACAGGTTCACAAGGTGAACCGCTTGCTGCATTAAGCAGAATTGCAAATGGTAATCACAGACAGATCAAAGCAATGCTAGGAGATACTGTCATCTTCTCTTCTTCTCCAATTCCAGGAAATCAAGAAGGTGTCAACCGAACAATTAATAAACTCTTTAGACTAGGTGTCGAGGTCATTACCCATGGGCCACTTGCTGATACACACACCTCAGGACATGGCAGTCAAAACGATTTAAAACTCGTCTTAAGCTTAGTTAAACCAAAACTGTTTATACCTATGCACGGCGAACACCGTATGCTCAAACTTCACCGACTACTCGCAATTGAATGTGGTGTTAGACCTGAAAATATTTTAGTTATGGATAATGGTGAGGTAGCAGCTATTTCTAGCACATCTATTCGCATGGCAGGAAAAGTAACATCAGGCGAAGTTTATATTGATGGCACTGGTATTGGTGACATTGGAAGCATGGTCATCAAGGAACGTAAACTTTTAAGTGAAGAAGGTTTGTTCTCAGTAGTTCTATCAATCAATTCAAAAACTAAAAAGCTAGTCAACGAGCCAACAATCATTTCTCGTGGATTCATCTATATGAAGGGTAATGAAGAAATAACATCATTATTATCAAATGAAACAAAGAAAATTGTCCAAATAGAGTTGAACCGCAAACTATACAATGAACTCAATTTAAAACAAGCTGTTATTGATCATCTCAATACAAAAATATATGATATGACACAAAGAAGACCTTTAGTCATACCTATTGTCGTCGATCTTAAAAACTAAAAAAAAGGGTCTAGCAAATCGCTAGGCTCTTTTTCATTTCATGTAATCAACAAAAGCATCAAATACATATTTGGTAACCAATGCATCATCTTTCGCATCATGTGCCTGAGAGAAATCGACATCATAATATGTCTTATATGCTTTAAATAATCCCAGATCATCTTTTAAGTTATAATAATCTTTGTGCAATTTAAGTAAATCAATAAAATCCGTATCGACTGTTAGCTGATTTTTGCCATGTAAGACATATGAATCATTCATTGCTGTCAAATCATTCTTTCCCCATACCACTAACTTTGGTTTATATTTAGTAATGATTTTTGCTAGTTTTTTATAATAGACGTCAAATGTGACCGCGTCACTAAAAAATTTCTCTTCGTTTAAATTTAAAAATTTCTTTGTTCTTTTGCTTAAAGTTAATCTTTCCTTTGGCAAAACATAATATCCATCCTGATGAATAATCTGACCTTGAGCTTCAGATAAAACATAGCCTGCTTGAATAATTTCTGGTGAAAATTGGTGTTCATGATAACCGGGCATTGTCATTTCAAAATCAATAAAGAGATAGTATCGATTGCTTTCTAATACGCTCTTCATTTCTCTTCTCATTTTTGTTAGATCATAGTGTACAATAAACGGATTTAAGGATATAATTTGATTGAAATATGAGACCTGATAAAATGAGAATTTCCCAATTTTTTTCATTTTTTCTGAAATCACAAAATCAACCAAAACACCTTTTCTTAAATACATAAAAAACGTTTTAGCCAATCGATTTGACAAATAGAAACCTATTTTTCTACCACCAAGAATCATGTAAAAAACTTTCTTTTGAACATCAATACTCCATATGATTTTCTTCACTTTAATACCTCTTTAATTTCTTGGATAACTGCTTTGGGAATTCCGAGTGAAACGAGTTCTTCCTCACTTGCATTTTTAATGGCATCCATACTTGTAAAATGGCTTAATAAAGCCTTTTTTCTTTTTTCTCCAATACCTGATATTTCATCAAGCGGAGAAGATATAGCGAGTTTATTTCTGGTACTACGATGAAAATCTATGGCAAATCTATGAATTTCTTCTGAGAGTTTAAGTAGAAATTTATAGAGTTCGCTTTGTTTCAATAGAGGGATAACTTCATCTTCAAACACAAGTGCTTCAAGTATGTGTCTGCTATTTTTCTTTAATCCTGCAATCTTAATATCCAGGTTCAATGAAGATAGAATTTCTTCAGCAGCATGAAGCTGTCCTTTACCACCATCAACTAAAATTAAATCCGGAATATCAAGATGCTCCATTAGCATCTTTTGGTATCTTCGATAAGTGACTTCTTTCATCGCTTGATAGTCATCATTTGTTGTTGTTTGTAGATGATATTTGCGATAACTTTTTCGTTCAAAATCACCATTTCTGTAAACAACCAGAGCTGAAATAGGTGCAGTTCCAAATAGTTGTGCATTATCAAAAATCTCTATATGATTGACCTGATGATTGATTAATTTGCCAAGTTCATCTTGTGCTTTTTGCTTCTGTTCATCCTTATGTCGATATAGCATAAAGTGATGTTCGAGGTCATAATCGGCATTTTTTGATGCCAAATCAGTTAGTTTTTTCTTGTCGCCTATTTGTGGAATATGCGCTTTTTTGCCAAAGAATGGTTCAACATCTTCTGCTTTAAAACGATCACTAAATAGCAATTCTTCTGGCATGGATTGTTCGTAGAATTGTTGTAAGTAACTTAAAATAGCATCTATAACTTCCCCAACATAAGCAAAGACTATTTGGTGAGGATCTACCATTTTACCTTGTCTGACGACTAAAATCTGCAATGAGATATCATCTTTATTGAATGCGTAACTGATAGCGTCTCTATCTTTTAAGTCATTTGAGTTGATAATCTGTTTTTCGATAGTTGTATCGATATGATTAATCATATCACGAAATTCAGCAGCCTTTTCATAATGCATATCAATTGAAGCTTGCTGCATTTCATTTTCCAATCGATTCATCACTTCTTTTGTATCACCTTTAAGAAAATTTGTAATCTGCTCAATGGTATTCAAATAGTCTACTTGATCAAAAATACATGGTGCTAAACATTGACCAATATGGTAGTATAAGCATGCTTTTTTTGGTATTGTTTCGCATTTTCTCAATGGGTATAAGCGATTTAGAAGTCTTGTTGTTTCTCTGGCAGCATAAACATTTGTATAAGGTCCAAATATTTTACCTTTTGCATTTTTTCTTCTCACAACTTGCAATCTTGGATGATTTTCTTTGGTGATTTCTATATAAGGATATGTCTTATCATCCATTAAGCGAATATTATATTTTGGTAAATATTGTTTGATTAGATTGCTTTCAAGAATAAGAGATTCTCGTTCGCTATTCGTTAAGACATATGAAAAATCGCGAATTTCTAAAACAAGTCGCGTTGTTTTTTCATTGTGTGCACCAGTAAAATATGATTTCACACGATTCTTTAGATTTTTGGCTTTACCCACATAAATGACTTCTTCTTTCTCATTCTTCATAAGATAGCAGCCTGGTTCACTGGGTAATAATGTTAATTTGTCCTTAAAATTCAAATAAATCACCACTCATATTGTATCACAAATTATTGTTCAATATTCTTATGTGCAAAAAAAAAGCGCAATGCGCTTTTAATTAAGATTCAAAATTAATGTCAACTTTGCCATCTAGAATTTCTTCTAAAGCAATACCAATGGATTTAACACATAGAGCATCTTCAACATTTAATTTTTCTGATTCCAATATTTGAGCAACTTTGCTTGCTGCGTAGACAAGTTTATATTTTGAATCTATTTTTGACAACAATTTGTCAATGGATGGATAACGCATACCGTCTTTATTCTTGTTCATCACTTATTCTCCTATCATCTTTATATAATTATGAATTGATCTTTCAGTTCTTGCATGCTCAGCTCTTATGATTGCCATGATTCTATCGGCTGCATTGTTGACTTCATCGTTAACAACAATATAATCATACTTATGCGCAAGTAAAAACTCAGACTCTGCTTTTTTCATTCTTTTCTCTATCAGTTCGATAGGCTCAGTACCACGATTCTTAAGTCTCTCATACAGAGCTTTTTTCCCTGGTGGAACCAAGAAAATAAATACAGCTTCCTTCATTTGTTTTCTAACCTGAAGTGCACCTTCAACCTCAATCTCTAAGACAACTTCTTTGCCTCGATCTAATTGTTCTTCCACTTTATCGCGTGGTGTGCCATAGTAATTACCGACAAATTCAGCCCACTCCAAAAACTTATTTTCTTTAATTCGTTTTATGAATGTTTCTTTGTCGACAAAATAATAATCAACACCTTCAGCTTCATCTGCACGCGGTTGTCTTGTTGTCATCGATACCGAATAGACAAGATCGTGGTGTGGCATTTGGAATAAAGCCCTACGAACAGTTCCTTTTCCAACGCCTGAAGGACCTGAAATGACAACTAGTAAACCTTTTTCATTTAGTTTCATAGGATCCTCCTTCTGTGATTGATGTTATTCCTTATTATATATGATAAATGGTAGACTGTAAATAGATTTGTTCATATTTGGCTAGAATAACGCTTACAGAAGAGGATTTAGTTGATTAATGTGATAAAATAGACCCGAGGTGTCTTATGGTTTTTGATGGCTTTTTTATCTATCATTTAATAAATGAACTGAATCAGCAACTAGAAAAAGCAAGATTGGAAAAAATCTATCAAACGAGTGAATTTTCGTTTGTTTTTGTGTATTATCTTCGAGGTCAAAGAATGTTTATGAATCTCAATATAAGCTCTCATGATTTTGGATTTCATTTGACAAAAACAAAATCCGAATCAACACAAAACTCACAATTTCTTGCTACAATAAAAAAACATTTGGAAGGTGCCATACTTCAAAATATCACGCAATACGAAACTGATCGTGTCATTATATTCAATTTTATCATGCATGACTTTTTGGAGGGTCAAGTTCACAAGCGACTTATATTTGAAGCCATGGGAAAACATTCCAATCTTCTACTTGTTCAAGATGAGATCATCATCGATACATTCAAGAAAATGTTTTTCGCAGAAGGCAGACAATTACTTCCACAAGCAAAATTTGAGTTTTTTCCATCAGAAAAAATTTCATTTCTGACTATAGATTATTCAAAAGTGTTCTCATATAAGGATTTGGTTGACCAATACATGGGTATTTCACCGTTTCTTGCAAAATATCTTTTCGAAAAAAGAATTCAACTAACTGATATTGAAGTCAATCCGACACGGCAATTAACCAATCATAAAGATTACGTGTTTGATATTTTTGAAGATGATACTTTGAAACAACATTTTCCTACAATTTCAGAAATGATGGATGATCAAGATAAACAGACAAAACAATCATTTTCTTCTCATGAACAATTTATTGATAAACAAATAAAGAAATATCTCAATAAAAAAGAGCAATTCATAGACATGGTAGAAAATGCTAAAATCAATTTAGATAACAAAACAAAAGGTGATTCGATTTATCAATCTGGTTTAGCGCTTAATGAAAAAAATTCATCCATTGAAGTTGATGGCCTATCCATTATTCTTGATCCTACAAAAACACTCAATGAAAATGCCCAAATATTTTATAAAGCCTATCAAAAAGCAAAAAGAACGATCAAACATATCAAGGCACAAAACAATCAAAACGAAGAATTAATCAATTTATTTAATGAATTTAAAACCTATCTGGATTTATCTTCAGGAGAGAATCTCAAAGATTTTGAGCAAGATCTCATTCCATTTGGATATAGGACTAAACAAAAAGTAATTCATAAAAAACAAGCCAAAAAACCAAATATCCTAAAGTTAACTGATGATGATATTCATTATTACATAGGCAAAAATAGCATGCAAAACGAATACGTGACCCATCAAATTGCAAATAAAAATGATTTTTGGTTTCATGTCAAAGATTTCCCTGGATCCCACGTGGTCGTTGATACCCCAAAATTGAATGAAGCAACTATTCGTAAAGCATCGATGCTTGCTGCTTATTTTTCAAGTATGAAATATTCATCTTCAATTGCAGTTGATTATACTCAGATTAAACATATTAAGAAGATTTCAGGAAAACCTGGATATCATGTAAATTACAAAAATCATCAAACGATTTATATCGATATTGATGAACAAAAGATACTCGATTATTTAAAAAACGTCTAATTTAACATAATTTAGACTTTTTTTAAACTTCTATGCAAATTAGTTGATACTCGGTTGTTTTTGATGTAAGATATGATTATAAATAGGAGGAATAAATTATGAAATATGAATTACCAAAATTACCATATGCATTTGATGCATTAGAACCTTTCTTTGATGCAAGAACAATGGAAATCCATTACACAAAGCATCATCAGGGTTACACAAACAATTTAAATGCAGCATTAGAAAAACATGCTGATTTATCAACACCATTAGAAATATTACTAGCAGATCTTTCTTCAGTACCGTCAGATATCCGTACAGCTGTACAAAATAATGGTGGTGGCTACTTTAATCACGCATTCTTCTGGCCTTTACTAAAAGTAAACAACGGTCAATTGCCTCAAGGTAAGTTATTAGAAGCCATCAATACGAATTTCGGATCATTTGAATCTTTTAAAGATGCATTTGGAACTGCAGCTAAAACAAGATTTGGTAGCGGTTGGGCATGGTTAATTGTCACACCTGAAAAAACACTTAAAGTACTATCAACTGCAAATCAAGATACACCACTTGCAGAAGGTACTCCAATCTTAGGTCTTGATGTTTGGGAACATGCTTATTATCTCAATTATCAAAATAGACGTCCTGATTATGTCTCAGCATTCTTTAGCATCATCAATTGGGATATGGTAGCAAAATTATATAAAGCAGCTTTATAATTAAACTTACAAGAAAAGAAAAGAACCAAATTTGGTTCTTTTTTATTAAGTGATCTGTGCTACATCGGTAATAACATTATCAGTAAATTCTCGAGATTCGCCAATTCTTTCAATAGTCTTCTTAAATACGATAGGTCCGACGATTTCAAAGAACAGGATTCCAGCAAGTACAATTGTTTTGACTAAAATTGCTTCAGGTGCGGGAAAGATAGCAGAAACAGCCACAAGCATCCCAATTTCAACACCACCTTGAGGTAGCAAACACAACCCAGTTGCATTTCTAACGACTTTTGGTGATTTCGCAATGACAGCGCCTAAATAGGCACCTCCGATTTTTCCAAGAGATCTAAACACTATGTACACAATGGCAATCACACCAGCTATTTTCAGTACGGATAATGAAAGTTGAGCTCCTGCTAATGTGAAGAAAATGATAATGAGTGGACCACTGAAATTGCTGAGTGCAGCACCCTGAATTTCAAATGGCTCTTTTTTAATAAAGTTTGTAAATGTCATCCCAACCATCATTGGTGTCAAAATCATGGATAATTCGTATTGATGAGCAATGAAAACTGATATCAATACTGTGGATAAGGATAAGACAAGATATGCAATATATCTTTCTCTTTTCGGCATTTTTGTCACAAAGAATTTTGACGCTAATCCAAGTGCACTACCTAATACTGCCCCAACGACGATTGACAATGTCACTTCGAGTAATGGCAATAAAAGAGCTGTTTGAACGTTTAGTTGTCCACCTGCGATCAAACTTACAGCAATTGTGGTAAACAAACCAAAGATGATAACCCCAATTATATCATCGATGCCGGTAACAGGAACAACAGTATCAATAACTGGTCCTTTGGCCTTTATCTTTTTGATAATAACCATAATAGGTGCTGGAGCAGTCGCGGTTGCGATTGCAGAAAGTGTTAACGCCAACCATAATCTACCATCAATCAAATAAACTAAGGTAAATACAACTAAAGCAGTTGCTAAGGCTTGCACCAAGGTGATAATAATAATGGATTTACCACTTTTTCTGACTTTAGGTAACCATAATTCAGTACCTATCTGATAAGCAATAATTCCTAGAACAAAATTAGTTATTACATCAAAACTTGCAACTGTTTCAACAGAAATAAAGTTGAAGACACTTGGTCCCAATAAAATCCCTGCTACAATATAACCAGTAATTTCAGGTATTTTGATTAACTCAGCCAGCTTTCCTAAAACAAAGCCAAAGAGTAATGTAAGTGATAGAAATAATAAAAACATGTAAATATCCATAAAATCTAAACATCTCCTTCATGTGTTGTCACATTGTTTTATTATACTCCTATTCTAGCAATTTTCAAGGGATATATTTGGTTTAAATTGAATAAAAAAAAAGGAAGCGCTTGCTTCCTTTAAAATGTGTGTGTTTCAATAATTGCATAGTCTCCATCATGTCTCCGATAAACCACATTTGTTCTTGCAGTATCTTTATCTAAGAACACGAAGAAATCATGACCTGACAGTTCCATCGCTGCAATTGCTTCATGTGATGTCATAGGAACCAATTCAACTTGCTTATTTTTAACTAGCTGACTTGCTAAAATATCTTTTTCTAGTGATTCAGCATCAAACTCATTTGAGTAGGCTTGCTTAATACCTTCTCTTTCCAAATTATGCTTCAATTTGTCCTTATACTTTCTAATTTGGGCTACCAGTTTATCATTTGCCTTATCAATAGCAGCGTACATATCCATATCGATGACCTCTGCACGTAAGACTGTGCCCTTAGCAGGTATTGTGACTTCAATCTTGTGATGATCCTTATATACCTTGCAAACAACTCTTACTTCCGAGATAACCTCTGGACCAAAAAATGAAACAACTTTGCTAAATCTTTTTTCCGCGTAATCCCTGATAGCGTCTGTTGGTTCAAAACCATTCTTACCTAAAACTTCGAATTTCATAGTTTTTCTCCTTCTTCTATATTTTCATAAAGCGTCAGTAAATATATATTACCGAGCTTTAGGGAATCCAATGTGATAAATGAAATTTCTTTTATATCGTCTAGATATAGAAAGATGCACTCTCTATACTGTGTTAAATAGTGAGCCAAATAAGGTTTGACAAATGACATAAATGCAATACCTGGTACTTGTGAATCACCTTTGATCATTGAATTGTGATAGATGACACCATCATCAATTGGTATCACATGACTTTTAGGACATAAAGGATGTAACATATAACATGATTCACAAAGATGATGTATTTCATCGTCAAACAAATTGAGAATTGTTTTTTTTGTTTTCACTTTTTTTCCACAAATACTACAAAGCATAACAAGCCCTCCTAATTGATATTAGTTGGGCTTGTGAACATTTACTTTTTATAAGCCTCTACGATTTTATCAATTAGCGTATGAGGAACTTCTTCGTATCTTAAGAATTCGCGTGTAAAGGACCCACTGCCTTGAGTCATTGCTTTTAAATCAATTGCATATTTAACAATTTCAGCTTCTGGTACTTCAGCAATAACAACTTGGAAGCCTTCAGTTTGATTCATTCCTAGCACACGACCACGTCTCTTGTTCATATCGCCCATGACATCACCAACAAATTGATCCTTGATGGTTACTTCTACCTTGACGATTGGTTCAAGAATTGTAGGTTGACAAGTCTTTATTGCATCTTTGAATGCTAAAGCTGCAGCGAGTTTGAATGATAATTCATTGGAGTCAACCGCATGATATGATCCATCATAAAGCGTAGCTTTAATATTGATGACAGGAAAACCTGCAAGTGGACCATGTTCAAATGCTTCAATAAGTCCTTTTTCAACAGCTGGGAAGTAATTTCTTGGAACTGCACCACCAAATACGTCTTCTTCAAACTCAAAAAGTTCTTTTGATGGTTCAAATTTAATCCAAACATGACCAAATTGTCCTGCTCCACCTGATTGTTTCTTATGTTTACCCTCAGCTTGCACTAATTTTTTGATTGTTTCACGATAGACAATTTTCTGTTCGTCGATATCAACATCAACTTTAAACATAGTCTTCATTCTCTCAAGAACATAGCCTAAATGTGTCATACCTTGACCACCCAATAGCAATTGAGCAGTTTCTTTATTTCTCTTAATTTCAAATGTTGGATCTTCAAGATTTAAACGATGCAGTGCCATCGAAATTTTATCTTCATCATTTTGATTTTTTGGATGTACTGCGATATAGATGACTGGCGTGCCAACAGTAACTGGCGTATAGATGATTTGACTCTTTGGATCAGCCAAAGTATCACCAGTTTCAATACCATCAATCTTAGCTACTGCAGCCATATCACCTGCGTGATAGAAATCACATTGTATTTGGTTTTTTCCACGAAGTGAAAAAACATTTGTAATTTTCTTTGTTTCGCCTTTATTTGACAAGATGATGTCTTGACCATTCTTTAAGGTACCTGAGTTAATTTTTAACATGTTAATAGCGCCTAAGAATGGATCTACTGTCGTTTTAAACACATAAGCTGAAAAAGGTTCATCATCGTGAGTTAAACGTGTGATGTCTTCTCCTGTTTTTGCATCTTTTCCAATAAGTGGACTTAATTCATCTGGTGCAGGTAAATAATCAATCAACATATTTAATAATGTTTTTATGCCAATTGTCTTTGTCGCGCTGCCAACGATGACTGGTGTCAATTCTCCATCAATAATTCCAGCACGAAGTGCAATTTTAACTTGTTCTTCTGGAATTTCCTCACCTGAAAGATAAAGATCCAATAATTCTTCTGATGTTTCAGCAACACTTTCTAAAATCATATTGTGAAGCTCTTCAACTTTGGATTTCTTTTCATCCCAGATTTCAGCATCCTGGCATTCGTTGCCATCATAGATGCGTGCTTTCATCTCAATAACATTCACAAAGCCTTCAAAATCTTCATTATGCCCAATTGGCCAGCAAAAAGGAACTGCCTTTTTCCCTAATTTTTCGCGAATTTCTTCTAGAACATCTTCAAACTTAATATTTTCCTTATCCATCTTGTTGATGTAGATAATGGCTGGAATATGACGTTTTCTAATTTCACTCCAAACACGTTCGGTACCTACTTCGACACCTTTACTAGCATCAATCAAAATGATAGCACCTTTTACAACTTCAAGTGCTTGATTCAAATCACCAACAAATTCATCACTACCTGGAATATCTATAAAGTTTAACTTATAGTCCATCCATTCAACTGGAATGACGCTGAGTGAAAGACTTGACTGTTTTGTTTGTTCTTCAACTAAATAGTCTGAAACTGTGTTCTTACGTTCAACTTCACCCTTTTTATCAATTGCTTTGCCTACATATAGTAGAGCTTCTGAAAGACTTGTTTTGCCTGATCCTTGATGACCTAATATTGCTATGTTTCGTATCTCCTTGGTTGAATACTCTTTCATCCTAAACCTCCTGTAATCGTTTACATATTCTATACCCATATTATAGCATAAAGTTATGCTCAACAAATCGATTTTATGCAGAAAACAGGAAATTTCACATAAGTCACAAAAGATGCTATAATATAGTCGGTGAAAATATGAGAAAACTTGCTATAAAACTTATAGAATGGTACCAAAGAGATATATCTCCAAATAGCAATCATAAATGTAGACATTCTCCAACATGTTCTGCTTATGCAAAAGAATGTTATGTACGCTTTAATTTTATTAAAGCATCTTTTTTGAGTGCGAAAAGAATTTTATCATGTAATCCTCTATTTAAGCCACGTTATGATCCGGTTCCTGAAAAGAAAATACGTGTTAAAAAACAAAAAACCAATGAATAATTCATTGGTTTATTTTTTTTTGCTTAGCTTTTTCCTGTTGATTCTTAATCACTTTTTGTCTCGTAAATTGTTCTCTTTCTTTTTCTTCTAAGGCTTCCGTGATATACTTGATGTTTTCTTCAAATTTGGGAATAACGACATTTTCTAGTGCATTGGCACGTTTTTGTGCTTTTCTGATAGCATTAGCTAGACGATAAGTTGAATTATCAACTTCTGCAAGTTTGACCGTTAAATCTCTAACTTTCAAAAAACATTTATAAGCAAAATCAAATTTGGTATTCGTATGTCCAATACCATAGGTGATTTTGACATGTTCTGCTTCATAAGTGACCTTAGGTATTTCAACACCCATGACGCTTTTATATGCAATAGATATACCCGAATCTTCAGGTATTGATTTTGCAATTTCACTGACGATACCTAGCGTGATGTTCGCATCTTGCAAAGCAAGATAGGCTTGCTTATAAGTTTCAGAAATCTCATTACGCAGTATCCGAACATCCTCAAGAAGACTCATCATTTCATGGATTAAGATATTTCTTTTTCTATCCATGAGTTCAAAGCCTTTATGTGCTAATTGATTTGATTTAATTAATGTCATTAAATTCCCTTTGGTAGGGAAAACCTGTTCACTCATAAATTACATCCCCTTTAGGGCACTTATGATAGGTCGTGTTACAATATGGAAGCGTTCAACAGCACGTTCATGATTATAAAATTCCTTAATCATCTTATCATCCAATCTGTTTAATTCTTCTTTTGGTAAAACAGACAATAAATCCCAACCTAAATCAAGTGTATCAATAATTGAACGATTCGTTTCAAATCCTTGCCCGATGAAATGTTTTTCAAATAATTTTCCGAATTCTATATATTGTCTATCCACTGGTGATAATTCATCTTCGCCTATAACTGAAGCCAGGCTTCTAGCATCTTGAACTTGAGCATAGGACGCAAACATCTGATTGGCAACATCTGAATGATCTGCTCTGGTATAACCTTCGCCAATTCCATCTTTCATCAATCTGGATAACGATGGTAGAATGCCGACTGGTGGAAATACACCAATTTGGTTTAAGTCTCTGCTTAAAACAATTTGCCCTTCAGTAATATATCCGGTTAAGTCAGGAATTGGATGGGTAATATCATCATTTGGCATGGTCAAAATAGGTATTTGAGTCACACTACCTTGAGCTTGTGATACAATACCAGCTCTTTCATATAAAGATGCTAAATCTGAATATAAATAACCTGGATAACCTTTACGACCAGGAATTTCACCTTTACTGCTAGAAAACTCACGGAGTGCTTCACAATAAGATGTGATATCAGTCAAGATGACCAAAACATGAAAATTATGTTTGAATGCAAGATATTCTGCTGCAGACAAAGCAAATCTTGGTGTTAGTATTCTTTCAATAATAGGTTCATTGGAAAGATTTAGGAACATGACAACCTTGCTCATGACACCAGCTTCTTCAAAAGAGCGTCTAAAGTAAGCAGCAACGTCATTTTTAACACCCATCGCAGCAAACACGATACAAAAATCATTACCTTTAGATTCTGCGATTTTAGCTTGTTTAACAATCTGCACTGCTAATTCATTATGAGGCATACCTGATCCTGAAAAGATTGGTAATTTTTGGCCGCGAATCAAAGTAGTAAGTGCATCAATCGAACTGATACCTGTTTGAATATAATTTCTTGGGTATACTCTGGATACTGGATTTAGTGGTTGTCCATTGATATTTCTTTTTTCATCGACAAAAACCTCACCCAATCCATCGATTGGACGACCTGAACCATTAAATGTTCTACCTAAAATTTCTTTAGATAAAGACATTTCAACAGAGTGACCTGTAAATTTAGTTTTCGTATTGACAAGTGAGATATTTTGAGTGCCTTCAAAGACTTGAATGGCAACTCTTTCGCCTTCCATTTGGACAACACGACCAAATCGTGAAGATCCATCTTTGAGCTTGATTTCAACCATTTCTTCAAAGCCAACGTCTTTTACGCCATCTAAGAAAATCAGTGGTCCTTTAATCTCATCTAGTCCGATATACTGGAGATTCATACATAGCCTCCCTTAGTGAATTCTTTTAATAAAACGATCGATTGTTTTAGGATATTCATCGAATTTTGCTAATTCATCATTTGCCACATCATACTTCATTTTGATAACAGATTCAAAAATGCCTGTTTCAATCAATAAATTGAGTGATCTGCCTTCTTCGATAAAGCCTTTAGCTTTATGATGTAGATAAAGAATAACATCCATCATTCTTAATTGCTTTTCGAGTGGCACATAAGTGTCATCCTTATGAAAAGCATTTTGCTGCAAAAATCCTAAACGGATGACCTTACCTATTTCAATAATCAATTTCTGATCATCAGGTAAAACATCACTACCAATCAACTTGGCTATTTCTAATAATTTGTTTTCTTCTGATAATATACCCATAATTGCCTGTCTATTGGTCAAAAACCGTGGACTGACATTTTTATCGTACCATTTTGATAAATCGGTCACATACTCAGAGTAACTCGTATTCCAATTGATTGCTGCATAGTGTCTTTGATAGGCTAATTGTTTATCAAGTGCCCAGAAACTTCTGACAAATCGTTTGGTGTTTTGAGTTACCGGTTCAGAAAAATCTGCACCTTGAGGTGAAACAGCTCCAATGATTGAAACTGATCCTTCGTGACCACTTAAGGTTTGCATGTAACCAGCACGTTCATAAAATTGCGAGATACGGCTTGGCAAGTAAGCAGGGAATCCTTCTTCAGCTGGCATTTCTTCTAGTCGGCCACTGATTTCACGGAGTGCTTCTGCCCAACGTGACGTTGAATCGGCCATGAGTGCTACATGGTAACCCATGTCACGGTAGTATTCTGCGATAACGACACCTGTGTAGATACTAGCTTCTCTAGCCGCTACGGGCATATTAGAGGTATTCGCAATGAGTACGGTTCGTTCCATTAATTTCTTATTTGTTCTTGGGTCAATCAATTCGCCAAACTCTTCTAAAACTTGAGTCATTTCATTCCCACGTTCACCACAACCAACGTAGACAATTAAATCAGCATCACACCATTTTGCAAATTGATGCTGCATCATGGTTTTACCTGTACCAAATCCACCTGGAACAGCAGCTGCTCCACCTTTTGCTATAGGAAACAATGTATCGATGATACGTTGTCCACTAATCAATGGAATTGATATGGGAATTCTTTTGGTTACTGGTCTTGGTGTCTTAATTGGCCATTTTTGAACTAAAGTAAGTTCATGTGTGTCTCCGTGAGCATCTTCAGTTTTTAAGATGACATCGTATAATTTATATTGACCATTTTTAGCAACGAAAGTTACACGACCATCCATACCTTTGGGTACCATTAAACGATGTTCAATCGTTTCTGTTTCCGGTATTGTTGCGTAAATCTGTCCAAAATGCAATTGATCATCTACTTTTGCAGTTAGCGTTACATCCCATAATTGCGTTCTGTCTAAGGATTCAACATCACTACCAATAGGAATAAATATACCTTCATTTTCAGAAATTAATTTAAGTGGACGTTCGATGCCATCAAAAATATTTCTAAGCAGTCCTGGACCAAGTAATGCTGAAATTGGCTCTCCAGTTGATAAAACAGGTTCACCAATAACTAATCCGGTTGTTGATTCATAGACTTGAATTGTTGTGGTTTCCTGGCTGATAGAAATAACTTCTCCAAGTAATTTGTTATGACCTACAAAGACCATTTCAAGCATTGAAAAAACAACAGCGTTTTTAACGGTAACAACTGGTCCATTAATCGAATAGATTGTATTTTTCATGATTGTTACCTCCTATTTTCTAATAAATAATTTAGAGTTCTTATAGAACCAATCCTTTTGTTCTACGAGTTTCGAATCAATAGTTTCATCGATAACAATACCTTCTTTTTCAATAGTTGCTTCAAAGCCACCCAAATGAATATTAGGCGATTTGATAATCTCGTGTGAAGTAGATATATGATCTTCAATTAATTTAGGTAAATGAGTATCATGATCAGAGATGGTAAAGATGACGTGCTTTGATTTTGAAATGTCACGAATCTTTTCCAACTTCTCTTGCATCGATTTTTCATATTCTTTTGAAGTGATGAACTGATATATTCTATCTAAGACAGCATGAAAAACAATATTGGTCATGAAAGTTCTTTCTTTAATCAATTTTTCATCGTAACCAACACTAATTTTGTTAAGTTTGTCCTGATATTCCATCTGTAGCTCTTTCAGAGCTTGGTTAAGATCAATCTCTTTTTTTATCGATAGATCTTCAGTGATTTTCTTCATCTCTTTAGCATAGAGATAATCAATTTCTTTGTGAAGTTCCTCAATTCTTTTCTCAGATTCTCTTTTAATTGCCTTATCAAAGTAACGATAAAGTTGATCTTCATTATAAAATGCCATTTTCGTTCACCTCACAGTTTGATGCCAATGGCTTCACTCACATATCGGTCAATTGCTTCACCAATTTTTGAGTTTCCATGACGATCAGGTATTTCTACAATAAGCTTTTTAGGTTGTGTCAATTTGAGTTCTGAGATAATGTTAGGTGCTAATTCAACCAATTTGGTCGTGACTAAAATGATGGCAATAGTTTCGTCAGTCAAAGCCGTCTCAAGCGCGCTTAAGAATTCTTTGAGCTCATGAACAATAACACCATCAATACCTACAAGCCTCATACCTACTTGTGTGTCCACATTGTCGCTTATTAAGAAAAACTTCATATGAATCCTTCTTCCTTAAAGCTTACCAATAATTAAAATGGACATTAATAAACCATAAATTGCAACCCCTTCACCAAGGGCTACGAAAATCAATGATTTACCAAAGTTCTTTTCATTTTCAGAAAATGCTCCAATTGCTGCTGGGGCAGCAGCTGCTACTGCAATACCAGCACCGAGTGCTGACATACCAGTTGCAAGTGCGGCACTTAGGAAACCTAAGCCTTGTGCAATCGTACCAGTCATAAGATCAACTGGATCTCCAACAGCACCATAGACTGTGCTCTTGATAAATAACTGAACTACAAAAACTGCAACCACGATTGTGAAAAATCCAGCAATATGGGTAGCAAGTCTTTTTTTTGCTGATTTGACAGAAACCTTTCCTCTAAAGACTTTGATTAAAGGTAGTGATACCAAAACAATCAGCAACATTGGTAAAATAATTTCTAAAAAGTTTAACATAAACCATTCCTCCTAAATTATCTATTGATTAACTGCATTAAATGCAATTCCATTTCCTTCATAGTATCGTGAAAACATTTCATAAAATTGAAGTCTTAATACTTGAATGCCAACAATCATGCCCTCAAGGCCCATAACAAACAGATTACCAATAATTAAGACAACCCATCCTGAATTACCAACCATTTCCATCAATGTCATCACGACGAGCATCATACCAGCATGTGATAGGATGAATCCACCGACACGCAAGAAAGACATGGTGTTTGTTACATAAGACAAAATGATTTCAAACAGTTCAAAGAATCCTTCAACGAAAAATCCACCAAACCCACTTGGAAACATCTTCTCATGATGGAAAGCACGTTCAAGTGGTTCCTTGAGGAAAATAAGAACAAGCGGGATAACAGCAAACCCCAAAATCGTAAATATATTGAATATGGAAATGCCTAAACCTAACTGAAGCGCCGCTCCTACCAAAATAAATCCATAGAGAATCAGTCCTGAAAATCCATTATGTGATGCAATCAGTTCTGCATAATGTTTTCTCTTGATTAAAGTTATGATATTGAGGATCATAGAAATGACGATGAGCAATGCACCTAATGCAATGGCTGCGATTAACAATGTCATTGTGAAATCAGAATCCATGACCTTTATTGGTTTGTCTGCCATTCCTAAAACTTGCGTATAAAAAGGTGTCAAGAAGTCTTCAATGCCAAAGAATGAACCATAAAGGAATCCGAAGAATGCTGAAGAGATACCAATTCTTACGCCTATTGCTCCTAATTGCATTTTTTTATACTTAAACAATAAGAATCCAAGTAGAATCAAGAGCAACCCTTGCCCAAAATCACCAAACATAATCCCAAATAACAAAGCATAGGTGATTGCTACAAAAGGTGTCGGATCTATTTCTCCGTATGATGGTAAGCCATACATTTCAACAAACATTGAGAATGGTTTGCTAAACCAACCATTTTTAAGTTTTGTTGGTGGTTGAAAACGACGATCACTATAAGCATCATTAACTTCGATTTCAACATCTTCGATATCAGTAAATGCTTCCTTAAAATCTTCTACATACTCTTCTTGGACAAATCCTGAAATACTGAACTTGTCTCCCAGACCAACCACATACTTCTTAGCTTCATAGATTCGATTTAAAAATAGTAGTTCGCCTTTGATATGAGAAAGTTTTGGATTGCATTCTATAATCATCTGATTCAAATCAACACGATATGAATCAATCATTTTTTGTGTATTTTCTATTTCTGAATTGAGTGCTTCTACAGCATCCTTTGGTGTTCCATGAACAAAGTCAGGGATGAAAATTCTTTCAAAAAATAGTGAGGAGAAAATATTGTCAACTTCACGCTTGTATTCATCAGTTGTGAAGTACATGCACCAACTGTTGTTGCTATCATGATTAAATGATTTGAAAACAAATGGTTTATTCTGAAAGAATCTAAGTTTTTCAACACTATCATTTGGCAATCTGCCAAACCTGATGTTGATATACTGACAAGCAAACAGATCATCTAGGGCAATATCTAAATTTTGAATATTCTGAACTTGAATTAAAGCATCATTATATTTGTGATTATGTTCCTCAAGTTGCTTGATTCGATCTAATTCGGTTGAAAGTTTTCCTTTTAACTCATTTAGAAAATCATACATTTCATTGAATTTGTATTCTTCATTGCGTGTTTCGATATCAGGTAGATTAATCTCAAATCTGCTTTCCATGTCTTCAAGCTCGTCTAAAAGAGGTTGACATGGGTTATCTGCTACAAATGATGTAAGCCCATGAACCTTCTCAACGATTTCACTGGCTTGGACAGGATGAAATCCCTTAAGATCGATGAAATTGTAGAGTATAGCGTCTAATTTGCTTAAACTTGCAGTGAGATCAATGAACTTGACTTTTGCAATACTCATCGTGTTCCTCCTAGTAAATTAACATCTGCTTGATTTCATTTTCGTCCACTTGATATCTAATACCTTCGATGATATTGGTCAAGTTTTCTACCTCGAAATTGCTTAATGTGACAAATGCTAAATATATTTTTGAGACATCGGTTGAAAAATACATAAACTTCTTAGCTAAATCATAACGGATTCGGCCTGCATAATACTCAACATATACATAATCTTTGTCACTTGTAAATCTTGAAAATTCTGATTGTGCTAAATATTTCAAAATGGCATCAGGATCCTGTAGATTGACGATTTCATCAATCTTTTGTTCACTGATTCTAGTGTGTTTTTTGATTAGGACGCTCTTGATTGTTGCCGGATCAGACTGATAAAACTTTTTTAGTCGATAAATTTTGATAATATTTGATAATTCAATTCTAGTTTGAAAAATACTCTTTAAATCTTTTAAAACAGATCCTTTATAATACTTTTCAATTCTGCGAAAGGCTTCATCGTAATAATAATCTTCTAATTCAAATTCGATATCCAAATAGCGTATGTTATCATTGCTTCTTGTGTCATATGGTTCAAGAATATGATAATATGGTGTATTTCTTAGAGCCTCTAATAATTCATGGAAATTCGTTGTTTTCAAAATCAAAGACATATCAATGGTTGTGTGAATATCAAAGAAATACGGCACTTTACCTTTATTTTCCTCAACTTCATCAGAGATCATTGTTCTAAGTGATGAAAGAATAACTTCGTTTTCCTGATGTACAATGTCAAGTTCATAGAATTCTAAATCTTTTGTATAGACCTGTTTAATCAAACGGATAATTTGATCGAAAGCATTTTTTTTAATCAATCCCTCTAGATTTCCGCGATGAATTGAGCCTTCTTGAACATCTTTTAAGATAACTCGATAATTTTCGTGTTTTTTTAGGAAACCTACAAGATCTGCTAATGACTTAAATTTAGCCATCTTTTCGTATTCATCAGATTTAATAAAGTTTCCATAGATTGACTTGGCTTTTGTAATGATTGTATTATTAGCCCATGAACTCATAGATTTGTCTCCTTCATGGAAATTTTTATCGTGTTAATTGCTTTCTTTAAGATATGATTATTATACCATAATCACAGGATGAAATCACTTGATAGCCCTTGAAGTTTGAAAGAGCAAATCAGAAGATACACTTAAATGAAAAACCATTTTTCTTTGATATGTTTGGGTGGTGTAATGCGTCCATCGCTATAAGGTTCTTTAACTGTTATTTCCAATGAATCAATTTGTGCAAAGATTTTTTTAAAGTCATCGATATCGTCAACATTGATAAAACTAATGATGATGAATTTATTACCCATACCTAAAACATATTTTTTCGCATCAAAGACACGATTTAGAAATAGAAGTTCACCTTTAATTTGAGTTAAATGATCTAGATTCTTATCAATTGATTGTTTGAATTCTTCTTGATAAGCATCAATCATCTTTTGTATGCTCGAATTTTCACTTTTTAAGGCATCCATAGCATCTTTGGGTGTCCCATGAATAAAATCAGGGATAATAATTCTTTCAAATAACATAGATGAAAATATGTTATCAACCTCTCGCTTGTATTCATTTGTTGTATAGTACATGCACCAAGTCTTATCCTTATCATGGTTAAATGATTTGAATACAAAAGGTCGATTCATAAATAACTTCAATTTATCTAAACTATCGTTTGGTATTCGACCAAACCGAAAGAAAACATATTCACAAGCAAATAAATCATCTAAAGGTATATCAAGATTCTCAATGTTTTGAACTTGAATCATAGCATCACTGTATTTTTGAATATCTTCTTGAAGTTCTGAAATTCTATTTGTATCAGTTGTAAGTTTTTCATTCAGTTCGTTGATAAATCTCTCCATGGAGCGAAAATCGTAGTTGTCATCTTTGACCTCGACACCTGGTAGTTTAAATTGGTATTTACTCTCCATATCTTCAATTACATCTAGTATAGCTTGAGATGGATTATCAGTAGCAAGTGAAGTCAATCCGTGAACTTTACCAACAATTTCCGCAGATAGTATAGGATGAACACCATGTAAATCAACATAAGACATAAGGACCTGATCCAAATTTCTCATGTCTGAAACAAGCTCTACTAATTTAATTTTAATTGAACTCATTGTGTCCTCCAATCCATTGATTCAAGAAGAAAATGATGAACCTAAGTCCATCATGTATTCATCATAGCCTATTTAATACAGACTTCATAAATTTGCTTTATCCATAAATCCTTGTTGTCTTCATATTGCTTCTGGATATCTTTAAGTGTTTCTTTATAAGTTAATAACTCACTTTTTTTCTTTTCTTGAATTTCAGTTTCATATCGTTCTTGGGTTAATTTAATTGTTTTTTCAATTTCAGCAAGGAAGGATTGATGAAGTTTTTCAGTCTCTTTTTTAATGGTTTCATCAAGATGTTCTTTTTCTTTTGCGAGTTTACTGACTTCTTCACGAGCCTTCTTATCTAAATTGATTGTATCTTTGATGATGTTATGATGCATAATCTCACCTACATTTCTTTAAATATCAATTCCTAATAAGCACGAGCAAACCAGACGGTTTGAGTTGCTTTCTGATGCGTGACTGGACATTCTTCAGTAATGAATGTTTGATCAAATGGAATGACTCTTGCGGTTGCTGTGGTATCTTTTTTAATTTGGATTTCAGCATCTTCTCCTGAAATACTCATAGCAACATATCCACCTTTTTTAACATACTCTTTGAATTCTTCATATGTTTTGGCTTGATATGTGTTTGCTTCAACATGAGCCACTGCTCGTTGATACATCGCTTCATGCATGTCTTTCAAAATGTTTGGTAATGAAGAGACAACCTGATCAATATTCATCAAATGCTTTTTACGATCATGTCTTGTCACAAGGGTTACTTCATTATTTTCTAAATCTCGAGGTCCAATCTCTATGCGTATTGGAACACCCTTCATTTCGTATTCGGAGAATTTCCAACCAGCTGATTTATTTGAATCATCAATTAAAACACGATATCCTGTTTGTTTCAATGACTTAAATAAGTCTTGAGTAGCCTTTTGTACGATTTCTTTTTGAGATTGAATAGGGATGATGACTACTTGAATTGGTGCAACATAAGGTGGTAACACTAAACCTTCATCATCACCATGAACCATGATAACAGCACCAATCAACCTTGTTGAGACACCCCAAGATGTTTGATATGCATATTGCTGCTGATTGTTTTCATCAGTAAATTTAATATCAAAGGCTTTGGCGAATTCTTGACCAAAGTAATGCGTTGTGCCCGATTGAAGAGCTTGGCCATCATGCATCAAAGCTTCAATGCTATATGTTTCAATTGCACCAGCAAATTTTTCTTTTTCAGTCTTCCGCCCAGTAACAAAAGGAATCGCTAAAAGTTCTTTACCGAGTTTTTTATATATATCCAATATATCAAGTGTTTCTTTTCTTGCTTCATCTTCATTCGAATGAACCGTATGGCCTTCTTGCCATAAAAATTCTTTACCTCTTAAAAAAGGTCGCGTCGTTTTTTCCCAACGAACAATATTGCACCATTGATTATAAAGCTTTGGTAAATCGCGATAAGAATTAATAATCTTTTGATAATGCGTGCAAAAAAGTGTTTCTGAAGTTGGTCGGATAATTAGTCTTTCCGCCAAATCTTCTACACCTGTTGTCGTAATAATTGCTGTTTCAGGAGCGAATCCTTCAACATGATCTTTTTCTTTTTGAAACAACGATTCAGGAATAACCAAAGGCATATAGACATTTTGATGTCCTGTCTCTTTGAGTCTTCGATCCAAATCTTGTTGGATGCTTTCCCAAATTGCGTATCCATATGGACGATAGATAATAAATCCTTTGACCTCACTATAGTCCATTAATTCTGCTTTTAAACACAAATCAGTATACCATTGTGCAAAATCAATATCTCTTGCAGTTATGGCATCAACCATCTTTTTATTGTTGCTCATCTTATAATCATCCTTGTTTAGTTTCTCTTTCTTCTTTTTAATAGGGATACAACGCTACCGAATGCAATAAAAACAATAAACCATGGGATTGTAGAATTAGATCTAACTAAGTACATAAAAGTTGTAAGAACACCAATCAACACAACAATACTGATGATAGCTGAAATGACACTTTTATTGTTTTTATCTTGTGCTGTTTGTTTTTTATCAAAAAAATCTTGATCTTCGGTTGGTACTTCTTTTTTAGTTTCATAGCGTTGATATTCAACATCTTCACTTCTTACGTTTTTCTTTTTTGCATAACGATCACCGTTATTTTTGTCATATTTTTTATCTTGTTCGTCAAATAAATCATCATACTTTTGAAACATATTCTTTTCTTCATTTGGATTATTTTTCATTTAATTTTTAATCAATATTGTCTTACCATCGACAAAATCAATTTTACGCTCCTTATATAGATGTCCTAAAGCACGTTTGAATGCTTTTTTGCTCATCTCAAATTCTTCATAAATTTCTTCAGGTGTACTGTCAGCTGTTAGTTGCATGTCACCCTTACGAATCATATAAGATAATATGATGTTGGCATCGTCAAAGATAGCAATTTCTTTCTGTGGAGCTAATGATCCGGTATATCCTTTTTCAGAATGATAAACCACTTTCACATCTACTTCTTGACCATATCTCAAGGTCTCTTTATACATGGAATGGTGAACAAAAATCCAATGTCCGTCTAAAGTCAATAAATTGACACCTTCGCGACCGATTTTTTGTACGTGAGCTGTTACTGTTTTTTTTAATTCAAGTGGTTCTTTAGGTTCAAGTTTTGATTCTTCTTTTGAAATGAGTTTTGCAACCAATTTACCCTTAACCTTAATGCCCACGTAGAGTTGATCACCTTGTTGTGGCCATTCATCTTTATTTAATGGCAAATCATCTGCAGATAAGAGCAACTCCTTTGCTATACCCATATTCAAAAAGACACCTAAATACTCGTGAACTGCTGATACTACCAAAAATCCCGGTCGACCTACTGTGATGATTGGTTCTTTCAAGGTTGCTGCTAATCTTCCTTTTTGATCGAAATAAAGAAAAGCATTGACAACATCGTCAGATTTCAATTCTTGGAACAAGCTTTCATTGTTATGCAAAAAAACTTCACCCTCATCTGAGTCAAGCATGTAGCCTATATCTGTTTTTCTGTTTACAACCAATTCGTTGACTTCTCCAACCTTTAAAGACATATTATCACCTTATATTATTTTATCATAAAATGGGGTATTTAGATAGGAATTAGTAAAAAAAAGAGTGCCTCAGCACTCAAATATCTAATTCCTTTAATACTTCTTCATATCGTTTAATCAGCAGCGTTTTAAAAAACTCTGTCAATGGTTCGATATCTTTGTCAGATTTGAACGATTCAAGCCGTTCAATATATATTTCGCGCATTTCTAATGGGATTGAAATTGGTAAATAATCACCTTGAATAAGAAAATAGTTTAATGCGAGTTTTGCTAAACGTCCATTGGCATCAACAAATGGATGTATTTTGGCAATGCTTGCATGTGCATATGATGCTTTTTCCAAAACAGTACCTTCAAAATGATCTATATTTGTAAAAAATTTACTCATGCGATCATAGACTTTGACATAATCAGGTGGTTGATGAGATGCACCGAAAATATTAATGTTTACATTGCGGTATACACCGCCTTGGAAGATACCTTCCACAAGAATCTCATGAATATCTTTTAATTTTTCTTCGTTTAATGGTTTGCCTTCTTTTGCTTCATTAATGACATATTCTAATGCTTTCAAATGATTTAAAATTTCTTTTTGTTCTCTTTCGCTGTATTCCAGTAAAGCTTTGGCATGGCTAAGACGTTTTACATCTTCATAAGGTATTCTATTATGACCTTCCATACCCACAGCATCGTAAGTGTAGATTAATGCAAACTTCTTTTCAGCTTCTTCTATTTGCTGCTGTTCGCATTCTTTAACTACGTTACTTAGATGCTGACGCACTATCTCTAAAAGCTCTTTCTCCATTTTTCATCGCTCCCATCTTTTGATTTATTATATCATAAAAACGCTATCATAGACAAGAGGTACAGTAAAAACACGCGGATTATGTGTTAGTCTTCTATGTATCTTTTCAAGAATGCTTTTGTTCGCTCTTCTTTTGGGTGATTAAAGAGCTGATTTGGCGTTCCAATTTCAGCAATGACACCTTGATCCATAAAAACAACTCGATCAGAAACATCTTTAGCAAAAGCCATTTCGTGCGTGACAATAACCATCGTCATACCTTCATTGGCAAGCTGCTTGATAACAGCAAGAACTTCTCCTACCATTTCTGGATCTAGTGCTGATGTTGGTTCATCAAATAACATAATATTCGGACCCATGCATAAAGCACGAGCAATCGCAACACGTTGTTTTTGACCACCTGAAAGTAAGGTGACTGGAGAATTGATAAAATCTTGCATACCAACTTTATTTAAATATTTTTGCGCAATTTCCTCAGCTTCTTCTTTAGTTTTACCCAATAACTTAATTGGACCTAAAGAGCAATTTTGCAAAACATTTTTATTACTAAACAAATTAAAAGATTGGAAAACCATACCTATATGCATACGAAGTTCTTCTAAATTGGTTTTGGGATCCATCAAGTCAGATCCTAAATAATAGATATGTCCATCATCGGGTTCATTTAATAGATTCAAACATCTAAGTAGTGTTGTTTTTCCTGATCCAGATGAACCAATAATTGTCACAACTTCTTTTTCTTTAACTTCTAGATTGATGCCATTTAAAACCAATTGATTATCAAAATGCTTATGGATATTCTTTATTTCTAAGATGATTTTAGACATGGGCATTTACCTTCTTCACTTCCTGATGACCTCGTTCTAGACGCGCAAAAACCTTACCGGTGAAAAATGTCAATATGAGGTAGATGATTGCTGCTATGAAAAAACCTTCAACGATTCTATAATTGGATGAAGTTGCTGATTGTGTCGCCTTAAATATATCAACAACTCCTATGACACTTAGCACTGCAGTATCCTTTAAGTTCACGATGAATTCATTGCCTATTGCTGGTAATGAATTTTTGATAGCTTGTGGTAAGACAATATGGAACATTGATTGTCTTCTTGAAAATCCTAAGCTTCTCGCTGCCTCCATTTGTCCTTGATCAATACCGTTGATTCCAGAGCGAATAACTTCTGCAATGTATGCTGTTGTATTGAGGGTAACAACAAATAACCCAGCAACTAAAGGTCTCCACCATATAATCCCAAATGGAGCAATACCATAATAAAAGATCATGGCTTGAACGATCATCGGTGTTCCTCTAAATACCGTAATATAGATATTAGAAAATCCTTGTCCAACTTTCTTAAAAAATATACTCAATCGATTATCTCTTCGGTGATCTATGACTTGTGTACGGAGTACAGTTAGAAGGAGGGATAAGATAAATCCCCCCACTGTGCCAACGATAGATAAGAATAAAGTAATTAGAATACCTCTAATAAAAAAACTTGAGTATGTGTCAATTAAATAAAGTATCGTTTGAAAAAACTGATCTTTTGGTGGCAATATATCATAGATCATGATTTATTCTTGTGGTTGTCTGAGCAATGCTTCTTGCATGAAGGTATTTCTTTGTTCAGCTGATATGGTAGCCAACGCTTCATTGACAGCAGCTAACAAATTGACATCTTCTTGTCTTAAAGCTACAGAAACAATAACATCTTCATCTGAAACCTCAAATCCAAGTCCATCTGCAAATTGAATAATCATATAATTGCTGTTTGATGCTACCAACCCTTGAGCAACAGGAAGTTCTGCTACAAATCCATCAACTGATCCAGATGATAATGCAATCGATAATGCGCTATAATTGTTGAGCGTTGTTTGATGAAGGACTCCTGTGATCTGATCGATAAGGTCATCTTGAAGTGTACCTTCTTGGGCAACAATTCTAGCTCCTAAAAAATCAGCTAATGAAGTTGCTGATGCATAGTTACCACCAGTTCTGACAACCATAACTTGTTCAGATCTAAAATACTCATTACTAAATGCTACAGTTTGTGCGCGTTCAGCAGTAGGGCTCATTCCAGCAATGATCAGATCAATTTCACCTGATGTCAATGCAAGAATCAATCCATTCCAATCAATTGCACGAATCACAAGATTTAATCCCAGTTCATCAGCAATCGCTTTAGCCATAACGACATCAAATCCATCAACATAAAACCCTGGTTGACCGTCTAGAGGTACTGTAAAGCTACTTTCGGTAGGCGTTGACCAATTGAATGGAGCATAAGCAGCTTCTAACCCAACAACAATTTCATTTTCTTGGTCAAGATCAAATTGACCCTCATTTCCACATGCACTTAGTCCAACGACTAATGCTAAAACAATCAATAATCCTAAAACTTTTTTCATTCTCTCTTCCTCTTTCTTTTGTTTTTTTAACAAAAAAAGCATCCGAGAGGACACTTCACAAATAAATTTATATTCATGCTAGCGCCTCTACTTTCGTAGGAGTGTTATAAGTTTTTCTTATAACCCCATGATTTGCTTATGCCTAAGCTATCATTCGGCGATGGTTACCTTTCCATATCTTCAACGTCTGCCGACTCAAATATGTACTCTTTTACATCGCTACCTCTATGCTCTTAAATTGTATTGTGTTTATTGTAACATAATAAATACAGATGTCAAGACTTTCTTCAAAAAAAATAGAAGGGGGACTCTTGCGAGTCCCCATACCTTTGAAAATTAGATTTTATTTACGTTAGCCGCTTGTTGTCCGCGGTCGCCGTTTTTAACTTCAAATTCTACTTGGTCGCCTTCTGCTAATGTTTTGTAGCCTTCAGTTTGAATTGCGCTGAAATGTACAAAAATGTCTTTGCCGTCTGCTGAAGAAATAAATCCATATCCCTTATCAGCGTCGAACCATTTTACTACTCCGGTCATTGTGATACTCCTTTTAATAAAACTTAGCAACTTAATGCCTAAGTACATTATACACAAGTCAATAGTAAATTACAAGGATATAACTAAAGAAAGTTTATTTATGCAAATTGGCTTTGATACATTTCATTGTAGTATCCTTTTTTGTCAAGTAATTCTTGGTGAGTACCTTGTTCTACAATATTACCTTCATTAACTACGAGTATCAAATGAGCATTCTGAATTGTCGATAATCGATGTGCAATAACAAAAGTTGTTTTATTTTCCATCAAGGCAATCATCGCTTTTTGAATTTGGACTTCGGTGTGTGTATCGACGTTGGATGTCGCTTCATCTAAGATTAATATTTTGGTTTTAGAAAGCATAGCTCTTGCAATGACTAATAATTGTTTTTGACCTTTCGAGATGTTTAATCCTTCATCGGTTAGAACTGTATCATAACCATTTGGTAAATGTGAGATAAAGGAATGAATACGTGCCTTTTTGGCTGCTTCTTCAACTTCTAAACGACTGATAAAGGTATTGCCATAGGCAATGTTTTCATATACAGTACCATGGAAGATCCAAGTATCCTGTAATACCATTGAGAATGCTTTGCGCAAACTCTTTCTTGTCATTGATTTAGTATTGATGCCATCGAGTTCAATTTCTCCGTGATTCACATCATAAAATCGCATAAGCAAATTGACTAAAGTTGTTTTTCCACCACCAGTTGGACCAACAATGGCAATAACTTTTCCATTTGGTGCTTTAAATGAAACATCATTTAAGACGACTTGATCTTTAAGATAGCCAAATGTAACATGATTAAAACTCACTTCACCCTTAACATCAGTATATTCTAAAGCATTTTCTATATCTTTTGGTTCATCTTCATGATCGAGAACCAAAAAGACACGTTCTGCTGCAGCTAGTGCACTTTGAATTTCAGCGATGATGTTAGACATCTGATTGATTGGACCAGAAAATCTTCTTGAATATAAGGTGAAACTGGTTAAGTTACCTAAACTAATATTACCTAGGAAGTAAAGAATACCGCCAAATACACCAACTAAAGCTACAGATAAGTTAGAAACAAAGTTTACTGATGGACCAACAGAAGTTGAATAATATCCCGATTCATAGGATGCAGTAGAAGCTGCTTCATTGATTTCATCATATTTTTTCAATACTGCTTCTTCTTGAACATAAGATTGAATGGTTCTTTGTCCGGTAATCATTTCTTCAGCAAAACCATTCATTTCACCTAATTTTTGATTTCTGATACGATACTTCTTCTTAACTATTTTAGAAAGTACACGTGTAATCGTAATCGATATTGGAATGGTTACCACAAAAACTAACACAAGAATAGGTGACATGATGAGCATCATGACAAAAGAAATGACGACTGTAATGGTACTCGTGAAAATATTAACGACATCCGTAGCAAGAGATGTGTTGATCGTATCGATATCATAGCTCATCTTGGAGATGATATCTCCAGTTTGGTTTTGATCGAAATAAGAGATAGATACACGATTTAGTTTTTCGAATAAATCTTTTCTCATCTTGTAAACAACACTTTGAGAAATCTTAATCATCGATATAGATAATAAGTAATTGAGTAAAGCACTAATCAGATAGAATGCGATCATTAAACCAGCATAGAAAAACACTTGGTTGTACTTAACACCGTTTTCCATTGCAGAGATTGTGCGTCCTGTTAAATAAGGACCAACCAGTGATAGGACGTTAGCAACAACTGTTAATGATAAGGCTAGAATTAGCTTTGTTTTATAGAAATAAAGATAATCCCAAAGTCTTTTTAAAACATAAGCTTTGTTTTGGGCTTTTTGAGAACCATCATTGCGTCCTCTGCCTTGTTTGCCTGCATACATCATCGCTCTTCACCACCCAACTGATAAAAAGCAATTTCTTGATACATCACACAAGTTTCCATCAAATGATCATGTGTTCCAGCAGCAAGTATTTCTCCATCCTCAATAAGAAGTATCAAATTAGAGTCTCTTAAACTGCTGATGCGTTGAGCAATGATGATCATTGTCGTTTCCTTAAGTTCTTTCTTAAGCGCAACCCTCATATTCATATCCGTCTTATAATCTAAGGCGCTCGATGCATCATCTAGGACCATAATGTCAGGTTTACCAGCAACTGCACGTGCAATCAGTACTCTTTGTTTCTGACCACCCGATAAATTCATGCCTCTTTGAGCCATTTGATGAATCATTTCATCATTTTTATCATAGATAAATTCAGCTTGAGCAACTCTGGTTGCTACTGTGATATCTTCATTTGTGATGACATCGCGATTGAATTGAATATTGCCAAATATCGTATCAGCGAAGATCAAATCATTTTGAAAAACAACGCCTATACGTCTTCTTAAGTCGTTTTGTTGAATGGTTCTAATATCTTTTCCATAAAAGAGAATGGATCCAGAATCCACATCATAAAATCTCATTAAAAGATTGATGATGGTTGTCTTACCAGAACCTGTAGCACCGATAACGCCTAAGGTTTGCCCTTGGTACAGTTTAAAATTGATGCTTTTTAAATTACTTTCTTTTTGATTATAAGAAAAATAGACATCCCTAAATTCAATAATGGGTGTATCGGGAATAGCTTCTATCAATTCATAGCCATCTTTCATATCTTCAGGCATGTTTAAAACTTCATCAATTCGATTGGCTGAAGCGGTTGCTCTTGATGATAAAACAAATATCCTCGTGATACTCATCATTGCACCTAAAATGATAGTAAAGTATGTAACAAATGCGATGATTTGTCCTTTTTCTGTAACACCCTGATCGATGCGATAGGCACCAGCAACAAGCACTAAGACTAGACCTATATTCATAACAGACTGCATTAAAGGATTAATCTTTGACATTGTGATGGTTGCTTTTTGCTCTGCGTTAACGGTATTCTGATTGGCTTCATCAAATTTTTCGATCTCATAATCACTCATGGATAGAGCGCGCACGACGCGTGCACCAGAAATATATTCTCTGAGTTTTCTTACAAGTTGATCGACATATCCTTGAGTCTTCGCATATAAAGGAATACCTTTTCGCGAAAAGAAATAGACAATGATGATGATTAATGGTAGCACAGCTACCATGATAAGCGTGAGAACGGGATCAAGTAACAAAGACATGAAGATACCACCTATGAGTAAAACAGGGGCTCTAACACCTAATCTTTGCATTGATGCTGTAGCATTATACATATTGTATGTATCTGTAGTCATTCTACTAATGAGTGATGGTCTGGTGATGATGTCGACTTGACGAGATGATAAGCGTTCAATCTTAGAAAACAGATCATGACGAAGCCCCTTAACAGTAATAGCCGCAATCATCTCTGCTTTTCTATTGGCAGCAACGTTTAAATATAAACCTACAAATGCTATGAGTACCATCAATCCACCTAACAAATATAGTGATTGAAGATTGGTTGAAGAATTTGCTTGAAGATCAGGGATTGCAGTATCAATCATATAGGCGATAATCCATGGTAAAAACAAATCAGCTAAGGCTCCAACTGATTTGAAGGTTAATGACACGGTTAACATACGCCAATATGGCTTGACCAATCTCAAAATCATCTTCATGAACAAACACTTCCCTCAACATTTAAATATAACATAATATGGTTGTTTTTTAACCATTATTTTTGTATAATAGTTTTGCTGCCCCCATAGTTTAATGGTAAAACGCAGCAATGGTAATGCTGAAATACAAGTTCGATTCTCGTTGGGGGCACCATTCGAGAAAACAAAAGCGACTTAGCTCAAGTCGCTTTTTTGTTCTTCTATTTCTTCGAACATCACGGGGCAAGAGTATTCAACATATGGTAGTTGTTGGTGATAGGCTATAAGCATTTCAAAAGGGTCGATTAATGCTTCAAATATCCATGCTTGACCGATGTACAGATTTTCTTTTTTACTTAGAAATTCCGAATGGTCTTCTCTATGCATGACATGCAAAGTTTTATTCTTTAAATAAAGCACCATTTTTTCATCTAGCTTTTTTCCTATTTTATTCTGAATTCGATCAAATCGTTGATAAGCTTGTTCAACATAGCCTTTTTTGTAATCATAAAAACATAAATCATAAGCCAAATTCAGTCCTTGCTCGTTTCTACATAAAGAATTTAAATTTAAGTGACGCAGTTTATCTTCAATCACTAGATCGAACTCATAATTCATTTTCAAGATTCCATCGATATAATTCGTAATAATCATCGTATAAAACATCGAGGTACTTAAAGGAAGATTTTTAATTGTATCTCTAGATTTTTCCCACATAAATTTTGTTGTTTCATCAGAATCAGTCATTGAAAACATGGTGTATTGATTGATTTGTGCCAATTGAAAAATAGCATCCTCTTTCATTTTTTTATAGGCAACAAAATCGCCATAGAACATTTGGTTGGAAAGCTTGAATGTGTAAATATATAAAATACTTATGACAGTAATATATAAGGCATTGATAGTCATGACGCCATTGAAATGAGCATTGGTTCCAAAAACCATCAATAAAACAAAAATAAGAATGCTTAAAATCAAAACACTGATGGTCACAATAGGAGCAGCAATCAGTGATTTTCTAAATTTTGTGCTTAACTGCTGATAATCTTCTTCAGTCTTAATTTCACCTAAATCAGGAACAACCAAACCACCAAATAAAATCCATAGTTTTGGCTTAATTGTAAAATGCCATCCCCTCTGATCTTTATAGAATACAAAAATAGTTAGATATAATGCTCTCAATTTCACTTTTTGTACATAAAAGGCTATGAAATGACCTAATTCATGCAAAGCCAATGTGAAATAGAATGCAAAAACAAACCACAATATATAACCCAAAAATGACAAAGATTTTAGACCAGAAGTCATTTTAAACCATATGCCATTATAGACCAATGCGGTATATAAACATCCAACTAAAAAAACAAAGATACAAAGATATAACCATCTTAATTTCTTCATGTCATCACTCCAAAAATATTATAGCATAGAAATAAGCTTATCTAATATATAACTCTTAAATTACAAAGGTCAAGTAAACCATGTAAAAGTCAGTAAATCTTTGTTCATTTTTAAGCATTTAACGATTTGAATACTTGACAAGTTCCGATAAATTTGCTATCATGAAAAAGCACGAAGATGTGGGCGTCGTATAATGGTTATTACACGTGCTTGCCAAGCATGAGATGGGGGTCCGATTCCCCTCGCCCGCTCCAAATATAACGCATAATCTTTTGGATGCTATTCGACAAGCACCAAGTTTCAACACCTGAGATGTTGTATCTCTTAAACTGATTTTACAACTAAAATGTTGTGAATGTCAACAGAAAGGGTGTTTTTTGTGTATAACTATAGCATTAAAATCAAAGAAATCAGAAAAGAGAAGGGTATTAGTCAGAATAAATTGGCTAAATCTCTTAATACGAAGCAACAAGTTATCAGCAGATATGAGCGTGAAGAATCTTCACCATCTCTAGAGAGACTTGTTGAAATTGCTCAAATATTAGGTGTTTCTTTGGATGAATTGGTTGAATTTAAAAAAATACATGCTGATTATTCGTTAGAACTTAAAGAAAAAATCAAATAGGGGGATTCAATGAATAAAACTCTTGTAACAACTGCTTTATTTTCTGCATTATTTGAAAACTATGGGCATGATTATCTAGATTTAATTATGCCGTTTGCTAAGTACATCATGGAAACTGAGTATAAAATTAACGATGAGATTACTACTGCTGAGATTTGTAATCATTTAAGTGAGGATTTCTATTTATCCAATTTTCCAAGAAATGTTGCTCATAGTATTCTTGTAAGACTTCAGCATAAAAAATATATAAAAAAAGTTAACAAGAAATTTTATTTAATTGCTTCGTTTGCTAAGGAACGTGATGAATTCATCTCAAGTCGCTCTGCGGTATCAAATTCACTTACTACAATAATTACAAAAATTAATGCTTATATCAATCAAGAGCTCAATACCAAATACAACATACTAGAAACTGAAAAGCTTTTTGAGAACTTTCTTTCAAAATACGGTTATGATGTATATATTAATAAATTAATTTATACGAGGATACCTCCTAATAAAGAAGATGTATTTTATACTATAGGTAAATATATTCAAAAATGTAGTGAGGAAAAATATAGCGACGATTTTAATAACATTATGAATCTCATTCAAGGATATATGTTAGCAGATGCAGTTTATTTGCAAATTAATAGAAAGAATAAATCACATTTACGAGAACTATCTGTTTTTATAGATGGTCCTTTGTTATTACGTGTATTAAAGCTAAAATCCGATATTGAAAATCAATCGACATCTGAATTAATTAAATTAATGAATAAATTTTCTGTGAAAATGTTTATATTTGAACATACACGGGATGAAGTGATTGATATTTTAACCGGATACTCATATAATCTGCATAGTTTAAACTATAATACTATTGAATATTTTAACTCGAATAATTTTTCTAAAGCTCAAGTTGAGATGTATATTAATGAGATTGATTCAAAAATTAGACGTCTAGGAATTCAAATAGTTAGCCGTCCAGTATTTGATGAAAGATATATGATTGATGAGGAAAATTTAACAAGACAATTGGTTGGCCACCTACCCAATCATACAAACCCAGATTCAAAAGCTGTTGATCGTGATATACTTTCTGTAAGATCTATAAACATTCTAAGAAAAGGTCAAAATCATCAGAGTATAGAAGATTGTAAGTATATATTTTTAACTTCATATGGTTTTCTTAAATTTGCAGTTGATTCTATAAGAAAAGATTCAAATAATAGAATTATCGGTCCTATTATTACAGATTTAGAACTTACTACTATTCTATGGATTAAAGATTCAAGTGTAAATCTAGAATTACCAAAGTTAAAACTTATGGAGATCTCATTAGCTGCAATTAAGCCAAGTGATGATGTTCTTGAGCTTACTACTAAATTTGTTGCAGAGTTACAAAAAGAACCCGAGTTTCAAGATGAATTTCTTGATGCCCGCATGTCTTTATACTATCTAAAAGAAAAGAAATATTTTGATCAAATCAAAAACAACCCTAAAGAAGTAACTTTAAATCTTATAAAAAGTATAATCGAAGCTGATGTAAGAAAAGTTAGAGATCTTGATTACCATGTTAAAGATATATCATTGGAATTAGAAATAAATCGTAAATTCAATTTTAACATTATTGAACAGAATTCAAATAAGATATATTCCAACACTATTATTAAAGGTTGGCTAATATACATACTTGTTATAATAATAATAAACGTTCCATCATTGATCATTTTATTAAATGAAACAACAAATCAAACTCTTGGGTTTCTTATATTTTCTTTGTTGAGTTTCCTTATAGGGTCCATATTTGCATTTGCACCCAAAATTTCGTATGCTAAAAACATAATCATGAGAACAGCATCCAAAAATAAACAAAAATTCTTGGAAAAGAAACAAAAAGAAATGAATAAAATTGAAACTGAAATGAAGGAAATCTATAATAGATCAAATAAATGATAATATATACGACATACCTCAGAATCATCGGTTCAAGAAATATATAAATAGGCCAATAGAGTTACTGATAATTTGTAATTATATTCAGTTTTTATGCGGAGGGGAAAATGGAGAAAAAAGATGTTAAATCCTTATTTATTCTTATTATCGTTACTGCTTCAGTTTACGTCTTAGCGACAATACTCAAAATTCAAGATACATTCAGTAGTACAGCTGTATATTATTTTCCAGATGCAATTATGGATTATATTCAGTTATTGATACAATTATTTTTATTCGTAATTGTCATTTTGCAAGCAAAACAAACTCAATTTATTATGAGTAATGATATGAAAAAATTTAATGCTGAGCATTCAGCTGATCTTGTTGCAGTATCAATTGAAAAGAATATGGGTTTTTCAATTTATAATCAAGGCTCAAAACTGGCTACCAATATTGTTTTAACAGTTCCCAAAGTTAATGAATGGATGAACGTGTATGAAAAGCTCAAAGAAAATGGTATGGTTATTCGATTAAATATTCACTTTGAAAATATTCGTAAAACTCTATTGCCAACAGAAAAATTTGACATTACTTTTAATAATTATAATTCTTTTTTTGGACAAGGATCCATATCACCTGAAATAGCAGATCTTTTAGTCCAATTGGCTAATGCTTTATTTGAGGTAGATTTAACCTATTTGGACGGTTCAATCGATAATAATCTGATTAATAAACGACTGAAAATAGATATTACAAATAGAGTACACTCCTCTACATATCCATTATAATTTTTTTATTAACGAATTATTTGAAATACAAATTTAGAAGAGAGGGGGGATATATCTTGAAAAAAGAAACTTTAGGACTAATTCTATTCATCGGTGGCGCAATATTTGGTTTAATCATGGTCTGGGGATTAATTAATAAGTTCTTTAGTGGCAATCTAGAATTTACAAGCGAATCGCTATTATCTGTAGTTACTCAATTGTTCTGGATTGGAGTTGGTTTAGTAGCCTTTTTACTCGGAAAGAATTTACAAAAGTAGGAGCAGATTAGTTCTGCTCTTTTTTCTTCTTATATGGATAATATTCCTTATAATCTTTAGCAAGCATTATCTGATCAATCTGTAAATAAATCATTGTTTGTCTAATATCCTTATGTCCTAATAGCTTACTGATTGTAGTGAGCGGACATCCTTTTCTAAGTAATTTGGTAGCAAAAGTCTTCCTTAATCTATGTGCGTGTTAAAATGTCTGTTGACAAAAATAACGCAATGAAATTATGGCAGGATGTATTTGGTAACGTATTATGGGCTAGCGATTGTTTTGGTACATATATTTACAAGGATGACTATGGTGATTATGATAAACAAAGAATCAGATCAAATGGTACAGGAAAATCATTTAATTATGGATGGGATGTTGATCACATCAGACCAAAATCAAATTTTCAAAATGAAAATGATGCTGATTTCTGGAATAATTATGAACCTATGCACAGAGAAAATAATGTTGCAAAAAGTGATGCTTATCCGCATTTTGAAATCAAAAATCTGAAATATAAAATTGTCACATGTGATGTTTGTGCTGCAAAAGGATATAAAGGTTATGGGATACTATCAGAAACATCAGGAAAGAGAATTGATTGGAAGGGTACTCAAAATAGATGCTACAAAGCATAATACAAATGAGTAAACTCGAGTTTTAAGCAATCTTTACTCAAATAGAGGAAGAGAGACATAGTCATGAGCTTTTTACAATCCAATGCAGTTATCGACGATAAGCTTATGCATGGCTTCCAACACGAGTGAGGTACGAACGACTCACGACTTAACAAGTTTTTTATCTTTAGCCATCTTGTCTGATCATAAAAACGCACATTATTAATTAGAATTGAAAGAAATTTCAGCTCTTTTTGTATTACGTATTCGCATGAATAAGAATCTTTATTTAGAACTCATTTTATAAGCGATAAGAAAATTCCAATTAGTATAGAGAAACAAATATATGTATTCCTGATGCATGAGGAGTGTCAGATTTTTTTTGAAGAAACTGGACAAATATAAAGCCAACAAAAAAGACACCATACAGATGATGTCTTCATGTTAATTTTGTAAAAGACTAAAGAGATAAGAATGACTCTAGGGTGATTTTTTTTCAAAGTAACATCTAAAAGATCAATAATTAATCTCAAACTCCCATTTACTAAGGGGACTTCCTTTCATCTTTTTGTGCTTTTTAAAAGTAATCTTTACTTCCATTTGAAATAAATCGTCCATAAGATTGCAATTAATACTATGAAAATAGAGGTTAAAGACATATATAAAATACGGTATATTTTGTTATTGATTTTCTTACTGTGCGGATAGATTTCGAAAAAGAAAATAGTAACTGCAACTGCAGAAAGCAAAATTCTATTGAAAAGATTTACACCATAATGAGAATAACCGTTAGAATCAACAGGAAGAGTAATAGACACCTCGACAAGAATCAAGACGAATGCAAAAACTATAAATATAGCAGCGGCTAAAAATTTTCTAAACATCTCTTCACCTAATCTTTCTCAACTCCAAATGAGTAGTAATCTATCTCTGAACCATCTTGGGTATTGTATGCTTTAACAAATGAAATCTCTTCGTTGTTTGAAGAGTCATTCATAACAACTAAATATACTATTACTGGTAGTAGTTTTCCATCTATTTTTATATAAAGGTTGTATGATTCTAATTGTGTAAGATTATACTTATTGTATTCATCTAATATTTTATCAATATAGTTCGAGTTAAAATGTGGAAAAGATTTGGAATTCATCACTTCAATATCTCTTGCTGATATTTTTGCTGATGAAGTATTGATAATTTTTTTTGAGTTTTCCAATATATCGTAATATTCATTTGTTGCATATCCATTATACATTCTATAATGTCTATATACTTGCTCACCTTCAGAAATATAATTTAAGTTTACTGATTTAAATGTTGAACTTGAATCATCAATTATTTCGTCAATAATACTATTGGACTGTATTATTGGATTTTCAACTATCATCATTGTAAAAGGATAACTTGAATAAGTTGGAACATATGAAATTATATTTTGCTTGTTGTTCACGTTTGAGTAAAGTGTTCTATTAGCATCACCAAAGATTTCATAATTTTTAACCGGATCCAACCAAAATATTAATTTTGATGCAGCATAACTAGCAGCGACTGATACCGTTTTTCCATCATTCAACTGTTGAAATAAATAATTTGTAAATACTCTTGAAGATGACTCCCAAGTAACACCTGGCCATCCAATAGATGATACAGCACCATTCAATACAGACTGAAGTGCCATAGAATTTGAGTATGTACTATCTAAAGATGAATAACAAGCTGCCCAAACAATGAGTTTTGTGTTTCCCATGTAAGGCAATTCATACGAATACAAAATAGACTGCACAAAAACGGCATCAACAATTAATACATAACCTGCATTTCCGTGTCCAGAAAACATTACAACTTCCTTATTAAAACGATTTAATCCTGTAGAATCAGCAGAGTTCAGTATGGTTTCTGCCTGGTTTTGATAATCTGTAGTAGTATATCCCATTCCAGTTAACTCAGCAATTGGTGTTACAGCATCTGGTCTTGTATCAATAAGATTGGGATCATCTGGGCCATAATCAAATGTCATTATAGTTGCTGTTTGCTTCCTAACTTGTATATAATAATGCCCTGTGCTATTACTTGATGCTGCTTTAACATATACATAGTATTGCGTTCCAGCAGTACCTGAAAAACCCATGTTAGCATTTAGTTTTTCACCACCATTGTCGTTAGTGTATAGGTAATAAGTTACATATCGCTTCATATATGTGTCTAATTCACCATATGTCTCAATAACGTAATATCCTGATGTTGATAAAGTGAATCTAAACATATCCTGTTCTCCAGGTGTGCTGATACTAGATTCATAAAGAGTATCTTGAGATATTATACATACAGAATCATAACAAGTTTCTAATGTAGTTGCAGCACTTATCTTAAGAGAAAGTGAAGATGAAAGTATAATAAATAAAGATAATATTGATAAAGCTAAAACAGTAATTTTTTTCATATATCCCCCTTGGATTTGATTTTCCTTAATTATATAATGGATCAAATAATAACGCAATAATTGCATGAAGTTCTATAGAACATTCTTTAACAAATAGAGATTGTTCTCTTTTTTAATCTGGTAAAGAAAAATTCAATTAAATTTAGTCGCTACGGTTTCATTCATGACATCTCAATTCACATGAAATTTACAATACTCTATAATTATATTTTACCAAGTAAAATGTAAATTTTACAGGGCGTATTTGTCCTATCGATTATTAGTCTAATTTACAATTTAGAATAATTTAATAATTTTGTGTACATGCTCAGATTTTAGTTCTAAGTAGTCATCTATATATTAAGGAAGGCATAAGCATAAGCTGTATTTAATCTATTGTAGTTATCAGCGATAAGTTCATGCATAGTTTTCCTCACGAGTGAGGTACGAATGAATCACAACTTATCATTCTTTTTATCTTTAGTTATCTTGTATACTGAAACAAAAAACACCTGGACTGTTTCAACCCAGATGTTACTATTCATACTGTTTGATTTGGTAATTTATAGAAAACATGTTTGATATCTTCACAGATACCTTTATCAATAAGATTTCGGTTTGCCATATCAAATAATATTATGAATGCTTCCTCTTGAGTCATCTCAGGGCGATAGGATCTATCTTCTCTAAGAGCTGTATATATATCCAAACAACCAAGCAATTTTGATTCAAAATCTAAATCTTCATCAAACAACCCGCGTGGATAACCCGATCCATCACATTTTTCATGATGATTCAAAATCCATTTGGCAACATCTTTCAAACCTTTAATTTGATTTATACTTTTATAACCAATTAAGGGGTGTCGTTGGATTACAACAAATTCATTTTTTGTTAGGCTTCCCTTTTTTTCTAATATTGCTGGGTGGATTCCTAATTTACCGATATCATGTAAATCCGATGCGATAAGTAATTTTTGACGATGATCTTCATCAAATTTATAGAATTGGATCATCTGCTCCATATTGCGAGCAAGAGTTGCTGAATGCTTAGTTGTAAATGATGAGCTCATATCTGTTATTCTCGAAAAAATACTAGTCATCTCTCGAATTTTACTAAATGTAAAATCAAAATTATAAGTAGCCGTTTCCTTTTTCACAGCATTTGAAATCTCATGATTCAAAAAGACATTCCAAAACATATCATCATTAGCTAATCTTAAAAATGATTCTGTGATTTTTTCAGAAAACAATTTGCTTTTATTATTCTTAACATATTCCTTCATGGAATCTTTTATAGCTGGATCTTTAGCTACTAAGTCAAAATTGTATACAGAATCTATATTTGAGGCAAGAAAAATAATCTGTGACATGAGTGGAATATTTTCGCCCTTCATTCCAAAAACCCCAGTCCCATCATAGTGTTCATGATGATACATAATCACATTTTGAGGATTTGAAAAAAAGGGGAATCTTTGAAGGTTATCTTCGCCTCTAATGCAATGTTCTCTTGAAATAGTCATAGGAATTAACCCAGTAGATACGCTCTGATAATGTGTTTCGAATATTTCTTTTGCAGACATTCCGTTATCGCGTAAAAGAGCTAGAAATAATAAATCAAGAATCTCATAATCACTCAACTTCAATATTCTGCCCATTTTTAATGACACATAGATAACTCTAGCGTAATTATTCGTCGCTTGACCAAAAAGTTCTTTTTCTACTAAATCTTGAAACACATAAATTGCGTGTAGGAATTGAAACATATTAAACTTCATTTTATCACCTTTCATGCCTTGCATTTTTGCATATAAATTGGTATTAATACTCATTCCAGCATTTAGCACAAATATATTTTATCATTTACTAAGGTCTATTAATGAGTCTTATGTGTATTCTTAATAAAGTCTTAATATTTGAATATCAAAATATATCAAATTTGAATTATAAACAATCTTTATCCAGATAGAGGAAGACATAAGCATGAGCTGTATTTAATGTAATACTGGTATCGACGATAAACTTATGCATGGATTCCAGTCTGAGTGAGGTACGAAAGACTCACGACTTATCGCACTTAATGAATAATTGACACATTCTAACATTTATGTTAAAATAAACTCACTAATTTGTAAACGTTATGTGGGGGTATTTTCTAAAAAAATAGGAGGGAAAATGAAAAAAATATTTGTATTTATATTTGCTATCTTTCTGGCTTTTTCATTACAATTTGTTAATTTTAGTGTTTTAGCTACTTCATCTTCAACAATTTTATATCAAAACAATGATGTTAAAGATGAGAAAGAAATACTTAAAATGGGATTACAGAAAAAAATTCCAGTTAAAGATACTACTATTGATCACTGTGTTTTAGTGAAAAAAGATGGTAAAATAGTTAGCGATTATCAAAAAATAAAAGTTTTCGAATATACTCAGGTACTAAAAAAAGTTAAAACATCTGACAACATTATTGTTACAACGTATATCACCAGTCTCATCTATTTTGATGACGGTGAGGGTGGAGGTGTAGGTGTGACACCACCGGAGTATGATGGTAGCCAATATGCTTCTGATTGGGATGGATCAATCGGTGTTCAAGCAAGTTCAACAATTTATTGGAATGAAACATACGATTCTACTCGAAATTTACATTATATTGATTTAGTTAAAGCATCAGGTGGTTGGTTGATTGACGATATTCAATTGAGCATCACTTCTCAAGAAGTCGAACTTGACCAAAGTGGATGGTATTATAATGGGAATGTATTTACAGTTTTTAATGAAAGTATAACTCATACCACAATTTATGGAAGTTATGTCTATTATGCACCTTCTGATTGGGTTCCAGTTATATCAGAATATACACATGGGATTCGAGCAATTATGAGATGTACAATTGTTAGAGGAACTGGATCTTGGGAATTTCAGTTTACGAACACTGTTATATATACTGTCTAAGGAGAGTTAACATGAGAAAAATTGATTTTGGTTTAGGTGTTAGATTGTCATTAGTTACAGCGTTTGTTATACTTGCTATATATCTTCAGTCATATCTACTCAATTCTGCATCACAATCTTTTTATTTTTCTCAGTATAATACTATCAATCTAGTCACTTATTCAATAATTGGACTTTCAATTAGTCTCATTAGCATTAATATCTTTAAGAAATCTGTATGGAAAATCACATTTCGACCTGAATTATTGGTATTTGTACTGCTATATTTCATTGTAGCTTCTTCACAAGTACTAATGATTGGTTTCATCGTAAATATTTTTTTGCAATTAGGAATATCACCAACTTTGGGATTGATACCTTTTCAAGTTTTATTTGGTTATAGTCTCCTGCATTTATTTTTAGTTAAAGGGAATAATTAGGTCGTCATTGAATTATATGACATGCTAAGCATTAATACCTCTATTATAAATTAGTAATTTAGAAGTCCTTGCGGACTTCTTTTTTATTCTCTTAAATTATTAAAGATTTTTACCAAAGTGAGTTACGAACGATTCACGACTTATCAATCTTTTATCTTCTAGTCATCTTATCTAATCATTATACTACACAATATAAACGAGATTTGAAAAGAATTTCAGCACTTTTTTTATTCGCATCCACATGAATAAGAATCTTTATTTAGAATTCATTTTATCTTTGATAAAATAATTCCAATTAGTATGGGGAAAACGAATAGATGTATCCTGGATGCATGGGGGGGAAATCCAATTCACAGGTGGCAATCCAATCCTCACCCCTGGCAATCTAATATGCATATGAGCAACAAAAAAGACACCTTGCATCGATGTCCTGGTAAATAATCACTTTTTATGTAGTTTTTGAATAGACTAAAAGGATGCATCAGCATCCAAGGTGAGATATTTAGTTCGTAACCATCGTTGGTGGTCTATAATCAAGCTCAGACATCCATTTGCTGAAGGTTGACTCTAAATCATCCTGATCAGCTTCTGTGAATTCTATGTTTAAATACTTACCGGCATGCTTAACAATATACTTAATATGGCTTTCATACTCAGCCTGTTTCTCATTTATCTTTTCTAGTTTCTCCTGGATCTCTTTTCTATCCAGTTCATTCTTCTTTATCTTGAGGATCTTCTTAAGTTCTCTAGCAAACATTTTAACTTTAATTACAGCTTGCATAACAAAGTGTTTACACAAATCTCCCCTAGGACGATTCTCTACATCTTTTCTAGTCATGGATAGCCATTTGGTTGCCATATCAACATCAAGTGTAAATCCGGTGCGTACATACTTTGTTTGAGGATCTGTAAACGTACGATGAACAATACCTATAGCTTCAAGCTCTGATATTGAAATTTGTAACCCTCTGCGTGTAACGTGGAATGTATCCATGAGTTCTCTATTTGAATAAATGAGCTTTCCAGATGTTGAATACTGAAGCATGAGCTTCTGCAATAACTTAGTCGAAATGAAAGAACCACCAGCAGCATAGTAATCATTCATGTTGATGCCATCAATGTATTCAAGCTGTAAGCCATTCAATTTACCAAATCCGTATGTTGCCATGGTACTCCATTCTAACCTTGCACTGTTGCAAGATCCTTTATATAACCATCCATCCAATCAGGCTCACCTGCAGATACTCTGAGTGTTCTCAGGAGCTTTCTTTGTCATGCTCACGTTCAATGTATTCGATTGCTGATACAGTGGTCTTAATCCCTTCAGCTTTGAAGGTTTCAGCTACTTTTCGTAAGTAAGCTACATTGAATAGATTTTCACCAGTAACTTTAATCGTTCTAACTAGGATCGCATTGAGCACACCTTTTGATACTTTATGTCTGTAGCTGTAGAAAACCTTCACATCTTGTTTAACTTGGTTGATTACATCAGATGGAAGCATCAGCTTAAGTATTGTTTCGTGATCTATTTGTTCTAACATTTCAGCTTTTATCATATTTTTTTTCCTTTCAAAGGAGGTGTGAGGATGTAGAGTTGCGTTCTACATCCTCAAATGAAATATATCAGCCATCAAAAGGGATGGTTTATACCTTTTTTGATTTGTGATCCATTTTATAAATCACGTACGCAAATGCTATCAATATTACCCATGGGACGCATACAATCAGCCAGAATGTAGATGTCATGAGTGATGTTTTAAATAATTAGCTCTAATTTTAGTTAAATAATCGAGCGCAAGAAAACTGCCCATAAGAGACATAAAAGCAAGTGCCACAATAGAGAATACTGCATAGAATGGTATGTTAATTGAATTAATCATATCCAAGACAAACATTGTGGTGATTGCAGCTAGTGAAATGAATATAAATATAGTGAGCATTAACTTGTTATTCTGGTATGCTTTCTCATCACTCTCATAGTTGTAAAACTCTTTATTAGGTCTTAATTTTTGTATCATTAAAGTTGTTTTTGCAAATAGATACATGTATATAAATGTAGGTAGCATAGATGCATAGACTAAAGCGTTATATAACCAATCCCAAATATCAAACACATAGAATTTAAATGCAGATAATGCAAAAATAAATACGATACAAATCATCAATGCCCAAAATACTTTCTTGATGTAACTTTGTTCTTTCAAATACAACTGTTCTAAATCCAAATTTTTATCCATTTAATTTACCTCACAATTTTTTATTGCCATGCTTTAAGGTCTTGTCAAGTTGTATTGATGCTTCAAGTTTATGATCTCGTTCATGTCAATGCCTACTGCAGCTGCCCAATCCAAAATCCGGATGATTGCATCTGCCATCTCAACTGCTATTCCTTCAGGCTTTCCATTCTCAGCTATCCATACCATGGGACGTCCTTCTCGATGTTCTTCGAATGCTTCTGATAACTCACTATGTACAAGTGCTGTAATATCACCAAAGGATCTCTTTTCAATCCACCATCCATGATCGATTGCATTCTGATGTATCTTAATTGCATGATCATTGATGGTTTCAGTTTTATCAATGTAATCAATAGCAACCTCAATATAGTGTTTCAAAGCATGAGGAAATGTATTTTTTTCTGTTTCACCCAAGTTAATTGTGCACCATTTTAAAGAGCTATTGATTGATTCTTTTACACTTTTCTTTTCTATCATGATCGCACCTGGTACTTATCATTTAACCAATCAATAGCATCACGTGATTTTGTGAACACTTTTTTCCATGCATTACCGGATCTATTATCTACAGCTATACATGAATTATCTTTATTGATTGCTATAAACTTGCCTTTGTTACAATCGAGCTGAGGATTTTCTATTGCTTGATCTAATTTTCTTCTACTAAGTATTATTGGCATGATTTCACCTCGTAATTAAATGTTGGGAATAAATCGGCATCAAAATTCAACTGACCTGGATGCATCGATGGTGTTTCAATTTGATGCTCCCTCATTAAAGCTTTAAATACTGCAGCTGCTTTTTCTACTGAAGATCTAACTGCTTTTTTATTGTTACTATATTTTGATTCTTTCTTTTTACAGGACATATACTTTAACCTCCTGGCATAGTTTTTAAGTCCTAATGGAAGCCATTGAGTGCACCTGCCAGGGACACCTCTCAATAACTTCAATTAAGACTTAACCATAAATTAAAAAGCTTGTACCTGGCATGAAGCTTTAGATTCCAAATTATATTTTTTTTTGTTTCTCGACATCCTCAATTTAATATCAGATAATTCGTTTTCTTCATATCCTCCAAAACTGGATAACATGAATTGATCTGCTTGATCTTGATTATTGCTGAAGAAATCTAAAACCATCTTATATATCCTAATATCGCCATATCGAGATGATGTTTTAATTTTTTCGATGATTATGTTTTTTAAGAATACAGGATCTGTCATTGATAATCCCCCTAGAAAATAAAAAACGCAAATGGTTTGCGTTTCTTTTGGAGCAGTACTAGAGTCCGATTCCCCTCGCCCGCTCCACATGAACATTACCGCACTAGAGTGTGGTTTTTTTTTGCAGATGATTTGTCAATTCAAGTGCTACACTTTATGCATAATTAAAATTCATACATCACTTCT
>CAZPLF010000003.1:0-85847 GCA_964587475.1 uncultured Mariniplasma sp.
CAAGTTTTGAAAAGCACGTTTGGATGTTATCTTCAACATTAAAATAATTGCATAATAAAAGAGGTGCTCGCTGAGCACCTCTATTTTTTTAGTCTTTATTCTGAGCGTCATCAAATCTTTCAGCTTGAGCAGTAAATCTGCTGAATGCTGTATCAAACATAAAATGAAGTGGAATACCGGCAATACCTTGACGGTTTTTTGCGATACTCAAATCAACTTCACCAGTAAGATTCTTTTCATCGCGCTCGTAATAATCTTTACGATATAAAAACATAACGATATCAGCATCTTGTTCAATACTTCCGGATTCTCTTAAATCCGCGAGTACAGGTCTTTTATCTTCTCTTTTTTCTACTTCACGAGAAAGTTGAGACAATGCAAGTACTGGAACCTTAAGTTCTCTTGCCATTTGCTTGAGACCTCTTGAAATCTTAGCGACTTCTTCTTGACGATTGCCTGAGCGATCATCACCTTTTATCAATTGAAGATAGTCAATAACTACAAAATCTAGTTTGTCTTCTTGGCTTAATTTTCTGCATTTAGCTCTAATATCAGCAACCGTAACAGCTGCCGAATCATCAAAGGCTATATTGAGTTTTGACAAGGACTGCATGCCACCTTCTAAAAATTGCCATTCTCTTGGTGTTAAATGTCCTGTCTTAATCTTCATATTTTCGATGTTTGACTCAGAACTTAACATACGACCAGCAAGCTGTTCGTTACTCATTTCCAAACTGAAAATGGCTACACTCGCTTGACCGTCTTTATTTCTTTTTGCCACATTCAGTGCTAAATTCATGGCCATCGCAGATTTCCCCATAGATGGACGAGCTGCTAAAATGATTAATTCTTCTGGTTGCAAACCAGCTGTAATATTATCAAGATTGGAAAAGCCAGTTCTTAATCCGGTGATACCACCTTTTTTATCTCTGTTTTTTTCCATCTTATCTTTAACTTCATGGATAACTTCTGCTAAAAGCGAAAACGCAGATGTCTTTCTTTTTTGTGCAAGAGCAAAAATACTTTCTTCAGCCTTTGATAAATAATCATTGGCGTCCATTTCACCTTGATATCCTTCTTCTAGAATACTTCCAGCGAGTTCAATGACCTGTCTCTTAAGTGATCCATCTTTGACCAAATCAACATATGTCTCAAGATGTGCTACAGAAGGAACGGCTTCTGATAAAGCTAAGAGGTATTTCATACCACCAGCTTTTTGTAGATTTTGACTTTGTTCAAGCCTTGAAGCGACACTCGTATAGTCAATCTTCAAGTTATCGGCAAACAATTCTTTCATTGCTTGATAAATCAATGCGTGTCCCTGTTCGAAGAAATCAGCATTATTCAGTTGGTCAATGACTGCATTAATCTGTTTCGGGTCTAAAAATATAGCACCTAAAACTGATTGTTCAGACTCATGATGATGCGGTAAGCTTTTTGCCATAGTTTCCCCCTACTTTTCTACGATATGTACTTCGAATAATGCCTTAATGTCCTTACCTAAAGAAACTGTAGCTGTGTAAATACCAATCGAGTTGATATCACTAGAAATTTCAATCTTTTTACGATCAATCAAGATGTGATGTTCTTTTTCAAATTCTTCAACAATTTGTTTAGTTGTCACACTTCCAAAAAGTTTTCCGTCTTGCCCAATTTGAATGCCTAAGGTAACTTTCTTATTATCAATTTCGGCCTTTAGTTTTTTCATCAGATCAATATGTCTTTGGTTTTCTTCAAATGCTTCTTCTTTTACTCTATATAATTCTGCAAGGTTTTCATCTGATGCCAATAATGCTTTTTTTTGTGTCACTAAAAATTGACCATAACCACCAGCAACTTCGATAACATCTTCCTTTTTACCTTTGCCCTTAACATCTTCTAATAATATAACTTTCACTGGCTCTCCACCTCCACCATATTCTAAATCGATATAATTTTTTAATTCAGTATACACATCGTGCACGGATGAATTTGTAATTTGTGCAGCAGCACTGTTCAAATGCCCACCACCACCTAAAGCTTCCATAAGAATCTGAACATTGATATTTTGATAAGAGCGTGCAGAAACACCGACGGTGTTTTGATTCATTCGTGTAATCATGAAAGCTGCATCAACACCATTGATTTGTAAGGCTGCATCAGCAACTTGAGCTAATAATATTCGATCTTCATAGATATCAGCAGTTGTCACAAATGCAAAGCGTTCTAAATATATTTCAACATTATCTAAAAGTTTATTAATTTCTAGGGTTCTCATCAAATCACGACGAAGCCAAAGCTTGACGCTTGTGACATCAGCACCTAAGTCCTTGAGTTTTGCAGCAACCTCAAAGGTTCTTGCTCCTGTTCTATAACTGAAATTATTGGTGTCAACAACAAGTCCACCATACATAATGGTTGCTTCAAGAGATGATATTTTGAGTTCTTCTTCCATATTATAAAAATTAAGTAATTCCATCATCAGCTCAATAGTTGATGATGCATAAGGTTCGATGAAACTAAAGAGCGCATTGAAACTTTCTTCACTAGCTCGATGATGATCAATGACGATGAGTTTGCCAACCTTTTCTAAAATTTCTGGGTTCATCACCATTTTAGGTGATTGCGTATCGACGACAATTAAAAGACTTTCGGGATTGATTTGTTTAATGATAGATTCTGAATCGTAACAATTTTCAACCAATGCTGGCAAATCCGCTTTAACAAGTTCAAATATTTTTTGTACAGTTGAATCCAATTTAGGTTCATCTATAACCAGATATGCAGGCTTTTTGCTTGCCTTTGCCATATGATAAACTGCAATCATCGAACCAAAAGCATCTAAATCTGCCTGAGTATGTCCCATGACAATGATATTCGAAGCTTTTCCAATAAAGTCTTTAATGGTTTGTGCATTGATTCTAACACCAACGCGTGAGTTCTTAGCTGAAGCATCATTCTTAGCACCAAAATATGCAATCTTTTGATCCTGAACATTGACAACAACTTGGTCTCCGCCTCGTTTTTCAGCAAGTTCAATTGCGTTTTGTGCATAAATACCAAGTTCTTCATAATTCACATCCCATGAGGCAACCCCCATTGAAACACTCACACGAACTTGGTTTTGTGTAGAAATCATGCGAACTTTATCTAGGATCTCAAATTTATCTTGAATCATGAGATTGAGTTGTTTACGAGAAAGCACAACAACCAATTTTTCATCTGAATAAGGCTTTAAAAATCCATTATATTTATTTGCCCAATCGGCGATTGCTGCTAAATATTCACCCTTCAAACTTGATTGCTCTGAAACGTCCATTGATCCCAATGCTTCATCCAAATTATCCAAATAAACAATGCCTAAAGCTGGAATTTGTTCATTATATCTTTGCTTGATGGTTTCTCTTTCGGTTACGTTAAATAAATAGAAAAATTTGTATTCAGCACGATAAGTTACATCGTAGCTGTCATTTTTAACTTGAATGATGAATTGAATTTTATTATTCATCGCTGCTAAATGAAGTTGTGGATGGACATCTTTCAAATCTTTACCTGTCATTTTGGAATCAAATATGGTTTTCGCATGTGGGTTAGCCCATTTGATTTCAAAATCTTCATCCAATGCAATGATGCCTATAGGTAATTCGTTAAATACTTCATCGCCTACCTGATTGACATGATAGGATAGTTTAGTCCACATAGATAATCTATTTTGAAGTGTCTTAACCTTTTGTCTATTTTGAAAATTCAATGTTACATAGATAGCAACAAAAATAAGGACAAGACTGCCCAATAAGAATATGAATGAAGTTAAATGTGCATTTGTTTCAAATTGAAGATATGGTAGATAGATATATATACTACTACCAAAAACAATCAGAGCGAGTATGAGGAATAGCCATCGTTTCATATGAACCACCTGCTTTAAGCATATTATATCAATAATATGATGCTATTTCAATTAAATTTGAGTTTCTTGAAAATAAAAACTGCATATGTATGCAGTTTGAATTTATTAGTCCTTAACGAATGGTAACAATGCCATGTGACGTGCTCTTTTAATAGCTATCGCAAGTGGACGTTGCCATTTAGCTGAAGTTCCTGTTACACGTCTTGGTAAAATCTTACCACGATCTGTAATGAAACGCTTTAATAGCTCTACATCCTTGAAATCTATGTGTTCAACTTTATTTTGTGTAAAGTAACATACTTTCTTGCGTTTTTTAAATCCACCGCCACCGCGTCTTTGTTGTTGCATGTTGTTTCCTCCTTAAAATGGTAGATCTTCTTCTGCAGCGAGTTGCTTACTTGTTTCGTAGAACTCGTCGTTATCTGCAGTTTCTGTATCTTTTTGGTAAGTTGTTTCATTGTTGGTTTCGCCCTTGCTCTCTAAGAACTGGACAGAATCACAAACAACTTCCGTGACATAACGTGTACCGTTTTCCGCTTCATACGTTCTTGTTTGAATGCGACCCTCGATACCTAGTAATGCACCTTTTTTTACAAAGCGTGCTAAATTTTCTGCTTGTTTGCGCCAAACGACGCATTGAATGAAGTCAGCTTGTTTCTCACCTGATTGGTCAGTAAATTGACGATTAACTGCGAGTGTAAAGCTAACTACGGGAATATTAGATTGGGTCGATTTCATTTCTGGATCCTTGGTAATTCTACCCACTAAAATGACTCTATTAATCATAATTATTCGCCTTCCTTTACAACAATAAATCGAAGGACTTCTTCTGTAATTCTAACAACACGATTAAATTCAGCAACTGCTTCAGGAGTTGCATCTACGAGCAACCAGACATAATAGCCTTTTTTGTGATGTTCAATTTCATAAGCTAAATCTTTCAAACCCAACTCTTTAAGTTCCAGCACTTTACTATCGTAATTAACAAATATTTCGTTAAAATGATTTACAATGGTTTTAATGTTTTCGCTTTCAACAGTTGGGCGGATGATATACATAACTTCGTATTTTTTCATCTTTCCACCTCCTTTTGGTCTATGGTCTTTATAAGACAAGGATATATCTTATGCCAAATTATTATATCATATATGATATTATATTACAACGATTTTCAAACTGTTTTTTTTATAAGCATGTATTCAGCTTTTCATAGGTAAATTGTATGGTTTTCCTAATTGCTTCTATCCTTGATAAGTCGTTAAATCCGAGTCGATACGTGCTCATCTTTCCTCTAAAATCAATGGCTATCCAAGCCTCTAAACTTGATGTTGAATCTTGTTTATCAGGTCCAGCATTACCAGTAACAGCTACTCCGATATCTGACTTCATCAATTTTCTTATTGATAATGCCATGGCACTTGCGACGTGTTCACTCACGACTGAATGTCTAATAATTTCAGCTTCAGAAAGATGAAGCAAATTGATTTTTTGTTCAATACTATAAGCGATAATACTGCCTTTAATAACTTGAGATGACCCGGGGTTCTTAATCATTTCATACGCAAGAGAACCTCCGGTCATACTTTCAGCAAATGCGACTGTTAAGCCATTATTCACACATTTATCAAATACTTTTTTAGCAATCATGACAAGATAATACTTACGGTATGTTCTTCAAATATACTGCCATTATAACGTAAGACTTTAATTTCATGCACATCACCAAATTCGGCATCTTCAAGTTGTAAAACGAGATCTGCAATGGATGTGATTGGTGTGCCATTCATTTCAATAATTAGATCATATTCTTCCAAAACCTTGTGTCCATTTCTTGTCATATCAAATCCGATGACAACGACACCGACTGGATCAGGAGGAAGTAGTGAAGACCCATTAATATCGATAAAAACACTGACATCTTGAACCGTTATACCAAGTCTAGGTTTTCTAACAATAATTTGGAAATCACTTTCGGTAAACCCACGGACAATTGGTGCTATCATATTGATATTTAATGTGTAGTTTAATCCTTCTGCTGCAATCATTCCATCAACTGTAGAAACGTTAGCAACCTTTGCAACATTGATACCTATGAGATCACCATTCAAATTAAATAGTGGACCACCGCTATTTCCGGGATTTAATTCAGCGTCGTGCATTAAGACTAAACCTGGAACACCATTGTATGGATAAGATACCAAACTGACAATACCTTGAGTTACATAATTGAATTTATTTATATCTTGTGGTGTCCCAATTGCATAGACATCTTGGCCAACAATGATTTCAGTTATCGTATTATCTTCGATTGAAGCTACACGATAAACACTTAAAACTTGTTCAGTTTCAATTCGTACTACTGCAATATCATATGTTGAATCACCTGCATAATCAACGACCGCAAGATCATCAATAACATCACCAAAATGAACCGACATTTCTCCACCGTCTTCAACAACATGATAATTGGTCATAATGTAATATCGATATTTTCCATTATCCAATTGCTCACTCTCATAAATGATACCCGAACCATGTCCTGTCTCTGTCTTAACGACGACGACAGATGGTTGAACGTCAGCAATCATGTTTATACGTAATTGCTCATAGGATATTGGTGAATCATAGGGATCTTCCGCTCTAACTAGAGAACAGCCTACGAGTAAAAAACCCAACGAAATAACGATCAATAAACTAAATAATTTTTTCTTCATGATGATATACCTCCTAATTTGAATAAAACTTTCGCATTTTCTGTTGTTTGCTTCATAACTTCTTCTATAGAAATATTTTTAATTTGTGCTATTTTCTCTACGACATATTTGGTATATGCCGGTTCATTTCTTTTTCCCCTAAAGGGCATAGGTGCTAAATATGGACTGTCTGTTTCAACCAAAATATGTTTCAAATCAATGTGTTCAACAATATTAACGAGTTCTTCTGCCTTCTTGAATGTGATAGGGCCGTCAATTCCAATATAAAACCCTAACTCAATCGCTCTTTTCGCATCTTCAAGATTGGAACTAAAGCAGTGAAAAACTCCAGATACCTTACCTTTGGACGGTAATAAGCATTGATAAGCTTCGTCAAATGAACTCCTTGTATGAATGACAAGGGGTAACTTAAATCGTTTAGCCAATTCTATTTGCTCGAGAAAGATAGATTTTTGCAAATCATAATTATCTTGTCTCCAATGCAAATCGATACCACATTCCCCTACAGCAACGACTTTTTTATGTGTAAGAAGCGCTTCTAAATGATCTGTTGTTTGATTATCTACATATCCTGGGTGAACACCAACGGTTGCATATAACATCTCATGTTTTTCAGCTAATCGGATAGCTAATTCATTAGAAGTTTCATCCATACCAATGACAATAATCTGATTTACATGATTTATTCTAGCACGTTTTAGTACATTGATCATATCATTTTGATACTCTTCTGTATTTAAATGTGCATGAGTGTCAACAATCATTTGCTCTCACCTCAATTGTACATATATTTTATCATATAAAATACAAAAAAACAGGGTAAATGTACTATAACCAAAATTTACCATATTTACAGGTTATTAGATAAATATCTAAACTTAGTCACAAATCTTGACATATTGAAGTAGACATCAAAATAAAAAAAGAGACATTAGTTATAACATATACACAAGCAGAAATATAAACCTATTTTTTATACAAAAACCATATCAGATTTCATCCGATATGGTTGATTCTCGAAGATTAAGATACTTTTCATCTAAAGAAGCATTATCTTTTAGCAGCTGCTTTAGTTGGTTGTACTTGAGTTTTTTGTGGTTGTTTTGCTGGTTGTTGAAACGTAGCTTTTGGAGCTGGTTTAACTGGTTCCTTACCTTTTGTTACTGGTTTAAATTGTGCCATTAATATTCACCTCTCTTTCTGATCTTTATCAATCTAAAATCATCTGTTTGGTGATTATCTATTAAGGGCTAATTGTTTTAGCTATTAAGCTTTTCATCATCGACCAGCATGATTTATGCTGCCCATATAAAGGAATAATAAACAATTGTTCCTTATACCTTAATCATACGCTTTTCTTTCTATTTTGCAATGATTTTTGATACGATTTATGCAAATATTTCACGCTTGTTTATAAAGCAATAATAGCTATGAAAAAAGTTGCGAAACCACTTGAAAAATATAATAAAAAAGAGGCCTTGTTAGGCCTCTGATTTTAAATGAATGACTATTCTAGAATCTTAGTTACAGATCCTGAACCAACAGTACGTCCACCTTCACGAATTGAGAACTTAGTAGTTTCTTCAATTGCGATTGGGTGAATCAATTCAACGATCATGACGGTGTTATCACCAGGCATAACCATTTCTGTACCTTCTTGAAGTGTAATAACTCCAGTAACGTCAGTTGTACGGAAATAGAATTGTGGACGGTAGTTTGAGAAGAATGCTGTATGACGTCCGCCTTCTTCTTTAGAAAGGACGTAAACTTGAGCTTCAAATCTGAAGTGTGGGTGTACGGATTTTGGTTTTGCTAATACTTGACCACGTTCAACTTGATCGCGGTTAATACCACGAAGAAGGGCACCGATGTTGTCACCAGCTTGAGCGAAATCTAATAATTTTCTAAACATTTCAACGCCAGTTACAACTGTAGATTTAGTATCAGTGATACCAACGATTTCAACAGTGTCGCCAACTCTGACCATTCCACGTTCAACACGACCGGTAGCAACTGTTCCACGACCAGTAATAGTAAAGACGTCTTCGACAGGCATTAAGAAAGGTTTATCAGTTTCACGAATAGGATCGTCAATATAGCTATCAACAGCATCCATTAATTCTTGTACACTTGCTTCACCTTTGGGATCGCCATTAAGTGCTAATAAAGCTGATCCACGGATTACAGGAACTTCATCTCCTGGAAAATCATATTCTGTTAAAAGTTCACGAATTTCCATTTCGACTAAGTCTAGTAATTCTTCATCATCAACCATGTCGCATTTGTTCATATAAACGACAAGCTTAGGTACACCAACCTGGCGAGCAAGTAGAATGTGTTCTCTTGTCTGAGGCATAGGACCATCTGCTGCTGATACAACTAAGATACCACCATCCATTTGAGCAGCACCTGTAATCATGTTCTTGACATAGTCAGCATGACCTGGGCAGTCAACGTGAGCGTAGTGACGCTTTGTTGTATTATATTCAACGTGTGCAGTATTAATCGTAATACCGCGTGCTTTTTCTTCTGGTGCACTGTCAATAGATGCATAATCTTTAATTGATGCTAACCCTTGTTTAGCGAATACCATAGTAATCGCTGCAGTTAGAGTAGTCTTACCATGGTCAACGTGGCCAATTGTGCCGACATTAACATGGGGTTTAGTTCTTTCATATTTTTGTTTTGCCATTTTAAATAGTTCCTCCTATAATAGTTGTTTTTTTTTATATATCTATATTTTTATTTTACCATAATCATTGTATATTAAAATATACATTTTTGCAAGTGGATTAATTCGATCCACGCTTTTTAACAATTTCTTCCATAATTGATTTTGGACAACGTTCGTAACGAGAGAATTGCATCATAAATGTTGCGCGTCCTTGAGTATTTGAACGAAGTGCCGTAGCATATCCGAACATTTCAGATAGAGGTACACTAGCGCGTATAGCGACAGCATTACCACGACCTTCCTGACTCTCTAAACGGCCACGTCTAGACGTTAAATCGCCAATAACGTTACCTACATAATCATTTGGAACAACAACCTCAACATCCATAATTGGTTCTAAAAGAACAGGATGTGCCTTTGTCTTGGTTTCTTTAAGCGCCATTGATGCAGCTATCTTAAATGCCATTTCAGAGGAGTCAACATCATGGTATGACCCATAATGAAGTGTTGCTTTGATATCGATGATTGGATAACCAGCGATGATACCATTAGGAAGTGCTTCTTCAAGACCTTTTTGAACTGCTGGAATGTATTCTCTTGGAATCACACCACCGACAATTTTATCTACGAATTGGAAGCCCTTGCCTGGGTTTGGTTCGAATTTGATAACAACATGACCATATTGACCGCGACCACCTGATTGACGTACGAATTTACCTTCGATATCTGCTTCACCAGCAATCGTTTCACGATAGGATACTTGAGGTTCAGCAACATTTGCTTCAACCTTAAATTCTCTTTTCATACGATCAACAATAATTTCCAAATGAAGTTCACCCATTCCAGCAATGATTGTCTGTCCTGTTTCATGATCTGTAAATGTCTTGAAGGTTGGATCTTCTTCTGCAAGTTTCGATAAAGCTAACGTCATCTTGTCTTGATCTTGCTTTGTCTTTGGTTCAATAGCTACGTTAATAACTGGCTCTGGGAACACCATAGATTCTAAGATGATATCATCTCTTTCTGCTGTTAGTGTATCTCCTGTTGTTGTATCTTTAAGTCCGACAACTGCTGCAATATCCCCTGCAAATACTTCTTTAATTTCTTCACGGTGGTTTGCATGCATTTGAAGCACACGTCCGAATCTTTCTTTATTGTCTTTATTCGTATTGAGTACATATGAACCAGAAGTAATTTTACCTGAATAGACTCTAAAGAACGTTAGACGACCAACATATGGGTCAGTCATAACTTTAAACGCTAGGGCAGTAAACGGTTCATCATCTCTTGGGTGACGGACAACTTCTTCTCCATGACTGTTATGTCCTACGACAGCATCAACATCAGTTGGTGCTGGAAGATAATCAATCACGGCGTCTAGCATTAATTTAACACCTTTATTTTTGAATGAACTTCCGCAGATGACTGGGAAAAATTTGACAGCGAGCGTTCCTTTACGGATTGCTGCTTTAACCTGAGGAATGCCTATTTCAACACCCTCAAGATATTTTTCCATCAAATCCTCATCAAAATCAGCAATTGCTTCGATAAGTTCTTCTCTTTTTTGTTCAACGATTTTTACCAAATTTTTTGGTATTGGTACTACTTGACTTACTTCTTCAGCCTCTCCATCATACAAGTATGCTTTTCTTTCAATGATATCAATGATGCCATTGAAATCAGATTCAGCGCCAATTGGCCACTGAATAGGATAAGCTTTAACTCCTAAGCGATTATGCATCGTCTTAATGGAATGCGCAAAATCTGCACCGGTTTTATCCATCTTGTTAACGTAAACAATTCTTGGAACCTTATATTCGGTGGCTTGTCTCCAAACAGTTTCTGTTTGAGGCTCTACCCCGGCTTGTGCATCTAAGACAGCAACAGCGCCATCTAGAACACGAAGTGATCTTGATACTTCGACCGTGAAGTCAACGTGACCTGGGGTGTCAATAATATTTACGCGGAAGTCTTTCCAATAAGCTGTTGTTGCAGCAGATGTAATGGTAATTCCACGTTCCTGTTCTTGAGCCATCCAGTCCATAGTAGCAGCACCATCGTGAACCTCACCGATCTTATGAATTTTACCCGTATGGTATAAAACTCTTTCAGTCGTTGTAGTTTTTCCCGCATCGATATGAGCCATGATGCCAATATTACGGGTTTTATTTAATGGGTATACACGAGGCATATTTTAATCTCCTTACTTACCAGCGATAGTGAGCAAATGCTTTATTTGCTTCAGCCATGCGGTGCACATCTTCACGTTTCTTCACAGATGCTCCTAAACCTTGTGATGCATCTATAATTTCTTTCGCAAGTTTTTCTTCCATGGTTTTCTCGTTACGCAAGCGTGCGTAGTTGATTAACCATCTCAATGCTAATGTTTGTTTTCTTGAAGCTCTTACTTCAGTTGGTACCTGGTAGTTTTGACCACCGATACGGCGTGAACGAACTTCTAATATTGGGGTAATATTGTTTAAAGCTTCATTGAACACTTCAATTGGTTCGCGTCCAGTAGCTTCTTTGACACGATTGAATGCTCCATATAAAATACCTTGGGCAGTTCCTTTTTTTCCATCTTCCATGATTGTGTTAACGATACGTGTAACAAGTTTGGATTGATAGATTGGATCTGGTAAAACGTCCCGTTTTACTATATGACCTTTACGTGGCATGAGTTCACCTTCTTCCTTTCATTTTGATAGATGATTTTTCTTTATATTAATTACTTTTTCTTTGCAGCTGCAACTTTAGGACGCTTAGCGCCATACTTTGAGCGTGACTGTTTGCGGTTGGCAACGCCTGATGCGTCTAATGTTCCGCGTACAATGTGATAACGAACTCCTGGAAGGTCCTTTACACGACCACCACGAATGAGTACCACACTATGTTCTTGAAGTGAATGTCCGATTCCTGGAATATAAGCAGTAACTTCAGTTTGATTGCTTAAACGAACACGGGCATACTTTCTAAGAGCAGAGTTAGGTTTCTTTGGTGTCATTGTAGTAACACGTGTGCATACACCACGTTTTTGAGGTGAGTTGTATTCACTTTCACTTTTGTGTAGACTGTTGAAACCATAGCCTAGTGCAGGTGATTTAGATTTGTACTTTTTGTCTGTTCTTCCGTTTTTTACAAGTTGTGAAATAGTTGGCATTTGTAGTTCTCCTTTCTTCTAACACATATCCAAGTGTTTCTTTTTTGGTTTAAAAAATTAATTTTGGCTTTATTAGGCCAAAATATTGGTAATTCTTACGTGTAATTAACACAGCGTATTTATTATATAATAAGTCATGTATAATGTCAACTTTTTCGAGTATATTTAGTCGTAGAAAATGAAAAAACCTGGCCAGCAGGTTTTTAAAGTAAACCAGTTTAGTAAAAACACATTTAAGAATTGTGAATTATTCTTTTCCTTATGAATTTAATCAACACAACAATAGCGATAATACTCAAAATTGGAACAACAACATAGAGTAGAAATAAAACTAGTGGTAAATATGAAAAACTTAACCCCAGACTGTAACTATTGTGTACCGTTTGAGACTCAATATCAAGTGTTATTTCTCCAAATCTAGCTTGAATAGCGTTAGGATGAATGATTTCTATTTCTTCTGTTGTAAAAATCGTATGCCCGACATCATCAAAATATACGATTTTAATTCGATCGATATTGTAGTATTGTTCTTTAATTGTATCGGCAAATAAATACATCACACTATGATCAATAATCATAAGGGACGCATCTTTATAATATGCCAAATAACTGATCCAATCAGTATTATTTAGATGCTCAATGCTATCTGTATTATCATATAAATCCTTGAAAACTTGATTTATCTCGCTATTTAATATTTCATTTCCATAATCTATTTTATAAATCAATATATCAATATGACCTTCAAAAGGATTATCAAAAGAATCGTAAAATTGGTGTCCTTTTAGTGGAATAATCATGATACCATCTTCAGCACTTTGTTGAAAAGCTGAAACAGTCATTGGCGATATAAGTAAAAATAGAATAATAAAGACTAATAATTTTTTCACTTTGTTACCCCCCTTTATTTTTGTTTCACCTTTAATTTACCTTTGAATTGTATTTTTATGGACGATTATCGAAATCTTGAAATTCATTGAGTTGAAGATAGAACCATTCTTTGGTGTTTTCTATACCACTGACTTGTTCCATCAAATCCAAAAATTCATTCAATGTAGCAATTGATTTATTATAGGTTTGATAATAGGTAGTAAATATGTTAATCATTTGATCTATGTTTCCATCAAGAAACTCATTGACATAATACCTGAACATTGAAGGTCCGTGATAATAAATGAGATATCCATAATAATCTCCATATTCATCCACTTCTCTGAGAAGGCTCACACCTATGTTAGCTTCATATCTTTCGCTTAGTTCGGGTTTTAAACTACTCCGATAATTTAAATACTCATTGTATCCGTTAATACCATATAGGTCATAGAAATAGAGTGAAGTGGCATATGTTGTTAAAGCTTCATCTAAAAATGATTCATTTGCTTGATCGTTGCCGATCATTGAGTAAAACCATTGATGGATCATCTCGTGAACTACAGTAGCTTCTTGTATTTCATTAGAGCAATAGATGACCCCGGTACTCTCCATGCCATAAAAGTACCCATACTCTAATGTAAAATGGTCATAGAAATATTCTCCAATACTTCGCTCCATTATTTCCATAGAGCGACTTAAATATGAAAATGAATCTTCGATTTCATTTGTTGATAAATCTCGAATCGCATAGATTTGATACTCTATATCATCTATCGTTCTTTCATAGAATCGATAATCAGAAGATGCACTAAATGAAAAATCTCTAGCATCTTTGATGCTATATTCAAGTGTTTTTCTTAAATCGGTCACTTTTTCTTTGATAAGAGCTCCGCTACTTGCTACTAGATATTCTTCAGGTACGTTGATAGTAACATAGTAATCTCCAATTGTATTATAGTATACCTCTCCTCTAAAAGTATATGGCTCAATGTTCCAGCCATCCTGATCATAAATTGCTACATAAGGATAAAAGAAAAGCGTAAGATAATAATTATGATAGGTGACGATTCTATCTATACTCCAGTATTCAAAGGAGTATTTATAGGTAATTGAAATACGTTCTCCAGCCGTTAATGTTTGAAGTAGAGGTACATGCATGACGGTATGATCTGTTCCCGTGATGTCATAGACAGCATTTTGGCCATTTATTTTGAAATACTCAAAAACAATATTGTATCCTGAACCTCTCGGATTTATAGCGTTTGGATAAATGTTAATGTATAGTTCCTCTAAATCATAAAAATCATTTTTATAGTATAGTTCTCCCTCAACGGTCAAAGTATCGAGTTGAGTATCTAAATATACATCCATTACATAAACATTATTTTGCGAATCATAAATTGCCTTGTTTTTTGGTGTGCACCCTAAAAGAATAAAAAGTAATAAGAAAAGGATTGCTATTTTTTTCATACGATAAAAACTCCTTCCCAAGTCAATATACATTGAAATTCGAGTGATGTGATTTAAACAAATATTTTTTAGCTTAATAACTTCTTGTTTTGAGTGTGACTAATCTCTCAATCTTTATTGAATATATAGTTGTATAGGCTTGAATTTAGATATTACATCATAAAAAAACCGTTATCAATGTGATAATAAAAATCACTAAAAATACGATGAGTGGTCCAATAAATGATTTATTGTTATGTTTAGGCTTAGTACCTTTACCAGTTCTTCGTAAGTCTTCCTCATCGTTATACTCGTCTGACCAATATTTAGTGAAGGGATCTTGCATATGTATTTCCTCCAATAAAGAATCCATAAATTCATATCATTTTGTGGTCTTAGTATGATTATTCTTTATCTATATTATATCACTTAATCACATTAGTAATTTTCTCTATAAAAAAGAACTCAGCTACTTGCTGAATTCTCATGTGATTAATCCATTGTCAAATGTGTATTTACTATGCCTTCAATTTCGTTTCTACAAGATTTAAAATGATTGCTCCTATAGCATTCCCTAAAATCATGAGTAATAGATATAAAATAGCTTTCAGCGTGTACATATCGCTTAAAAAGAAATACAACATGTTGGCTATACTATGTTCAAACTTAGAAAGAATGAAGATCATAACTGCAAAAATTAAAATCAGAACTTTTGCTAAATCATGTTTTACATTTTTGAAACTATCAACAGCAATATACATCATCATGCCACAAAATATAGCCAAAGCTAAGCTTTCATACCATGCATGTCCCAGCTTTAATGCGAATAAATCACTCCCAGCTGTTACAACTGAAGAAATTCCGGTCAATCTGAACAAAAACGCGACTGCTGCAATACCAATCATGTTTCCCAAAATGGTTTTAAGAAGCACAACCAAATATCCTTTTGAGTAAGGAAGCAAATATCCTATTTTCCCAGTATATAAATAATAACCTCTTGTTACAACAACAAGAAGTCCAAAACTAAACAAAAAAGCACCAATGATGTGATTTTCTAGACTTAAATATACAAGTCCAGCAATACCAATGTAAACACCGGCCATAATTGCTTTGAGAAGTACATTTTGTTTAACATCCATCGACTATTTTCCTTTTTTAAAAGCGTAAATTAGGCCTACAATATTATTTGCTAGCTTCGCAGGTAATAATTTTGCAAGTAAAACAATAAACTTATATTTGAATCCAATAGTTTTATAAAGTGGAATTCTTCTCTTTTTAACAAGTCTATTGACAACTTTTGCTGCTGAAAGAGGATCCATTCCATTAATCTCATCGTTTTCCATTACAGTAACTGATAAATCCACGCGATTTTTATATTCAGGATGATCTGTTTCGTTCTTTTTTCTATTTTTTGTGAATCCAGTTCTGATATCGCCTGGCATAACAGCACAAACCTGAATGTTGAATGGTGCAACTTCGTTTGCTAATGCTTCAGTAAATGAATTGACAGCTGCCTTTGAACTACTATAGAATGCTTGAAAAGGAATCGATAGCTTAGAAGCAACAGAACTGATATTCAATATTTTGCCTCCGCCACTTTCGCGCATTAATGGGAGTACAGCTTTAGTAGAGTTAAAAACACCCATAAAATTGACATTAAACAAATAGGTAGCATCTTCTGCTGAAGTATCTTCAATCGTGCCTGAAATACCCATTCCAGCATTATTGATTAAAACATCAATATGGCCTTCTAAGTCAAAGATTTCTTGGTACGATTGCTTCAATTGTTCAAAATTAGTGACATCCGCTTGAATACTTTTGATATTTTTTTCATGAATTTTAGTTCTTGATACACCATAAACTCGATGACCTTTTTGACCTAGGAATTGTGCAATTGATAATCCAATTCCAGAGGATGCACCTGTAATTACAATAACCTTCATTTTTATTCCTCAAATCCTTCCAAACTTTTCAAGACAGCAGCAATTTTACCAATTGCAGTGTCCATTTGTTCTTTTGTGTGTGTTGCTGTATAACTTGTACGAATCAAGCATTCGCCCATTGGTGTTGCAGGTGGAATGACTGGGTTAACATAAACGCCTTGTTCAAATAACTGATTACATGCGAGCATTGTTCTTAAAGGCATATAGGTAAATATTGGAATAATTGGTGTTTTTGAATCTCTGATTTTTAAACCATGAGCCTTAAGACCTTGACGCATATATTCTGCAATATCTGCAAGAGCCTTCACACGTTCTGGTTCTCTTCTTAAAATACGTAGTGCGGCAAGTGCCGCAGCAGTATTTGCTGGTGGAAGAGCGGCTGAAAATATATAAGGACGAGAATTATGTCTGATATATTCAACAACGTCTTTTTCAGCAGCCATATAGCCACCAAGACTGGCTAAGGATTTTGAGAAGGTACCCATGATAATGTCAACTTCTTTTTCTAATCCAAAGTGCTCAGCAGTTCCGCGACCACCTTCACCCATTACACCAAGCCCATGTGCATCGTCAACCATAACGCGTGCATCATATTTTTTTGCAAGTGCAACAATTTCAGGAAGTTTGGCAATATCACCACTCATCGAAAAAACACCATCGGTAATAATGAGTTTACCTTTGTTTTCAGGAGCTTTGGATAGTTTATCTTCGAGATCTTTCATATCGCTATGTTCAAAACGTATTACTTCAGCATAACTCAAGCGTGTGCCATCATAAATGCTGGCGTGATTTTCTTTATCTGAAAAAATAAGATCGTTTCGCCCTGCAATACCAGAAATGATTGCTAGGTTACTTTGAAATCCAGTACCAAATATAGATACGTCTTCTTTATTTAAAAAGTCTGCTAATTCTTCTTCTAATTCTCGATGCAAGTTGAGAGTACCGTTTAAAAAACGAGACCCTGATACACCTGTTCCATATTTTAAGGTTGCTTCTATTGATGCTTGAATGACTTCTGGATGTGAAGTTAGTCCCAAATAATTATTGGAACCAATCATAATCATTTCTTTGCCTTCCATATGAACTACAGTATCTTGTTTGCTTGTCAATTCGTGGAAATATGGATAATATCCAGCTTCTCGAGCTTTTTTTGCGGCATCGTATTGATAACATTTTTTAAATAAATCCATGATTGTATCTCCTCTTAAAAAGCGCTTCAGTGTATCCTATGATATTTTATATTTTTTATATCTATTTATGATTGTAATAAAGGATATATAATATCCTTATTTTCAACAGTTCTAAATACTACTATATCATAACATAAAACTTAGCAATTTGTGCTGCCAATTTTGCATTATTGAATACCAACTCAAGGTTTGCGTCGAGACTGTCGCCCTTTGTAATCTCTTTTATTTTAGATAAAAGATAAGGTGTCGTGTCTTTTCCTTTGATTCCATCTGCTTTTGCATCCTCAAGTGCTTGGTCAATCACACCATTAATCATTTGCGAATCCAGACTATATGATTTTGGAATTGGGTTTGCTATAACAACACCACCTGTTAGACCTAATGACCATTTTGCATGAATCAATTTTGCTATATCTTCTGGAGAATCCATTTGATAGTCTAATTCAAATCCTGATTCTCTGCTATAAAATGCGGGAAGTTCTTTTGTTTGATAACCTAAAACTTCAACACCTTTAGTTTCTAAAAATTCTAAAGTGAGTCCTAAATCGAGGATAGATTTAGCCCCTGCACAGACAACTGCAACATTCACGTTGGCTAGTTCTTCAAGATCTCTTGAAATATCAAAAGTTTTTTCCGCACCACGATGAACACCACCTATACCACCGGTAGCAAACACCTTAATTCCAGCCATTTCAGCAATGAGCATAGTAGCTGAAACCGTGGTAGCGCCTGTTTTCTTATTTGCTAGAACATAACCGAAATCTCTTTTGCTAACTTTAAGAACATCTTTTGATTGTGCAAGTTCCAGAAGCTCCTCATGTGTAAGACCTACTTTGATTTGTCCATTTAAAATTGCTATGGTTGCTGGAACAGCGCCTTCTGATCTAATGATCTCTTCTACACGAAGCGCCATTTTTATATTTTCTGGATATGGCATACCGTGAGATATAATGGTTGATTCTAAGGCAACGATTGGTAAATTGTTGATACGTGCATTTTGTACATCTGGATGAATGGATAAATATGAATTCATAATTGGTACTCCTTTATTGTATTTAACAAATGTTGTTGATTTAACTTTGGTGATACAGCTTGCGAATCTTGAAGCGTGATGAGCGCAGCTGCCATACCACATGATAATTGAGATAATTGATGTTCGAGAGCAAAAATGACGCCAGCAAAGAAGGCGTCACCAGCACCAGTGGTATTAACAATAGAGATTTTTCTTCCGGATATGAATTGATGTGTTTTGCCATCATAGGCATAAGCACCGTGATCACCAAGTGTGATGAAAACTTTTTTGATGCCCTGACTGATAAAATAAACACCAATATGCTCGATATCCTCTTTTGTCTGACAATCTAGTCCTGACAATGTTCTTGCTTCATATAAGTTTAATTTTAACATGCTCATTTTTGCATAAAACGATTTGATTTTTTGTGCTTTATGGGTTGAGATAGCATCCACATAGATAGGGATTTTAATCTCATTAAAGATAGATGACAAGACAGCTTGACTAAAATTTGTGTCTAAAATAAGCAAGTCAGCTTGATTGATAGTTCCCAGTTTGTTCTTGATTTGCTCTACGGTTATTTTTTCGAGTTCATCCATTGCCGCAACTGCTACCAACATATCTTTGTTATTGTCGACAACAGCAATATATGTTGGTGTTGTTTCAACTTCAATCACATCAAAATGAATACCTACTTTTGTACCTGATTCTATGATCTGTTTACCTACGATATCTTTTCCTATCGCAGTTATGAAAGTTGGAGACAAATCCAATCTTGCTAGGTTTTCAGCAATGTTTCTGCCAACACCTCCAAAAGAATCCTTCAAGTATCCGGGATTGGAATCGTTCATTTTTATTTTTTGATGTGTATATGCGAAAATATCGTGATTGGTTCCGCCAATTACAACGATGTTCTTCATCTTACAGATCGATATCCATCGACATTTTTTTAAGTGCTTTGATCTGGTCTTTTGATCCAACAACAATCATCTTGTCATCGAGTCTCAAAACTTCATCAGCTTTAGGGTTAAAGATGAAAACATCATTTTCTCTTCTAATAGCTAATACGATCAATCCAGCCTTTTCAGATATCTTGGCTTCTCTTAGCTTCTTATTAATTAATTCTGAATTTTCTTTAATAACAATCTCTTCCATGTCTATAGACATGTTTTTTGTATCAATAATATTATCAACAAAATATTGAACATTAGGACTTAACATCATGGCAGCCATTTTCTTTCCACCAATTTCATCTGGACTAACCGTATTATCAGCTCCAGCACGACGAAGTTTCTTATCTGATCTTTCCTCATGTGAACGTGCAACGATGTGCATCTTGGCATTAAGTTCTCTTGCTGTTAAAACAACAAATACATTATCAGCATCCTTAGCAAGACAAGCAATCAGTCCCTTTGCGTTTTTGACTCTAGCTTCCAAAAGAACTTCTTCTTTTGTCGCGTCATCATAAATATAACTAACATCCATTTCTTTTAAGTTTTCAATAGCCTCTAGATCATTTTCTATGACAACAAAATCAACTTCTCTTCTCTTGAGCTGTTTAATCACATGAATACCTGTTTCACCAGCGCCACATATGATGATATGATTATCTAATTTATCGATTTCTTTTTTCATTTTATTCTTCCTCCAAGCTTCATTGATATTACCTTCACTTAAGAATCTAAAAACTGTTGTTAACAGATAACCGACCATACCGACACTCACTAAAATGAAACCAATGGAAAACCATTTGGCTAGTGTATTCATCTCAGTTACCTCTCGATATCCGACGGTTGAAATTGTAATGATGGTCATATAAAGTGCATCAATAAAAGAAAGATCCAAGATGAGTATATAACCAATTGTTGCTCCTGCAATAAGCAAGACCATTATAGCAATCCAAATGAAGATCTTTTTTATTTTCAATGTAACACCCTTTTTCTTTTTATTACTCATATTATACCATAACAACAAAAATAAAAAGGCATGTTGAATGAATGCAAAAATACAACAATATGTAAAAAAGGTATCTAGCAAAATTGCCAGATACCTTTTCATTTATGCTTTTATCTACTAATAATCTAATTCTTCTTCTTCGGTATAGGTATTTGATCTGTCATATTCAAAAGTTGCTTCTCTTAAAATACCTGTTCCAGCTGGAATGAGTCCGCCAATGATGACGTTTTCCTTCAAGCCATGAAGTTCATCGGTCTTACCTTTGATTGCTGCATCTGTTAAAATTCTAGTAGTTTCCTGAAAGGATGCTGCTGATAAGAAGGAATCACTTTTAAGTGATGCTCTTGTAATACCTAAAAGAATTGGACGGCCGACAGCAGGTCTCTTAAATGTCTTGAAAGCAGCTTTATTAGCTCTCTTGAATTCAGAAACTGATACTTCAGTACCTGGTAACAATTCCGTATCACCTTCGGTGACAATGGTAATTCTTCTTAGCATCTGACGAATGATTAATTCGATATGCTTATCACTAATTTCTACCCCTTGAGCACGATATACCTTTTGAACTTCTTCTAAAATATACATTTCAGCTGCTTCAGTTGAAACAACACGGAGTAATTCTTTAGGATTGATAGAACCTAATGTCAATCTTTGGCCAGCTTTCACACTAGCTCCCTTACGGAATAAAGCTTCAACATTTGGATCCATTGTGTATTTATAGTCTTTATCATGAATATCGGTGATTGTGACAACCGAAATACCACCACGTTGGCGATCAATCGATTTAATCTTGCCATCAACTTCACTAATAACGGCTTTCCCTTTAGGGTTTCTTGCTTCAAATAATTCTTGAATACGAGGAAGACCTTGTGTGATATCTGATGCGGAAGCAACACCACCGGTGTGGAAGGTTCTCATGGTTAACTGAGTTCCTGGTTCACCAATAGATTGGGCTGCGACAACACCAACTGCTTCACCAACTTCTACTCTTGTGTTTGTAGCCAAGTTACGACCGTAACATTTAGCACATACACCATTATCTGAATTACATGTTAGATTGCTTCTGATTTCAACACCGGTGATTTCAGCCTTAAGAATTGATTGGCCAATTTCTTCGGTGATCAGTTCATTGCGTTTAACTAAAACTTGTTTTGTTTTTGGATGCATAACATCCTTGCTTGCATAACGTCCGACGATACGGTCATATAATGGAACGATTTCTTTTGTGTCATCCATAACTGGTTCCATATAAACACCACGTTCAGTACCACAATCTTCATCAACAACGATGACATCTTGGCTGACGTCAACTAAACGACGTGTCAAATATCCTGATTCAGCAGTCTTTAACGCTGTATCTGTAGAACCTTTTCTCGCACCATGGGTGGAGATGAAGAATTCGGATACGGTCAAACCTTCTCTAAAGGAAGCTTGAACTGGAACTTCGATAATTTCACCTTTAGGATTATTCATCAGACCACGCATACCAGCAAGCTGGGCAAAGTTAGATGCATTACCACGAGCACCGGAGTCAGACATCATATAGATGTTGTTATCCTTATCAAATTCAGCCATTAATCCTTTTTGAATATCATCACGCGCTTCTTGCCATTGTTTAATAACGAGATCACGACGTTCTTTATCTGTAAGCATACCATCTTCATACCAACCAGTAATCTGTTCGATGTTCTTATTGGTTATTTCAATTCTGTCATGTTTGCCAGAATAAACGTTAATATCAGCAAATGATACGGTAATACCTGCAACTGTCGAATATTTGAAACCAAGATCCTTAAGTCTATCTAACATCTTGGATGTTTCACTAATCTGCAAGTCCTTGAAGACCTGTGCAATAATCTGAGATAGGAACTTCTTCTTAAATGGTGCTGGTACAGCCATATTCTTAAGGGTATCCTTAGGATTGGTTCCCTTTGCCATAAAATACTTTTCAGGTGTATAATTTTCCAAATTATCCAGACTTGGTTCATTCAAGTAAGGGAACGTTGGAGGAAGAATGCGGTTGAAAATGAGTTTACCTAATGTTGTTACTAAATATTTGTGTTTTTGTTCTTCAGTAAACTTTTGATTGATGGATTTAGGATCAATAATGATTCTAGTGTGCAATCCAATTTCTTTGTGTTGAAATGCAAGATATGCTTCATCATAATGAGCAAAGAAGTGACCTTCATTGCGATTTTTGAAATCATGTTCAGCTTGTCTTTCTTCAGCACGATATCCATTGAACTTGCGTTCCAATCTTTCTTCGATCGTTAGATAATAGTTTCCAAGAACCATGTCCTGTGATGGCGTAACAACTGGTTTTCCATCTTTAGGATTCAAAATATTATTGGATGCAAGCATGAGTAATCTTGCTTCTGCTTGAGCTTCATTAGATAGTGGTACGTGGACAGCCATTTGGTCACCGTCAAAGTCAGCATTGAATGCTGGTGTAACAAGTGGGTGAAGGCGAATTGCTTTACCATCAATCAATTTAGGTTCAAATGCTTGAATACCAAGTCTATGAAGTGTTGGTGCGCGGTTAAGTAAGACTGGATGTTCTCTAACAACCTTTTCTAAAGCTGCCCAAACATCATCATCCATTCTTTCGTACTTGCTGTTAGCATTCTTCTTGGAATTTGCATCGTTGCCTGTTAACTTTTGTAATTCTCTTAAAACAAATGGTTTGAATAATGTAATAGCCATTTCTCTTGGAATACCACATTGATACATTTCAAGATCTGGTCCGACGATAATGACGGAACGACCTGAATAGTCAACACGTTTACCAAGTAAGTTTTGTCTGAAACGACCTTGCTTACCGCGTAACATATCAGATAATGACTTTAAGTGTCGATTTCTTTCAACAGCAGCTTTCTTACCACGTTTTGCATTGTCAAAGAGTGCATCGACAGCTTCTTGAAGCATACGTTTTTCATTCTTTGTGATCAAACGAGGAGCCATTTGTTCTTTTTGTTTTTTCAAACGGTTGTTACGATTTAGAATGCGACGGTATAAATCATTTAAGTCAGTTGTAGCAAAACGTCCGCCATCTAATGCAACCATTGGTCTTAGATCTGGTGGAATGACTGGAATAACATCCATAACCATCCATTCAGGTTTATTGTTTGAGTTATTAAATGCTTCAACAACTTCAAGACGTTTGATAATTCGATCTCTTTTTTGCTTAGAGCTTGTCTTTAACTTCTTGCGAAGTGATTTGACTTCTTTATCTAAGTCAAGTTCCTGAAGGAGTTTTTTGACAGCTTCAGCACCGGTTAGTGCTGTGAATCTGCTACCATACTCTTCAGTTAATGCACTATAGTCTTGTTCAGATAGAATCTGTTTTTTTGCTAATGGTGCTGTTCCTGGATCAGTTACGATATAGGATGCATGGTAAACAACTTCTTCAAGTTGCTTAGCTTTGATTCCTAAAAGGATAGCCAAGCGTGATGGAGAATTCTTCAAATACCATGTGTGAACGACTGGAGCTTCTAATTCAATATGACCCATGCGTTCTCTACGAACTTTAGATTCAGTGATTTCAATACCGCACTTCTGACAAATTTGGCCTTTGTTGCCGCTTTGTTTTTTGCCACAAGCACATTGATAATCTCTTGTAGGTCCAAAAATACGTTCACAGAACAATCCACCTTCTTCAGGTTTTGATGTTCTATAGTTGATTGTTTCATGTGTTTTGACTTCACCATAAGACCATTGTCTGATTTCATCAGGAGATGCTAGACGAATCTTTAAATGGCTATATGTGCGGCTACCATAACCTTTTCTGATTGGTTGAACATGGCGATGAATACGTTCGGATAAGTCAATATCCATAAATGCTTCAACTTCTTCTTCAGGAATCAGTTCAGCTTCAACTTCATGAACGTGTTCTTTGAGTGCGTCAAAGCCATATAGTTCAAGAATGTTATTGATTTCTTGACGCAAAATCGCATCTTCTTCAAATAAATGATAAAGTGTGTGTCTGTCAAATTCTAGGAATTCTTTTAAGTCTTGTATGTTTGCGTGTCTTAAAATTTCAACACTTTCGTCACTGATGTTTAAATTTTCTAAATTTCTAGGTAGAGCATAACGACGTAAAATCGTTTTAATTTCTTCGAAACTTTCACCAAGCAACATATTCAATTCTTTGAGATTGAACGTGTTAAAATCTTCAAGTTGGTCAATACCTGATAACTTGAGGGCCTTTAGAGCTTCTTCGGATAACTTCAAAGATTCGACATGTAATGTTAACTTTTCTTTAGCCATCAACGAAATCCTCCTCTAAACTTGCTCGGATTGTTATCGACAAGTGATTTTTCGGCTTCATTTTCGCCTGTTTTCGCATCAATCAGCTCGACATAAAGTCCGAGAGCTTGAAGTTCTCTGGTTAATACTCTAAACGATTCAGGAATACTTGCTTCAGGAATTGGTTTATCATGCGTAATCGCACTATAGACCTTGTTTCTTCCAAGCATATCATCCGATTTAACTGTAAGCATTTCTTGGAGTGTGTGAGCAGCACCATAAGCATAGAGTGCCCAAACTTCCATTTCACCAAATCTCTGTCCACCATTCTGAGCTTTACCACCCATTGGTTGTTGCGTGACAAGTGTGTATGGTCCAACGCTTCTTGCATGGAGTTTATCATCAACCATGTGAGAAAGCTTGATCATATACATCACGCCTACAGATATTCTATTTTCATAGGGTTCGCCAGTTCGTCCATCAAATAAGACACGTTTTCCATCTGGATCAATTCCACCTTCAGCCATAATCTTAAGCAGGTCAGCATCATCAACACCATCGAAAACTGGTGTAGCAATTTTAACGTTTAAATTTTTAGCTGCGATACCTAAATGGATTTCTAAAATCTGTCCGATGTTCATACGTGAAGGAACTCCAAGTGGGTTTAACATGATGTCAACAGGTGTTCCATCTTCCATATAAGGCATGTCTTCTCTTGGTAGAATTTTGGAAATAACACCCTTGTTACCATGACGACCAGCCATTTTGTCACCTTCAGAGATTTTTCTCTTTTTAGCAACATAGACACGAATGGATTCATTCACGCCACTAGGCAGAGCATCACCGTTCTTCTTTGAGAAGTATTGAATTGATTGAACTACACCACCGCCACCATGAGGTACACGAAGTGATGAGTCTCTATATTCTCTTGATTTTTCACCAATAACTGCATGAATCAGTTTTTCAGAAGGACTTGGTTCAAATACACCTTTTGGTGTAATCTTACCGACAAGAATGTCGCCTTCTCTAACTTCTGAACCGGCAATGATAATACCGCGTTCATCAAGATTCTTTAATGTTTCTAGGCTGGCATTTGGAACTTCACGCGTAATTTCTTCGCGTCCGGAGCCTGTTTTCAATTCTCTTGTTTCTATTTCATACTCATCAATATGAATTGATGTGTAGACATCTTCTTTAACTAGGTCTTCACTCATGATGATGGCATCTTCATAATTATAGCCTTCCCATGTCATGAATGCGACTGTAACGTTTCTTCCCAAAGCTAATTCGCCTTTATCAGTTGAAGGTCCATCAGCTAGAATATCGCCTTTTTCCACAAATTCTCCAGTCTCAACAATAGGACGCTGCAAAATGCATGTATCTTGGTTTGATCTAAAGAAACGGATTAAATTAAAGGTCTTGCTATCACCCATACCATAATCGCGAAGCGTCTTCGCCATTTCAAACGTATAAGGTTTATTTGGATCGTATAGAACGTTGTTTCCAACCATTATTTTTTGTTCAGGTTCTGCAGTAATGATGATTTTCGTACTGTCTGCATAGGTAACATAACCGGAAACATCACTGACAATGACACTACCAGAGTCTTTAGCTGCACGATATTCAATACCAGTACCAACGATAGGTGATTCTGGTTTAAGTAAAGGTACGGCTTGACGTTGCATGTTTGCACCCATAAGCGCACGCGATGCATCATCATGTTCCAAGAATGGAATGGTTGATGTTGCTACAGAAACAATCTGCTTTGGCGAAACGTCCATGAATGTTACTTCTTCGGGATCGAACATTGAAGTTTCACCACGGAAACGCCCAATAACTCTTTCAGTAATAATCGTTCCATCTTCACGAAGTTCAGTTGCTGCTGATGCGATAACTTCATCATATTCTTCATCTGCAGTCAGATACTTAAAGTTGGGTGTAACGACATGTTTACCTGAAGACCAATCAACAACTAGATATGGTGTTTGGATGAAACCGTATTGGTCAACTTTACCATATGTAGCAAGTGAACTGATTAAACCAATAGATGGTCCTTCAGGTGTTTCAATTGGACAGATACGTCCATAGTGAGAATTGTGAACGTCACGGACTTCAACGCCCGCTCTGTCTCTAGCTAAACCACCGGTACCCAAAGCGGATACTCTTCTTTTTTGTGTCAATTCAGCAAGTGGATTGATTTGATCCATGAACTGTGACAACTGTGAACTACCAAAGAAGGTTTTAATGGCACCAGCAAGTGGTGTCATGTTGATAATATTGGAAGGTGTAGCATCAGCAAATGTTGTTGTAGACATCTTGTCTTTAATGTTCTTTTCTGCTCTAGCCAAACCGATTCTAAATTGATTTTTAAGGAGTTCACCAATTAGGCGTAATCTGCGATTACCCAAATGGTCAATATCATCTGTTGATCCTAGTCCATCATATAAGTTCAAATAATAACTCATACTGGCTACGACATCTGATAATGAGATATGTTCCTTATTTTCTCTTTGATCATTACCAAGAACTTTAACTGGATAAATACGATCAGTTTCTTTGTCCTTGACAGTGACTTCAATCATTTCAACGATAACGCCTTCGCGTTCTCTTTCTTTTTCATAAACGTCTTTACCAAAGAAATATTTGATGACCTTTTCATCCAATGATTGACGATTTCTTCTTAAAATAGCAAGTGCATCGTCAGTAACTTCTGTATTTTTGGAAATAAGAACTTCACCAGTACGTAAGTTAACAATATTATCTTTCGTATAAAGTGCATCTCCTCCATCAGGAAGTCTAGTTGCTAAGATTTCACCAGGAGTTTCATTTTGCAATGAATCTTCCTTGGAAATAATTTCTTTTCTGAGGATGTGACGGTTTTCTCTTAATGTTTGAATGATTGCTTTTGTAATCTTTGTCTTTTCAGGAATAACGACTTCGCCGGTTTCTGGGTTGATAATATCTGTTGCTGTATAAGTACCCAAAATGCGAGTTAACACGTCAAGCTTTTTATTAAACTTGTAACGACCAACAGCGGCTAGATCATAACGACGACGTTCAAAAAGACGCATTCTGATAAATTCTCTTGCAGCGTCAGCAGGTACTTTTTCACCCTGTCTTAATTTTGAATATAGATCAACGATAGCTTCATCGGCGTTTTTAGTTTCATCTTTATCAAAAGTAGCATCCATGTAAACTGATTTACCGAATACTTCATAGATATCTTTTTTTCTTGATAAGCCTAGAGCACGCATCATCGTCGTCATTGGGACTTTCTTTGAGCGGTCAAGCTTAGCATACATTATATTTTTTGATCCAAGTTCATATTCAATCCAAGCACCCCGAGTTGGAATCACTTGAGCCATAAATTTAACTTGATTTAATTTCTTGTCTAGTTCGCTTGTAAAATATGCACCAGCTGAACGAATAATTTGTGAAACAACAACACGTTCTGCACCATTAATGACAAAAGTCCCAGATGGTGTCATGAATGGGATTTCACACATTAATACGGTATTTTCACGTACTTCGCCAGTTACGGCATTCTCAAGTTTTACACGAGCAGAGAGTTGTTTAGCATAATTGACATCTCGTAATTTTGATTCTTGTTCATCATACTTAGGTTCAGAAAGGAAATGTTCCTCAAAATATAATTTTAAATCGCCATTATGTCCTTCAATGGGCGAAATATCTGTTAATAATTCTTTGATCCCTTCATCGATAAACCATTTAAAAGACTTGGTTTGAATTTCGATGAGATCCGGCAAATCTATATCATAACGCATTCTTGAATAATTTCTGCGTTCAGCTTTTTTGCCGTATTTAACGCTTCGATATCCCATAATCCACACTCCTATCGTATTTGGAATTCAGCAATTAATATATAATATTATCAAAATGAAACAATGATTATGCATTTAACAATATTATCATACACTTTGTAAATAGTCAATGATATTTTTTACTTTAGTAACAAATTATCTGGATATTATTACTTTTTAGCAAAAAGAATCCAATACCCCTTCTTTTTCTCAATAATTTCACATTGTCCAAAAATAGTTTCTAAATGTGTTACTGAAGAAGGTGCACCTTGTTTCTTTTGAATAACAACATACAAAACACCACCAGGGTTTAAATTCAGATAAGCATCCTCATAAAGTTTGAATACGGTTTGCTTTCCAGCCCGGATTGGTGGATTCGTCAGAACAACATCTGCTTTAATCTTGACTTGATCAAACAGATTGCTAATTTGTATATCGATATTGTCCACAGCATTTTCTATTTGATTTTTTTGAGCCATTTCAATGGCTCTTTCATTCACATCAAAAAGATAAACATGTTTATCTGGATAAGCTTTTGCGATATAAATACCGACAGGTCCATATCCGCATCCCATGTCAATCACTGTTTTTTGGTTCTCGCTAAGTTCTACAGTTTCAAGTAATACACGCGTTCCATAATCAAGATAATCCTTACTAAAAACGCCTAGGTCCGTGTACAATTTTAATGTGATATCGTTAATCACAACATCATAACTTTTTACTGAATGTGCAAGCTTATTATCGTTTAAATAATAGTGACTCATTGGTCCCCCTCATACAGCGAAAAAACCCGAGATGATTTCTCAGGTTATAATCCGCCTTAATTAGAAGTTATTTGATTTCAACAGTAGCCCCTGCATCTTGTAATGCGGTCTTTAAGGTTTCTGCTTCTTCCTTCTTAACATTTTCTTTAATTAATCCATCTGGAGTTTCTGTTAAAGTTTTAGCTTCAGCTAATCCTAAACCAGTTACTGCACGAACAACTTTGATAACTGCAATTTTATTTGCACCGAAAGTCTTAAGAATAACATTAAATGATGTCTTTTCTTCTTCAACTTCAGCTGCCGCTGCTGCTGGAGCTGCTGACACTGCACTTGGGTCGATACCGAATTCTTCTTTTAAGCCATCTACTAAGGCTTTAATTTCTAATAAAGTCATTTCTTTTAGCGCTTCAATGAAAGCTGCTTTTGTTAATTTTGCCATTTCTTATATTCCTCCTAATATTATTATTCTTCACTACTAATCATGTTAAGACCAATCGCAAGTTCTCTGATTGGAGTCAACAAACCTACTGCTAACATTGTCAACAATGTTTCTCTCGATGGTAATAGCGCTAATTCGTTGAGTTGTTCAACATTAAATACTCTACCTTCTACAATTCCTGCTTGAATCTGTACTGCTTTGTTTGCTTTTGCAAATTCATAAATGATCTTTGCAGGTGCAACAACGTCTGAATAACTAATTGCCAATGCTTTAGCGCCCGTAAACGAGTCTGCTAATGCATCATATCCAGCGGCAATTGAAGCTCTTCTAGAAATGTTGTTTTTATAAACTGTAACTTCACAGTTTGCTTCTCTTAATTGGTGACGTAGTTTTGTGAATTGTTCTACAGTCAAACCAGGATAATCGAAGGCAACAACGGTTGTAGCACGTCCAAGCTTTTCACTTAATGCGCGTACGGCTTCTGCCTTACGTTCGATAACTGCTTTTTGCATGAAATGCCTCCTTCTAAAATAAAATCTCTCTCATGCGCAAAGACATAAGAGAGAATCAAATTCTGATTTTCACCTCGGTAGGAAATTAAGTTTTTGGCACCTACTGTCTTTGGCCTGATTTAATTAATAATTAACTGTGTGCTTTTAATGATTCTTCGTCGAGATGAACACCAGGACTCATACTTGAAGACACTGTAACGCTCTTCATGTAAGTTCCCTTGACTGTCGTTGGTTTGATACGCATAAGTTGATCAAAAAGTGTTTTAACATTTTCCTTCAATTGTTCAACTGTGAAGGATGCACGACCGATGGGTGCGTGAATGTTTCCGACTTTATCAGTACGATATTCAATCTTACCATTTTTAATTTCATGAACGGCTTTTTCAACGTCCATTGTAACAGTACCTGTCTTTGGGTTTGGCATTAAGCCTTTTGGCCCAAGGATACGTCCTAATTTACCAAGTTGACCCATCATATCTGGAGTTGCTACCATGACATCAAAGTCAAACCAGCCTCCTGCGATTTTTTGAATGAGTTCTGCTGCTCCAACATGATCAGCTCCAGCTGCTTCAGCTTCTTTAGCTTTTTCACCTTGTGCAATAACTACAACTCGAGAAACTTTGCCGGTACCGTGTGGTAAAACGATAGCGCCTCTTAAGTTTTGTTCTGCTTTTCTTGGATCAAGATTTAAGCGGAACGCTACTTCAACCGTAGCATCAAACTTTACAAATGAGATTTTCTTGACCAAGTCAAATGCTTCGTCAACAGCATACTTTTTTGAGCGATCAATAAGTTTTGCTGCCTCAAGATATTTCTTTCCTCTTTTCATATTCTTCCTCCTAAAATGTGGTCTAGCGGGATATCCTCCCACAATTTAGATAGCTAGCGATCTAAATTAGTCTACTACTGTGATGCCCATATTACGTGCTGTACCCTCAACAATTTTCATTGCTGCTTCTACAGTATACGCATTTAAGTCAGGCATTTTTCTTTCTGCAATTTCTTTGATTTGTTCGCGAGTAACTGTTGCAACTTTATCTTTCTTAGCATTACTTGAGCCTTTTTTGATGCTTGCTGCTTTTTTGAGTAAGTCACTTGCTGGTGGGGTTTTTGTTATAAATGAGAATGTACGGTCATCATATACCGAAATTACTACGGGAACAACAAAGCCCATTTGATCTTTCGTTGCTTCGTTAAACTGTGAACAGAATGCTGGAATGTTTACCTGAGCTTGACCAAGTGCTGGACCGACTGGTGGAGCTGGGTTTGCTTTACCTGCTGCAATTTGCAATTTAACTACTTTAACAACTTTTTTTGCCATGAGACACAACCTCCTTCTTTACATAAGTATGTGGTATGAATTCAATCTTCCACTATGGTGTGCTTTCACACGCGATATTATTCTATCATTAAGGGTATGCTTTGTCAACAATAAACTTTGCTATTTATCTGATTTTGGAACCAAATGGAATTAATGCGAGAACTGAGAGTTTAAACCATTGCATAGCAAATGGAATACCGATGATTGTTATTGCGAAAACTAAAGCGATTGTTAGATAACCAATTGCCATTTCCCAACCCACCAATAACATCCAGATAATGTTCATAATTGGATGTTCAGCAAAGTCAGTACGAACTTCTTGACCAAATGGGAAAACAACGAGTTTTGCAAATTTAAAGCATTGGATACCAAATGGTAAACCAATGATGGTAATCGACAACAAAACGCCTAGAACAAGCCATAAAATGGCTGCTAGTGCTCCTCCAAAGATAAACCAAATGATGTTTCCTAATATTCTCATTATAATACCTCTATTTCTTTATATACTCTTATTTTACCATAAAAAAATACTCCAAGAGGAGTATATTTATATTGATTAAAACCCACATTCGCCATGATCATCGCAAGTTGCTTCATCATCTGTCTTATTTAGAACTTTAAGTGGATTTTCTTCATTCCATGTTTGATTTAAAGCTTGAACAAAATAGTCTTTTTGCTGTGCGCCTGAAATGCCATATTTGCGGTTTAAAACGAAGAATGGAACGCCTTGAACACCAATTTGTCTTGATTCCTGTTGTTCTGCTTTTACTTGATCTTTATATTGATTTGATTTCAATACTTTGATTGCTTCTTCTTCGTTTAGTCCAATTTCTTTAACTAAATCTTGAAGTGTTTTTTGATCTGCAATGTTTAATCCATCAGTGAAATATGCTTTCATGAAACGATTTGTGATTGCATCTTCCTTACCAAATTGATTTGCCCATTTCGCAAGGCGATGTGCATCAAATGTGTTGGTCATCTGAATGAGATCATACCGATACTCAAGATCAACTGTTTTAGCGTTTTGAGTGAACATATCAAATCTTTGTTTTGCCTGTTCAGGTGTTGTATTGTGACCTTTTGCAAAACTTTCATATGCCGTACCTACCATCACTTGTGGTGCATCAGGATTAAGCTGATAAGCTTTGTAGATAACTTCCACTTCATTTTTATGTTTAAATTCACTAAGTGCTTGTTCAAATCTCTTTTTACCAATGTAACAAAATGGACAAGCAAAGTCTGACCAAATTTCTATTTTCATATATAATACCTCCATATTCGTAGCATAGTATAACACTAAAAAACGGCAAAATCATGTAAATTGCTTAATATTTTAAGTTTATTGAACCTTTTTAATAGAATAATTGACGTAAATCATCCTTTTATAAGATTTCTCGTATAAAATGAGGGTGGAGGTGCATATCATGTCAATCTATCATACAAAGGATACGTTACATGTTTTAAATATCTCATTGCTTATTAAAGATCTTCATCGATCTTTGGAATTTTATGTTGAAATTCTTGGTTTATCCATTTTAGAAAAAGATAAACATCGGGTAGTTCTTACTGCAAATCAGATAGATCCTCTGATAACTTTGATTGAAGATAGAAATGCCTTACCTCCTGATATCACGCTTGGTCTTTATCATTTTGCTTTTCTGCTCCCCAATCGAAAAGAGCTCGCTAAAATGGTTCAGCAATTCATCCTAAAAAGATATCCACTTTCTGGTGCATCAGATCATGGTGTTAGCGAAGCACTGTATTTAGATGATCCTGATGGAAACGGTATTGAGATTTACCGAGATAGGGATGCTAAAGAATGGCCAATCGAACATGGGAAAGTGACCATGTACACCAATCCATTGAATCTTGATGACTTGTTACTTGAATTAGACAAAAATGATATCTTTGAAAAGATTCATTGTGATACCGTGATTGGACATCTTCATTTTCATGTAGATGAACTGGATTTAACAAAATCATTTTATGAAGATACTTTGGGATTTTCAGTCATGCTAAGTTTTTTGGACTCAGCTATTTTCTTAGGTGCTAATGGTTATCATCATCACATAGGATTAAATACTTGGAACGGTCATGCTCCACTTAATAAAATTAAACAGGTAGGACTTAAGTCTTATGTATTAAATGTTCCTCATCAGCTTTATCCAACGCTGATTAGAAATCTTACACATTCAAAAGTACCTGTTTTAGTTGAAGGAGAAAAAAAATATGTGATTGACCCGCTTGGTCAAAAAGTCATCCTTGAGGTTCAACCTTCATAAAATATCAGTTATAGTTCAATTAAACCTTATGTCGGCATTTTGACACGAGGTTTCTTTTTATAGTTATATGATTTTTGAAAATATCATAAAATTTACAAAAAAAAGCGGTTTGTCCGCTTTTTAAAGTTCTTTAACCTGATTTGCATCAAATTCAGTTGGTGTTGCACGACCAAATAGATCTAGATCAACAACCAGTTTTTCTTGATCATTATCAACATGTACCACTTTACCTTTAAGGCCAAGCCAAGTACCATCGATAACTTCAACTTGTTTACCAAATAAATGGTCGAAAGTTGGTTTAGAGATAACACCAATCTTTAATAAAATTTGGTTAATTTCATCTGGAGCAAGTGGAACTGGTTTTGTTCCTCCACCTGATGAACCCAAAAATCCGGTAACTCTTGGTGTATTTCTAACAACGAACCATGATTCGTCAGTAACCATCATTTCTACGAAAACATACCCTGGAAAGAGTTGTTTGATTTTTTCTTTTTCTTTACCGTCAGCTTTTTTCTCAATGACGGTTTCTTCAGGGACAATGATTCTAAAAATAAAATCAGACATTCCCATACTTTCAACGCGTCGTTCTAAGTCAACTTTGACGGCATTTTCATAACCCGAATAGGTTTGAATAATATACCATCTAACAGTTTGACTCATAGAATACCACCAAGCAAACGAATAATGAGTATATCATAAAGTAATAGCATACCCGTTAAAATGAATAAGAAGATTAAAACACGAACGCCATGGTCCAAAAACTTAGGCCATGATGGCCAAGTAATTTTCTTCAATTCTGGGATTGCTGGTAAAAAGAATGGATAAACAACAAGAATCAATCCGAAAATTGAAATTGCAAATAAAACCCATGCAAATATGACACCATTGCTTCCCTGTCCAAGAATTGGGAAATTTTCATTAATTTGAAGTAATGTATTCCCACTGATAATCATCATTGCTAGAGCGCCCGATAGGGTTGCTAAAACACCAAGAAGTAAATTTTCCCATTTATATTCAGTTGTCAAAACTTCTAGTAATTTGCTTTTTTGTTCTACTGGTTTTTGTTTGATTGCCATGATGGCCTCCTATTTACTTTCCTTATGAATCGTATGCTTGTTGCATTTGGGACAAAACTTGCTTGTCTCAATACGTTCTTTTTGTGTTTGTTTATTCTTTGTTGTATTATAATTTCTACTCAAGCATTCCGAACATACTAATATAATTTTCTCGCGCATTAAAAAACCACCTTTTGTGGTCATTCGCAAGTGTATTTTAACACTTAAAAATGACTTAGTCAACTATCTAATATATTATAACATATTTTTATATTTTTCTTTGATTCTAAAAACTGTGTTGTACACTTGTTTTTTAGTGTAACCTGTTTGTCTAATAATTTCTGCTACCGATCTACTTTGTAAAAAATATAGCGAATGAATCTGTTGTTCAAGAACTGAAGAAAATGAAATCTCTATGGGTTCTTCTTCTAGATATGATGCACCTTTGCAAAAATTAGTGTGTTCATATAAATAGTAATTGGGAATATTGTTTTTAACTCGATACAATTGTCTTTTTAAGATTAATTCAAAATAACGTGTAAAACTTTTATTTTTCGACTCATCAAATGTTTTTAGCGCTCTATGTAGCATCAAAACACCTTCTTGATGCAAATCATCAAGCTCTTTTGAATCAACATTCAACAAATGCACTTGTTTCCAGATGAATTTATGGTACTTTTTGAACATGAATTCCATCGCAATATCATCCTGTTCATTTTGGATAAGATAAACCAGTTCATAATCATTCATCACATAGTGCATAATTAGTTTAGTGTCGCATACATCATGAGAGCTGCGGCCACACTCACGTTGAGTGAGTTGATCTTTCCGTACATTGGAATTTTGACAAGCAAATCGCAGTTTTGTTTGACGAGCGGTCTAATGCCTTCGCCTTCATTGCCTAAAACAATAGCAAGTGATAGATTAAGAGGCATATCGCGATATGTTTTTTCTGATGCTCCGTCAGTTCCAATGACCCATATGTTGTTTTCTTTCAGTTTCAATATGGCTTGATTGATGTTAGAAACTAAGATGACGGGTATATGTTCAATTGCTCCTGAAGAAACCTTTGCCACAGTAGCATTGAGCGGAACTTGCCCTCTTTTGCTCAAAATGATACCATCAAATTGAACTGCTTCGGCTGTACGCATGATAGCGCCTAGATTATGAGGATCTTCAATACCATCAAGGATGATGAATCTTTGAAGTTTAGATGTGTCCAAAACCTCTTCAAGCTCATAGGTTTCATAATCTTTAACGTCAGCAACAACACCTTGATGAACCGCATTCTGGGTTAGATTGTTGAGATCTCCTTTAGTCACACGATGATATTCAATACCCTTATCTTTTAAAAAGCTTAGAAAATGACTATCAGAAATTTTGTCATCTACCATCACTTTATAAATAGGTCTATTTGCGAAAACAGCTTCTTTTATAACATTTTTACCATAAATAATCATGATTTATCCCTCCAGGTTCATTCTATAGAAGACTCATTTAAAAATCGGAAAATGATTTGAAAAAATACTTAATAAAAGGGCGAGAGTACGCCCTTTATATTATTGCATATCGGCAAGTTTGTTTAATATTGTACGAATAAATGTCTTTACCCACCCATAAAGATTGGATAATATGTACATCAGTGGGAATGTTGCTTGAGCTAATACGAGCAGTAATAGAATTTGTGGTAGCGTTAGTGGTGCCAAAACACTGACATTCTGATCATAGAATGGTGCGAAATCAAACCAAAATGGCAAGAACACAATAGCTAAGACAAACGCAGTAATCATGATGAAGAATAATGTTCTCCGCATTTTATTAAATGGTGTTGAGATTCTAAATAGCACCATAAGTGATACAACTGTTGCGGAAATAACAATCAATGTTGATACAACCGAACTACTCATGTTTAAAGACTTCTCAAATCCAAAGATAACTAAACTATTAATCATGACAACAAGTGCTCCGGGCAAAGCGGCTTTAAGGATATTAAGTAAGAAACGTCCTTTAACCAGTTTATTGTTTGCTTCTAGCACTAAGAAAAATGAAGGAATACCAATAACGAGATAATCGATTAGAATCAATTGATTGGGTAGAATTGGATAACTGCCATGTCTTGTAATTGCAATGATTGCAAGCAAGAATGAGAAAATTGTTTTAGTTAAGAATAGTGTTGAAACACGTTGAACATTGTTGATAACTCTTCGCCCTTCGCTAACAACCTTCGGCATTGAAGAGAAATTAGAATCCAGTAGAACAAGATGGGATACATTTCTTGCTGCTTCGCTACCAGATGCCATTGCAATCGAGGTATCTGCTTCCTTCAAGGCTAAGATGTCATTGACACCATCACCGGTCATTGCAACAGTTCTTCCGTTGTTTTTCATCGATTCTATGAGGAGTTTCTTTTGTTGAGGTGAAACTCTTCCAAATACGGTATATCGTGAAGCTGATCGAACAACTTCCTTATCTTGTATACCTTCTAAACTGATATATTTTTCAGCATTGGCAATACCTGCACGTTGTGATATACGTGAAACTGTAGCAGGATTATCACCTGAAATAACTTTAACTTCGACATTGTGTGACTTGAAATATTCAATCGTTTCAATAGCATCAGGTCTAATGGTGTCTTCAATCATGATCAGTGCCAATGGAACTATCTTTCCCTCAACCTTGGTTTCATTAATATTTCCAGAGGAATGAGCAACCACTAAAACACGATAGCCTTCTGCAGATTGTTTATCAACTTCTCTTTCAATGACACCATAATTTTCTTTAACAACAAATTCAGGTGCTCCAATAATGAATGTTCCATAACGATCAAATTGAACAGCACTGAATTTTCTAGTACTTGAAAATGGAATTAAGTGTTTGTGACGAATACGTTTGGCTGTACCAAAACGTTCAGCCATCGCATCAGATGTTAAATTTTGATCATTTTGAGCATTGATCATTGCAGAAACAATATTTTTTAACGGTAATCCGGTTTCATTTTTATATTCAATGATACTTTTAACTGTCATTGTACCATCAGTAATAGTTCCGGTTTTATCTAAACAAAGTGTATCTACTCGAGCAAGCATTTCAATACAATATAATTCTTGAACCAATGTATTATTTTGCGCTAATCTGATAACACCAACTGCTAAAGCCATCGACGTTAACAAGAATAATCCCGAAGGAATCATTCCAATCATAGCACCTGCAGTTTGTCTGACAATGAGCGCATACTCATCACTGGCAAGTCTTTGCGCAATTGTAAGTGATACATCCCAGTCAAATGATGTCCACATCAGATAAAACAGTGTTGCTGCGAGTGGTAAAATCAAAACACCAACAACACGAATAATAATCTTTAGTGAGCCCAATAAATCAGATTGAGGCTTTTTATAACGTTTTGCTTGATTGGTAAGCTTTTGAATATAAATATCTTTACCAACGGCGGTTGCTTGTGAAAAGCAAGATCCTGATACGACGAAACTTCCTGAATAAAGGGTATCACCCTTTTTCTTGATAATCGCGTCAGATTCACCTGTTAATAGTGATTCATCAACCTCAATAGAGCCTTGACGAACAACTGAATCTGCGGGTATTTGTTTTCCTGAACTCAAAAACAATATATCATCAATAACTACATCGTGAACTGCAATTTCAAACTCATCAGAATCTCTGATAACTATTGCTGTAGGTGCTGATAACAATGATAATTTATCAATCGTTTTCTTTGCTCTGATTTCCTGGATGATACCAATTGTGATATTGGCGGTAATGACACCCATGAAAAATAGATTTGTAATCGATGCTCCAACAGATATTAACCAAGCTGCCATTGCAAAATTCAAGAAATTAAAGAAGGTAAAGATGTTTGATGAGATGATATTCGGAATACTTTTGCTACTTCCTGTATCACTGATATTAGCAAGTCCTGCCATCAAGCGAAGTTCAACTTGATCAGTAGTCAATCCTAATTCCACTTCTGGATTATATCTTTCAACAATAATATCTTCTTTACTTTTAACCTTATCTTTAACAATAAGACTTTCTTTTGGTTCTTCATTCAAAGGAACGTGCAATCCTAGAGGATCGCCTTTCATTTGAATAAGATCTTCTTTGATAATGGTTTGAGGTCCTTTTTGACGTTTAGGTTTAGAGACTTCGATATCGATATTTTTCGAGTCGTCAATTAGTGCCTTTAGGTCATTATTTGCAGCTTTAGTATTCACTTTCTTGTCAACTGTTTTTTCCATTGAAATCTCCTTCCTCTATATAATTGATGCCCTGAGCAATGAGCTCATCAGCACGATTTTTTTGGTTAAGATATAAAAACCCGATTAAAGATTCAAAACCTGTAGCTAAATGATATGTTTTCGCGTCAATGTTTTTTCTACCTGGCCCACTGGCATTTCTACCGCGTTTAAATAAATCAGTTTCATCTTCTGAAATCAAAGTGTTATCAATAAGATATTCCATGATTTTGGCTTGTGCAGTTCCCGAAGTAAAACGAATGGCTTGCTTGTGCAAGTCATTAACATGCGTTAATTTCTTATCAATAAGATACATACGCACTTTAAGTTCATAGTATGCATCACCGATATATGCCAAAGTAAGTCCGTTCAAATTATATCCATCCTTGCTCTGCTAGCTCAGATCTCAATTGATCGGCTCTTAGAAAATCCTTATTATTTCGAGCTTGTTCCCATTCGCGATATAAATCGAGTGTGCTCTCATTCATGTTGAATGTTGGCATAATGCCAAGAACTGTCAATATCTCTTTTGCTGTATGGAATAAGCTAGCAATCGTTTCAGTGTCTTTTTCCTTATTCATTGATTTAATGATTTCATAAATCACCGTCATGACATTAGGGATGTTAAAATCATCATTCATATACATCTTAAATTGATCGATGTATGCTTTAACACTGATATGTTCAGCAATATCCTCTAAGGACATTGTTAAAAATGCTTTTTTTAAGGCACGTTCTATTTTATCATACTCTTTTGAAAACTGTACCATTAAGTCGTCGCTATAGTTGATTGGCTGACGATAGTGATGACCAACCATCAACAATCTGAATGCAAGAGGATTATAATCGAGGATCAAGTCTTTTACAAGTGAAATATTACCAATGGATTTACTCATTTTAATGCTATTGACGTCAAGTCTGCCTACATGCATCCAAACTCTAGCAAGGTGGTGATGATCATGAACAACCGTCTGTGCTATTTCATTTTCATGATGAGGAAATTTTAAGTCTGTTCCTCCGCCGTGTATATCAATTTCGCCACCGAATATCTCACGGTTCATAACAGCACACTCAGTATGCCATCCCGGTCTTCCCTTGCCCCATGGACTGTCAAATGATAAACCTTCATCAGATGTTTTCCAAATGCTAAAATCTCGAGGGTTTTCCTTGCCATCCTCAAGTTCAATTCTTACGCCTTGATTGAGTTCATCCATATTTTGTTTGCTTAAGATGCCGTAGTCAGGATCGCTTGTCACTCTAAAATATACACCACTTGGAGTAACATAAGCAAACCCTTCACGAATGAGGTCTTCAATGTAGGAAACCATTTGTGGAATGAATGCAGTTGCTTTGGGCATAAAATCGGGTAAATTACTATTTAAAACCAAGGTCATGTCAATAAAATTCTTTGTGTACAAATCAGTTAGTTGTTTTTCTTTGAACTTCAGTTCCTTGGCTTTTTCGATGATTTTATCATCCACATCAGTAATGTTAGAAACGAGCTGAACTTCATAACCGATGTATTTGAGATATCTCTTGACAACGTCAAAAAAGATGACTGGTCTGGCATTGCCCAGATGAATGTCACCATATACAGTTGGTCCGCAAACATACATAGTTACCTGATGTTCATGTATCGGTTTAAATATTTCTGTTTTCAAAGAAAGAGAATTATAAATCTTGAGCATATGACGCCCTCCTCTTTGTTTTATTATAGTAGAAAAGACAGAAAATAACAAGAAAACAACAGGACTTTGACGTATTTTTTAGAAATCGGCTTTATGAAAGAATAAACCACTCATTGAAGAGTGGTTCCTCATTTATATTTTTCTAAGTTCATCCAAAATTTTAACCATCGCCCAAGTGTCTTGTTTACAATATTCTAAAAGATCTTGATAGGTTTGTTTAAATGTCATTTCATCCATCAAAGGGAATCTCGCATAAGCGACAAGCGCTTCGGTACCATTTCCGATTCCTAACCCTTTATAGGTTAAATCACTAAATACAGGGAGTACTTTCTTGATTGAAAAAGAACCGTTTAGATCATTGTGATAGTAATTAATTGTCTTTGCCAATTCTTCTTCAAAGCCTAATGGAACATATAATTTTTGGTTACCCTTGAGCAAATGCATCAAATCGAACAATCGATCAACCATATCGAGTAATCTTTCTCGATGCTCTGGATAAATCTCAGCCATTTCTTTTAATCTGGTTTGCTCAAATGATTGATTATAGACCATAATAGATCCACCATCTGGTTTGATGACATTAAGCATGTGCTCTACCATATCTTTTCTTAAGTCAATATGCTTGGCTGCAATATAACTATCATTATCTTTATTTTTATCACATACTCCAGGTGAATGTTCTATGTGTATAGAATACTGAAATAATGATTGACTGTATGGTTTCTCTCCCTTAAATCTTGGTAGAGGGCAAGGGAATGTTTCAAAGTCTAAATGATAAATCGGGTAATTGAGTGTTTGGATACCAACCCTTATTTTTTTGATATGGTAAAAAGGAATTCCCGATTCAATGACTTCTCTTTGAATCATGTTGTTTTCTCTTTTCAACCACGAAAATGGTATATCTACAGCGTTGATATAACCTTCATTAAGCAGATCGAAACGGTCATGTTTGACATCATGCTCATCTTTAAATCCGTTGTGTCCACCCATATAAGTGAATAGACTATTTATTTCTGGGATATGCTTGTAACAAATCGGATAGAATTTGCATTGTCTTGAGTCTTTCCTTTGGCAATGAATGCCTAGATTGACTGAATTTGCATTCAATGTGTTGAGTCGATCCAAAACGATTTGAACGTCATCTCTGATGATTGACATCATTGATTCTGTCAAAGTTGTTACATCAATAAACGTAACAATATCGTCGCCATAAATTGGTTCATTCTTATCGTTTACAAGACCTTCATGAATGTATTCTGAATTTAAAACAACCAAATAATATTTGATTTTCTTATGTGTTTTTAATGCGTGTTCTAGTACATAACGTTGGTAAGATATGTCATAGACATACCGTCCTTCTTTTCCAAGTCTGTTTTTAAGCTTATGCACTTTCTTATGGTACTCTTCATTGATGTCGCCAAACAGATCTTTCTGTAACATTAGAATACCTTCTGGACTGTAATCAAAAAGTGGGGTTTTTTCTTTATTGTTGTTCTTGTAACTTAAATCAATGAATTTTTTACTTGTGGTTGCTTTGACTTCAAAAACACGAATGCAATCGTCATCTTCCTGATAACCATCTAAAAAGCAATAAAAACGAAAGCCTTCATATTCATATTCGAATCTTTTTTGGTGGTAGGTATCCAAACTATAGATAACATTGCCATTATATTTCTTTTGAATGACTTGACCACTTATAACTTCTATTTGATTGTAATATGGCAACATGGTTTCCATTTGAATATCTTGTTTCATGAGGACATCATTGCCATCCTCATCAATCATGTCGTCGAGAAGGATTGAAACTTTTGCCTTATTTTCTTCGCCAATTAAGTCTTCTAACTCAGGATCATCAGAAAAAGAAACGATTGCCTTATTCTTTTCTCGTTGAATTTCATCTAATGCAGGATATCTGTTGCATCTGATATAATTGATGAATCTTGTTTTAGAAATACGCATATTATCACCATCCATATTATAACATGATAATTAAACAACTTATTGTTCTCTCAATCTTATCATTTTAAGATTAATGAATTATGTGATATCATTTTAAGTGAGTTTGTAATCTGATTTAAAAAATTAAGGAGCATATCAATGAAAAAAGCAGAATGGACAATTGAAGAAATTACTGATTTAAAAGGGAAGATAGTTGTAGTTACGGGAGCCAATGTTGGATTAGGTTTTGAATCATCTAAAATATATGCACAAAAAAATGCCACAGTCATAATGGCATGTCGTTCATTGGATAAAGCTGAGGATGCTAAACGACAAATCTTAGCTGAATATCCAAATTCAAATCTTATAACGTTACGTTTAGATTTAGGAAGTTTGAAAAGCATTCAATCATTTGTTGAAACATTTAAAAAGGAATTCACACGTCTTGATATTCTATTAAACAACGCTGGAATCATGACTGTTCCTTATGGGAAAACCGAAGATGGTTTTGAGCTTCAAAATGGCGTTAATCATTTGGGTCACTTCGCACTAACAGCCCAATTATTTGATGTAATAAAAAATACACCAAATTCAAGAATTGTTAGTGTGTCAAGCCTCGCACATAAGCAGGGTAAAATAGATTTTGATAACTATTTATTCGAGAATGGTGATTATGGTAAGATGAAATCTTACAGTAGAAGTAAGCTGTCAAACTTGTTATTCATCTACGAGTTAGATAGAAGGATCAAAGAAAAAGGATATTCAGTAAAAGCTTTAGCTGCACATCCTGGAACTTCCAGTACAGAACTTGGTAGATATCTCAAATCAGAATCTTCATCCAATCTTTTTTTGAGATTAGCACTTAAGTTTGGACAACCACCATATTTAGGTTGTTTGCCCCAAGTTAGAGCCTCTTTAGATATCAATGCAAAGAGTGGTCAATATTATGGCCCAGATAGTTTGACAGGAATGAAAGGGTATCCGGTTCTTGTGAAATCAAATAAACTTTCTCATGACTTACATGATGCAAAAGCATTATGGGAATTATCAGAACAATTGACAAAAACAATATTTGAAATATAAAAGTGAAACTTCGCAAAGTTTCACTTTTTTTAATGATTGATATTTATAAAACAAAATTTCACTCATTTTTTGGAATTATGGAACCGTCAAATATTGTTTGAATCCATTCGCTTGTGAAATAATCAGCCAAATCCGTATAGACAACTGAGGGATCACTTGCTACTTCTGACACTGAATTGATGTTTAAACTTAAATCGCCAAACACACCAACATTGTGAACTGTAGTTCCTGTTTTATCACCGAATGTCTGAGACGCTTTTAAACTCACATCGTCGGAGACCGTCAGGTCTATTGTTTGTGAATCACCATATCGAACAACTTTAGAAATTAGTTTGTTTGATCCATAAAATCCAAATAATCCACCAACAAAGAATGTCTTGGATACTTCTGCTTCATTTTCGTTCTTTTCATGATTTAGAATAATTGAACCCCTATAGAATGCGTTGGTTATATTGGTCATTGAAAATCCAACAACACCACCCACATAAACTGCATAATTCCCTGATGTCGTATCAACTGCTGTTCCAAAATCCAAATCAACAGTAATATCGCCAACTGCAGCTACATCTTGGACTGATTTAATGTTATTGATAGCATTATTATCGCCAATAACTCCGCCTATGTTAATACTGACAATACCATTTTTCATTGAATTTCCTGCCATGATAAAATGGATATCTGCATCTACATAAACTTCATTGACCTTTGCATCAAGGGATAAATATCCAGCAGCTCCACCAATCTTGATTTTTCCATATGATGTCGATGTTAAGCCGATTTTGACGTTTTCAATGGTTACATTAGTCATGCTTGCTCTGAATTCACCAGCAACACCACCTACTAAAGCTTGAACTGTAGTCGATGTTGAATAATTGATTTCACTGTTTTTTATTGTGATATTTTCAATGATTGCTGTTGTGCTTGATACATAACCAGCTAAAATTCCAACTCTTGATGATGTAATCATTTCTAGTGGTAGGGCTTCTGTGCCAATGGTTAAATGATCAATGACAAGATTCTTAATCGTTCCTGATGAGACATAACCAAATAAACCGGTATATGTTGTAATTCTACCAAAGGTAACATTTGAAATGGTAAAGTCTTGACCATTAAACGATCCTGAAAAAGACGATGTGAATGGAGAAACAAAATCAATACCTGCAAAATCCAAATCATTATCCAGCACATAGTTTCCAGCGCGATTGGTGTCCATCGATAAGAATTGCTGAGGTGTTGTGATATGAATGGTTTGTATGGTTGGGAGTGTATATGTTTCAGATCCAATAATGATCGATTTTCTGCCAACTGTTGCATAAACTTCTACGGTATAAGTCAAAGCGTTATCTAAATTTGAAAAAGTAATATTAGCATACTCTTCTTCACTAAGAACATCTCTATAATCTGCTAATATGCCATCAGGTCTGATAATTTTTATTGTAACAGCACCAGTTATTTCCTTACTTGGATCACTGATTTGTACAGACAAAATGATTGCAGTCTGTTGAACATCAACATCATAGAACGATGCAGTTGCGCTTGTTTTGGATTGACATCCCACAAGCAATGCAAGGAAGAATATTCCAACGATAATCCCTAAAATCTTTTTCATGCTTCACCTCTTAATTTTTTCATGGTTTGTGTAAGTCTTGATAAAACAATATCTCTACCCAATAGTGCAAGAGAAATTGGTAAGCTTGGACCGTGCATGTCGCCGGTTGTTGATATTCTCAATCCCATGAACAATGGTTTACCTTTTGTTGCTGTATCTAAACCGGTCTGTTTAATGAGTTGTTCAATAACATCTGAAGAGAAATCGCTCGATTCAAGATGGTTATGAAACGCTTCTAAAACCGGAAGACTTTGGTTATCAATTAAAAATTGATAGGCTTCATCATTCAATACAAAAGTTTGATGAAAAAATGATTGGTACAATTCAACGATTTGACCGATATGTGTCATTCTATCTTGGAAAATACTGACAAGCAACAGTAACCATTCATCATCTTTGATTTTTATACCAGCTTTTTCTAAGAAAGTTTTACTTTTCTTTGCAAGTTCTTCATGACTCAGTGCTTTGATATATTTGCTGTTGATAAAAGCTAATTTTTCTTTATCAAACATAGCTGGGGCTTTTGAAAGTCTATTTGGATCAAATTGAGAAATAATTTCTTCTTTCGATAGAATTTCCTGATTTCCAGTAGGAGACCATCCCAATAATGAGATAAAATTAAACATTGCTTCAGGAAGATAACCCATGGCTGCATATTCAGAAATAAACTGAATTACATTTTGATCGCGTTTGCTTAATTTTTTCTTTTGTTCATTGACGATGATTGTCATATGACCAAATTGTGGTGCTTCCCAACCAAATGCTAGATAGATCATTAATTGTTTTGGTGTGTTAGTAATATGTTCTTCACCACGCAAAACATGTGTGATTTCCATCAGATGATCATCAATAACAACTGCAAAGTTATACGTAGGAATGCCGTTATCCTTCATGATAATCCAATCTTCTACATCTTTACTATCAAATTTCAATTCTCCACGAACAAGATCATTAAATACATAATCAACATTTTGAGGAACTTTAAAACGAATAGCGAACTGTTCGCTGTTTTCTCTAAAATCTTTATATGCCAATCCTTTATCTAACAACTCATTTGCATATTTCGTATAATACTCAAGTCTTTCTAGCTGACGATAAGGACCATAGGCACCACCTTTGTCTGGTGACTCATTCCAATCAAGACCTAGCCAACTCAAATAGTTGAATTGTGAAGTTTCTCCACCAACCACATTTCTTGCTACATCGGTATCTTCGATACGTACAATAAAATCGCCGCCAAAATGACGTGCGAATAAATAATTGAACAATGCACTTCTTGCATTGCCTATATGGAGAAGTCCTGTTGGACTTGGTGCGTATCTCACTCTAACTTTGCTCATATTTATCCCATCCTTACATGCAACTAATATTATACGATATAATCATTGATTAAACAACGTTTATATGAATTTATTCATATTTGAGCGAACCGGTATAACCAATGGACACTAAATAATCATTAATTTGTTTGCGTTTCTTAAAAACGATGACTTTGTCTTTATATTTTGTTTTGTAACTGTTGATTAATACTCTTGATTTCTTTGTTCTACCATTAAATAATATCCACCAAATAAAACTTAAATCAAGTTTTTCTTTGCATCCTTCAGCAATCGTATCACGATTCTGATTGTGGTATTTAATGCGACGAACAATGGCTCCATAAAGACATTTAAATCGGTTAAAATCAAAAATGAAGAGTTGATCGCAATCATCAAATCTCTGTGTTGCATATTTGCGATATAAGCCATCAATCAACCAATCATCCTGCTTCATAAAATTTTGTATTTCCTGCTCAACTATTGTTTTGTCAGTTCTTATCCAATTAGGACCAAAATACACACGATCGATGTGGAGAACTGGAAGTTTATAATGTTCAGCGAGTCGTTTTGAGAATGTTGATTTCCCTGAACTCGAGTGTCCGACAACTAGTATTTTCATATGAATTCCTCATCAACATCAAAAGCTTCAAGTAAGCCTCGACTGATTTTCTTTGTTTCGCCATGTTTGACGAAAATCATTGTAACAAATGCCAATACAACAAATATTGTTGCATATGGGAATAGGATAAGTCGACCATATTTATCCATTAAAATTCCTGAAAAAATAGGGGTGAATATTTGTGCAGTCATAGACGCTGCATAGTAATATCCGGTATATCTACCAACATCACCACGGCTCATTTCGACGACCATGACGTAGGTATTAATACTGATCATTGTCAACCCGACACCAGCGAATGCTATAATACCTGCAGTAATCCAAGGTTGCCCTTCATGAAGAAAAACAACACTGCTCAGTGCTCCGGCAAGAATAATCAGCCCCAACATAACAGTCTTTTTTCTGCCAAGTACCATTGAAAGTATACCTATAGGCATGATGGCTAATACAACAAAAACCTGAGCAATAATAAAAGGAAAATCATAGAAATTCAAGTTCAAAACTTTGGGTAGATAATCAGCCATTTTCGACATAACAGCATTATACCCACTAAAGAGTAAAAATACTGAAGCGAGTAAGAAATAAAGTGATAAACGTCTTTTCAAAGTCATTTCTGGTGTTGATTCTATTTTACTGTAAACACCTTTATATAATCCAAGTTTTTCACTCAATTCCTGTTGTTTTTTTACTAATTGAGGTTCATTAACCTTCCACAAAAACAATCCTAAAATCAAAATCATGAGCACGCCAATAAATATATATACAAAGACATGATTGTCATAATCGTGCCTATTCATTCCACTGAGCATGATTACATAGACTGCGATAATACCTCCAAAGGCACCCATCAGTGTAATAACAGCGTTTGCTTTACTACGTAAAGGTTTAATGGTTATGTCAGGCATGAGTGCTACTGCGGGAGATCTAAATATCGTCATTGATATTAGAGCAACAAATAAGATGCTCGCAAAAACAATAAGATTAGGTAAATTGCTTGAAGTCACTTCCCAAGCACGCTCACTTAAGTATTTATAGTATAAATCCTTGATGCTAGACAGTTCTCTTGCATCTAGGTTATCTCCATCATTTTCTAAAATATGAATCATTGGAACTTTGATGTTTGCTTCCCATTCATTAAATTTCTTTCCGCTAATTCTACCTAAGTCAAAACTTTCTTCACGCTCTACAGTCATATTGTCAACGACTAGATACCAGTGATTTGTTTCACTCACATCAGCCATCGAATCAAATGCGACATCATAATGATTTTCAATGATATCCGTCGATTGTATATTTAATGTCTGCACATAATCGGTATATGCCAAAGCCATGAATGCAAATGCCGATAACAAAGTACCAACAATGATATATGGGGTTCTTCTACCTTTTTTATTGTTGCTTTTATCTGATAAAGCACCAAATAATGGCAACAAAATAACGGCCATGATATTATCAAAAGCCATAACGATTCCTGACCAAGTTTGGTTGAGTCCAAACTTGTCGATGAGTGTTCTTGCAATCAATAAATCATAAGTTTGCCAGAACATGGAAATAATGAGAAAGATTAAACCTACATAAATCGTGTTGCGGTAGTTTAACTTCATAAATCAACCTCTATTTTACATTTCATTTCCATTATAACACGATACAAAAAAGAAAGGGACCCAATTGGGTCCCAACGTATTAACGTTTTGAGAATTGTGAAGCTTTTCTTGCTTTCTTAAGACCATACTTTTTACGTTCTTTAGAACGTGGATCGCGTGTTACGAGTCCTGCTGGTTTTAAAATTAAACGCAATTCTGGGTTAATAACCATTAAAGCTCTTGTGATACCAAGACGGATTGCTCCTGCTTGACCTGTTAAACCGCCTCCAAAGACGTTAACAGAAATATCATATTTGCCTTCATTTTCAGTTAAGACTAAAGGTTGAGTTACGTCTAAACGAGTAGCTGCTGAAGGGATATATTCTTCAAATGTACGGCCATTGATTAAAAATGCGCCTTTACCACTTGTTAGTATAACTCTTGCAACTGACTTCTTACGACGTCCTGTACCTAAATATTGTATTTTTTCTTGTTTTGCCATGACTTATAGTACCTCCAATACTTCTGGTTGTTGTGCAGCATGTTTGTGTTCTGGGCCTGCATAAACAAAAAGTTTTTCTGCCATTTGTCTGCCTAAAGTAGTATGTGGCAACATACCAACAATTGCTTTTTCAACCATACGTGTTGGGAATTTAGCCATGACTTTTTTTGCTGGTGTAGCTGTCAGTCCGCCATTATAACCTGAGTGGCTATAATACATCTTCTTGTCCCATTTCTTACCAGTTAATTCAATTTTATCTGCGTTTATAACGATTACATAGTCACCACTGTCTACATGTGGAGTGTAGGTTGGTTTATGTTTTCCTTTTAAAACAGATGCGACTTCGGTTGCTAAGCGACCTAAAGTCTTTTTGTCTGCGTCTACTACATACCACTTACGAGTGATAGTTGCAGCGTTTGCCATAAATGATTTCATTGTGATTCTCCTTATATTCTTATTTGTGAAATAAGGGCTTGTGGAATATAATTTTAAAACGTACCTATCATATAATACTATAGAGACAGTCAATTGTCAACAGTTTTGTGAATGAAATTAATTAAATATTCGTGTTTCTTGTGCGATTATAACAAAATAAAAAACCTGCTTAAAATTGATGTTATAAGGAGGCTTTTTTATTCAATTATCGCCTATTTTATTATTTTATAATTCACTCAACTATGATGGTTTTTGCCCAATCAGAATATTGGTCTTTATAGCTGTCCAACTTGCTATCTAAGCATCCGAAATTCATCGAATAAAAATGATTCTCGCCTTCCATAACAATTAGCATATATCCATAGTCCACTTCATCAATGGTCTTTGAGTAATACGCATACATATAGTGAACATCATCTTCATTATAAGTAAATATTTCAGATGAAAATCCACCATTTGTCAGCACAGCATTTATATAATCTTCAAGTGTGTCGATTGGATAGTATTCTAAATCTGATTTGCTTTCTTTATAACACATCAATATATGATTGGGTGAAACAAGATAAAATGGAGCTTGAGCTATTTCTTCTTCAACAAAATCGTCAGTTAAGGTGATGGTAATTCCTGAACCTGAAAATTCTTTTGCTTTAGCTGTGCACCCTGTTAATCCAAAAATGAAAAGGGATAAAATCATTAAAAAAACTATTTTTTTACTCATGCATGATCTCCTAATTATTAAATGTTCACGTATGCATTATAACATTATCTTTGATTTTAGAAAATATTTTAATGATAAAAATTAATCGGCTTAATGATTATGGTAAATTTAGAAAACAAAAACCATAATCTAATTCTTATATAAATATAAAATCACTTAACTAATCTGTCAATTGATTCTATATTAAAAAATCACTCTAGATCTTCAATGAATACTGACATCAAATTCATGTCGATAACGATTTTTTCATTTTTACTGGTTGGAATATTTTTTCCGATGTAATCAGCTCTAATCGGTAGTTCCCGATGACCTCTATCAATAACGATAGCCAATTGAACTTGTTTAGGTCTTCCGTGATCACTTAAGGCATCCATTGCTGCTCTAACACTTCTGCCTGTATACAATACATCATCCACCAAAATAATATTTTTGTCTTGTATCTCAATATCTTGTTTTTCAGGTGCATCTTTATGAGTTACATCATCGCGATATGCTCGAATATCAATCGGATATACGGGTGCATCCACGTCTGCAAAACGTTTTAAATTTTCTTTGAGTATGAGCGCAAGTGGGAAACCTTTCTTCAAGATACCGACAAAAACAATATCATTAAGATTTTGATTACGTTCTATAATTTCATGTGTCATTCTTTTTAATGTTCTCGATAGTTGCTCTCTATCCATTATTTCTTTCATATTATCACCATTTATATGATATCATTTTTTTGCAATTTTAGGGGTTGCATTATTATTATCTCATGATATACTTGAAACAGTATAGGTCCTTTAAGTTATGCCCGTGAGCATAATAAGGTATACAGATTTAACATACCTAAACATTTAAAGGACACCAGTGGTGTCTTTTTTGTTAGAGGCCTATAAAAATCTAATAAGGAGATCGGAAGATGAATGAAAATGGTTTAATTGTAGGTATTCAGGAGAAGCCAAAAACAATTGGCAGTTGGATTGTATTAAGTCTTCAACATGTGTTTGCAATGTTTGGAGCAACAGTTTTAGTCCCATTATTAACTGGTTTAGATGTTGGAGTTGCGCTTGTGGCAAGCGGTATAGGCACACTCATATACATTGCATGCACAAGAGCAAAAGTTCCGGTTTATCTAGGAAGTAGTTTTGCCTACATTACAACCATAACTGCAGCAATTGCATCTACTGGTGGTGCAGAAAGTGCGTATGCAGGTTTGATGGTCGTCGGTTTGATTTATGCGGTTGTAGCAACAATCATTCGATTTGTAGGTAGTGGTTGGATTAAAAAACTTCTTCCTCCAATCGTTATTGGTCCCATGATCATTATCATTGGTTTATCACTGGCTCCAGTAGCAATTAATTCATCTGGATTAAATGGTAGTGCAACATGGAAAGAGCCTATTGTGGCACTCGTTACTCTACTAACTGTTGTCGTATTATCAATTAAAGCTAAAGGCTTTCTAAAAATCGTTCCCTTTCTTGTAGCAATCTTCGTAGGCTATATTGCAGCTATTGCAGTTGGACTTGTTGATTTATCAACAGTCTTTGTCGGTTATGGATTCTTTCAAATTCCTAACTTCAGCTTCATTGGCACTTATGCATTAAATTTCTCACAAGTCTTGGTGTTTGCTCCACTTGCTTTTGTTACAATTGCAGAACATATTGGAGATCATGTGGTATTAGGTGAAATCACAGGTAAAGATTTCTTGGAAAATCCAGGTCTACAAAATACGTTGATGGGTGATGGAATCGCAACATTTGTTTCAGCTGCATTAGGTGGACCAGCAAACACAACTTATGGTGAAAACACCGGAGTTATTGCAATCACAAAAGTCGGTTCGGTTTACGTCACTGGCTTAGCAGCTATCTTCGCAATCCTTCTGGGATTCTTTGGCTGGATTCAAGCTTTCATCAATAGCATCCCTTGGGCAGTCATCGGTGGCATGACAATCGTATTATATGGATTGATTGCTGCCAATGGTGTTAAAGTACTGGTAAAAAATAAAACAGATCTTGGCAATATGAAAAATTTAGTGGTAGTTTCTACAATGCTTGTTATCGGCCTAGGTGGTGCGCTTTTAAATATCACATCAACAAGTGCTTTGTCTGGCATGAGCTTAGCAGCTATTGCTGGTATCCTATTAAATCAAGGCATCCTTTTATTAGATAAATCTAAAGCATAGATTCGGGGAAAAGAAAAAAGATCAATTTGATCTTTTTTTATTATCCAAATGATTCAAATTTTTCCAAACTCATTAACCCAAATATACGCATTAATCTTTTTCGTGAGTTGAAATCCTAATTTGTACGCTAGTTGATGCGAAGAGATATTATGTTTCCATGATGTCCATTGAGGTGTAATATGCATATTGATTAATTCATAAATGAGCTTGATTGAACATGCTAAAGCATATCCTTTTCTTCGATACTTATCATGAGTGTTTATATCGAGTTCAGCAAAAGAGTTTCCAATCATAAATGCTTTTGCACAACAAACGACTTGCTGGTTTATTATCATTTCGCATTTTGGAAAATCTATCAAAGATTCATCTTCTTTGATATAAGTCAAATGAATTTCATCAGTATTTGTTTTCTCATATAGCTCTTGAAACTTGTTTGCATCAAATTGAAAAGCATATCTCACGTCAATGACACCTTTAAATGCTTTAAAAATGGGTTGAATCATCTTTTCTCCTTCAATCGAAGGAGCAAACATGATACATTCGTTAATATGATATGTATTGATGTGTTCTTTGATTGTTCGCTTAATTTCATCAGAATCAACATCTACTATTTCAAAATAGCACAAAAAGTTATAATCGAATTTTGTAAAAAGCATCCCATATTTAGGATTATCCAAATCATCAACATATAAGTGGCTTGGGTATTGCTCTTCAAGTGCTGAATATATGATGGGTATGCTGTGCTCATAATTACTAAATAGTTTTGCATAACGGATGAAACTAAAATTTACTTTTTCCATTATTTTGTCCTTTTTGATTTATAAACTCATAAATATTTTATCACACATGAACAATTCGCGTGTTTCAGCATGAAAAAAAATCAGAAGTCAAACTCTTCTGATTTTTAATCATTACTATTTATGTGTTTAAATAAAATGAGTTTTATAATACATTTAACAAAATCATATAAATCACAAAGAATATAGTTACACCATAAAGTAAAGGACTAACTTCTTTGCCTTTCTTGCTAAATAGCATAACAACGACATATGTTAAAAATCCAAAACCAATACCATTAGAAATTGAATAGGATAATACCATAACTATGATGGTCATGAAACTAGAAATAGCAATTGGCCATTTTTCCCATTCGATCTTGCCAATTGAACCAGCCATCATTGTACCAACAATAACCATTGCTGCAGCAGTAACACCTGATGTAACAACACTTAAAAGTGGTGCCAAGAAAATAGAAAGTAAGAATAACACGCCAGTAACCACAGATGCCAAGCCAGTTCTTGCACCAGCGCCAATACCTGATAAAGATTCAATATAAGAAGTTGTAGTTGAAGTTCCTAAGATGGATCCAACAACAGTTGCAGATGAGTCAACAATATTAGCTCTTTGAATATCTTCTTCTGTAACATTTTCCATTTGTCCAGTTACTGCAAGAAGTGTACCTGATGTATCAAAGAAATCTACAAATAAGAATGCGAATATTGCGAACCAACCAACAGGATGAACAAGAAGCGATGGAATTGCTAAAATAGCTTTACCAAATGTTGGAGCAAGAGATGGAAGTGCTCCACCAAATGTTGGAAGAGCTGGCATACCAGCAACACCAAAGACAAGACCAACAAATAAACCGACAACAGCAGTACCAACTAAACCAAAGAATACAGCTGCTTTAACTTTAAGTGCTAATAAAATCATTGTAAAGATAATACCGAATAATGCCAATAATGCAACAGGTGATGTTAGATCTCCAAGTCCAGTTGGTGTACCATTGCCTTGTACAATAATACCAACATTGACTAATCCGATGTAAGCAATGAAGAATCCAATACCAGAACCAATTGCCAACTTAAGTGATTGTGGAATCGCATTGACAACTTTAGCTCTTAATCCAGCAAGAGAGATGATCAAATATAAGATACCAGAAATTAGAACAGCTGCTAAAGCTTGTTCCCATGAGTATCCCATACCAAGAACTACAGTGAATGAGAAGAAAGCATTTAATCCCATACCTGGAGCAAGTGCCACTGGAAGCTTAGCAAATAATCCCATAGCAATTGTAGCTAAACCTGCAGATAATGCAGTAGCGAAGAATACTGCTCTTAAATCTAATCCAGCAACCAACTGAATATCTCCGCCAGCACCATCAGAGACGATACCACCCATTAAAGCTGGGTTAGCAAATAAGATATAGGCCATTGTGAGAAATGTTGTTAATCCGCCTAATACTTCAATCTTGATTGAACTCCCACGTTCATCGATCTTAAAAAACTTCTTGATACTTTCCATTCTGTTTCTCCTTTTTCGTTTTTTTGTATTCAGGTGTATTTTCAAAAATAAAAAAACCACGAAAATGACATTGTGGTTTCTACATATGAAAACAATAAAAAAAGGTGTTTTCATATCGTAATCGTGAATTTTACGGGCTCACGGTAGAAACTGGACCTCCACATCAGGTCGATTATACAATACATTGAATACCCTCTCATTATAGCAATCACTCTCAAAAAAGTAAAGATGTTTTTGCATAAAAAAAACGGAAGTGTTCACAACCGTTGATATCTATTTAAATTAAATTTTCAATCTCTTCATTCAGATGTGGCAATCGAAGTTTAAGTAATATTGCCGTAAGCAGCGTACCTACAACAAGAGAAATGATAAATCCCCACCAATTATGCATGAAAACAATCACAAGAATACCACCATGAGGAATTGGTAAAGTCGTTTTGAATATGGCTATCAGAGCACCTGCAAATGCACTACCAGCCATAATTGATGGTAACACAGCTTTTGGATTTGCTGATACAAAAGGTATGGCCCCTTCTGTCATAAAGGTTGCTCCCATAATCCAATTGCTTTTCCCCAGTTTTCTTTGTTCTTTGGAAAATTTATTCTTAAAAAGAATGGTTGCTAAGGCAATGCCCAATGGCGGAGTCATTCCTCCTACCATAACTGAGGCCATCAACATGGATGAATTTCCTTCAATAATAGATGCAACACCAATTAAATAGGCTATCTTGTTAACTGGACCTCCCATATCATAGGCCATCATAGCGCCAGCAATGAAACCAATAGCTATCGCACTAGTTCCATTAAGACTGTTTAAAAAGGCTTGTAAGCCGTTTGATAGTGGAGTAATAACTACATTGACACCTAACATGAGAATAGCTGTAAATAGGACACCAAACACCGGAAAAAGGATGATTGTCTTGAGTCCGCTCCATGAATAAGGTAACTTTGTGAAAAGTTTGATAAGACCGAGTGTGACATATCCTGAAATAAAGCCTCCAAGAATAGCACCGAGGAATCCACTGCCACCTGTTACAGCCAAAGCGCCTGCTACAAAACCTGGAACTAATCCTGGACGATCAGCAATTGCATAAGCTATATATCCACCAAGAACAGGAAGTATAAAACCCATGATAAGTGCTCCTGTAGTGTCGAACCATGTTGCTATTGTTGTACCTGTTCCAAAATCTAGCGAACCTAGATTTGTAGCTTTAAAGATGAAAGCGAGTGCAATAAAAATACTTCCCGCAACAACAAAGGGGAGTAAATGGGTCACACCATTCATCATATTTTTGTAGATATTCCATCTTCGATTCATTCATTCACCTATTTTAATATATTAGATATTTGCCATCTATCGCATTTTGTATTAAACCTTTAGCATCATGAATTGCTCTAGATACAGGAACCTCAATCAACGGTTTGCCTCTAAATCTTTCCATATCAACATGAATGTCGGCAGCGATGATAACTGCTATTGCATCTTGAATATCTGATGCCTTGAGCTTATTTTCAACTCCCATGGCACCATTGGTTTCTACAAGCATTTTTATACCCATATGTTCGCCTGTATTTTCAAGCATTTCTGCAGCCATATATGTATGAGCAATGCCCGTAGGACATGCGGTTACACAAACGATTGTAATCATTATTTAATCCTTATCAATTGTTTTAAGAATCGAAAGAGCTTCTTTAGCGGTTTTTGCTTCAAGCAGCTGATCTCTAAACTCTTCATGAATCAAATTTCTTGATAAAAGAGCTAAGACTCGAAGGTGGGAGTTGGATCCTTCTTCGGGCATAGCAATCAAAAAGAATAATCTTGCTGGTTCATTGTCGAGACTTTCAAATTCGACGCTATGTTCAGTTCTAGCAAAAACGAGCGATGGTTGAGTAACAAACTTTGATTTCGTATGTGGAATGGCAATTTGGAATCCAATACCCGTTGAGCCCAGTGCTTCTCTTTCTAAAACATCATCTATAAATAAATTCAGATCAGATATCCGATTTTCAGATTTCAATATTTTGCATAGTTCTCGGATGACGTGGTCCTTTGATTTTGCTTGCATGTTAAGTTGAATCAGTGGAAGATCGATTAATTCGCTAATTTTCATATGTGTATCTCCTTTATTTTTATTCTCTTTTGATATGTCTTAAGTGTATCTTGTGTTGCTAAGCTTTCTCCAAATACTGTAGCAGAACCTGCAGATACTGCATCTAAATAAGCATTTTTTAAATCTTGTTTTTCTACGAAAGAACTCACGAAGCCAGCAACCATTGAATCTCCCGCACCTGTTGTATTTATTGCATGACCATGAATAAGACTTGCCTTGTAGATATGCTGTTTGTTGATAAATAGTGATCCCTTGGATCCCATAGAAATTAAGACATTTTGAGCACCATATTCTATCAATTTTCTTCCATACTCAACAAGTTCATCCATCGAACCTATTTTAATGTCAAAATATTCTTCAAGTTCCTCTAGATTAGGTTTTATCAAAAACGGCTTTTGATCAAGAAAACTGAGTGCTTCTTTACCCGAAATATCCATAATGAATTTTACATTGTTTTGGTTACATATCTTTGCTATCTCGAGATATGCATCATTTTGACCAACACATGAACTTCCTGAACAAATAAGTAAATCATCCGTTGTTAGTCTTTTAATTCTTTGAATCAATTTTTGAAAGTCATGATTTGATATTTTCGGACCTTTGTCATTAATATCAGTTTCTTTGTGTCCGTGATTAAGTTTGATATTAATTCTAGTTGTGCCTTCTATGTCAATAAATTCACTTTGAATCAGTGGATAAAGCGCAAGATTTGTTTTGATGAAGGCCCCAGTAAATCCACCTAAAAAGCCAAGAGCAACATTATTGATTCCTAAATTATTCAAAACAACAGCAACATTGATTCCTTTGCCACCAGCTCTAAACAATGACTGATCAATTCGATTAAGCTTATTAGATTCTAAAACAGGGAGGTTAATAATATAATCAACCGCCGGGTTGAGCGTACATGTATAAATCATCAAAAGGTTCTCCTTAATTTTATAGAAGGTACAATCACATCATGTATCCACCGTCATTATATCAATAATTGGTGGACTTTTCCATCTATTGCATGATAAATCAATGTTTAGAACAAAAGACCTCAAGCGAGGTCTTCTATGCTATTGTTTTTCTCTTAAAGTTCCCATAGACATTTTTAACTGGTCTTGTAACGATGAATGCGTTTGAATCAACGTGTTTAACCAGTTGAAGCAATGTATGTAATTCATAAGATGATATGACAACATAAATCAATGTTTTTTCATGTTGTGAATATGCACCTTCTACTTTCATCAGGGTGACACCACGATAAACTTTTTGTAGAATCTCATCAACAAGTATTTTTGGTGTCGCTGTGATGATATCAACCGATAGAAACTGATAAGATGTATGCATTCGATCAGTCATGATTGTAGAAATGATGATTCGAATAACCGTATATGATGCAATGACACCACCGGTAATGATTTCACCACTTGGTCCGACGTTGCCACCGACAATTAATGCACCAATGACAGCAATAAATAGATTCATCAACATGGAAATAAAACCAACCGATTTTCCTTTTTTGAAGGAAAAATATTGTGCTAATATATCAAGTCCTCCCGTTGATGTACCAAAGCGAAGTGCACCTCCAGCTCCAATACCAATAAGAAGTCCTCCAAGTACCGCTGCTGCAAACACGTGTTCAACGCCATTTAGTCCCATATCAACTTTAGGAAACCAACTTAGGATAGTTGCTTGAACAAGCACAGAAATCAGACTGTGAATGGTGAACCGATGTGATACACCAAACCATCCGACAAGTAAGACGGGTATGTTCATAATAATAACAAAGATTCCTAGAAAATGATTGCCAACATCGACATTAAACCAAACATACATCGCATCTCTGACAAGTTGTCCCAATCCGGGTATGCCGCCCGTATAAATAGGAACAACTGATGCTTCAAGAAACCAGGAGACTCCAATACCATAAATGATAGTAAAGACAACGACAGCAATCAATCGTTCAAGTTCTGGATATATTTTATCTTTGAAAGCTTCCGAATGAAGCCAAGTTTTTACTTTATTCATCTCGGTCTTTGAGAATCTCCTCTAATTTCTTTACTGTATCAAAACGTTCAAATAATACTTCTGCCTTACCCAATGTTTGTTCAAGATAGTTACCAAATTCGTTGAGTGATTCAAAACTAAGATCTGTAACTCCGATTTGGTTTGCTATCTTTTGTGAGGTTTGTGGTATGAACGGTTGTAGGGTTACCGCGATAAAACGAATAGTTTCCAATAGATGATAAAGCACATGATCTAATACATCTTGCTTATCAGGATTCTTAAATAATGCCCATGGTTCTGAAACATCAATATATTTATTAGCATGTCTTGCAAGCTTAACAACTTCTTCAAGTGCATCGGAAACTTTGAGTTCATCCATATATTTCCTAATTGATGGAAGAATCCCCATACTCTTTTCTTGTAGACTTAATTCAAATGGTTCATCTAAAATTGTTTTTTTAATTACGCCTTCGCGATATTTATGTGCCATACCGATGGTTCTATTGACAAGATTACCGATAGTATTTGCCAAATCGCTGTTGTTTCTTTCAATAATAAGCTCAAAAGTAATGTTACCATCTTGGGCAAATGGAATTTCATGAAGCACATAGTATCTAATGGTGTCTACTCCAAAGTAACGCACTAAATCGTCGGTATACATTACATTGCCAACCGATTTACTCATTTTCCCTTTATTGACCAATATCCAAGGATGACCAAAAACCTGTTTAGGTAATTCTAATCCTAAAGCCATCAAGATGATTGGCCAGTAAATCGTATGAAATCTTAGGATATCTTTGCCAATCAGATGAACATCTGCAGGCCAATATTTATTGAATTCTTTTGAATTTGGTTCATCTGGGTTGTAATTTAATCCGGTAATATAATTGCTTAGTGCATCAATCCAAACATAAACGATATGCCCTTCATCAAATTCTACGGGAATACCCCATGTGAATGATGTTCTAGATACGGACAGATCTGGGAGTGGTTCTTTTAAGAAATTTTGAATCATTTCATTTCTTCTAGACTCTGGTTCGATGAATTCTGGATGATCTTCAAGGTGCTTAAGTAGCCTTTCTTGATATGGTGCAAGCTTTAAGAAATATGCAGCTTCTTTTGTCCATACAGGTATATCTCCGCTAGGTGCTTTGCCATCGACGATGTCTTTTTCCAGGATGAAAGCTTCATCAGCAATTGAATACCATCCTTCGTATTCGCCTAAATAGATATCACCTTGATCATATAATTTCTTAAAAATTACTTGAACAGATTTAATGTGTCTTTCATCAGTTGTTCTAACGAACTGGTCATATCTGACATCAACCTTTTTATAAATGCGTTTAATCTCTGATGAGATATAATCAACATATGTTTTTGGTGAAAGCTCATTAGCTTGGGCTTTACTCTCTATTTTTTGGCCATGTTCATCTGTTCCAGTCTGAAAAAAGACGTCATAGCCGTCGAGTCTTTTAAATCTGACAATGGCATCAGCTAAAATAGCCTCATAGACATTTCCAATATGAGGAATTGCTGATGCATATGCAATTGCGGTTGTTAAATAATAGGTTTTGTTCATTTTCATAACCTCCATAAAAATATAAAATCGCCCTTAAAAAAATCTAAGGACGAAAATTTCGCGGTACCACCTTAGTTCTAGCATTGCTAGCACTCAAAATCCTTAACGCGGACAAACGTTTTGATCTACCTATCGACCAAAAGGCTCGAAAACCATGTTCATCAGATGAAGGATTCGTTTGCACCAACCACGAACTCTCTAGACACTTTCACCCAACTACTCTTTTTCTCATTGCCTATAATAATCTTATTATATATGATTTCAATTAAAAATCAAGTATTTTTATTGTCAATTTTAAATGCTTGATAAACTTCACTTTTAGGAATTTCTCGTTCAACCGCTACCTGTTTCATAGCGTCCTTTTCAGTTATGCCTGATTGAATCAATCTTAAAACATGCTCTATGATTGTTTCTTTGAAGTCTTTTTGAACATTGTTATTTCCTTCGATTACAATGACATACTCGCCTTTTGTGTTATGCTCGATTTCTAGAGCTTGACTCAAAGTTGTTCTAATGATCGTTTCAAAAGTTTTTGTGAGTTCTCTTGCTAAAGCAATATTTCTTTCACCAAGACTTGAAAATATAATCTGCAAGGTTTTACCTATACGAAGTGGGGATTCATAGATAACAAGTGTTTCTTTTCGATTAATAAAGCTTAATAGAATCTTTTTCATTTCTGCTTGTTTTCTTGGAAGAAACCCTAAAAAAGTAAAGGGCTGAATAATCAATCCTGAAGTGACTAATGCAGCAAGCAATGCGCTTGCACCAGGAATTGAAACCACGTGATATCCAGATTCAATGACTTTCTTGATGATTTCATAACCCGGATCATTGATGCCAGGAGTTCCTGCGTCGCTGATGAGTGCAATTTGTTTTCCTTCATCCAAAAGATGAATGACTTGGGATTCTTTTTCGCTTTTATTGAATTCATGATAACTTATCATCTGTTTTTTTATCTGATAATGATTCAGTAGAACGGATGATGTTCTCGTATCTTCAGCTAAAATAACATCAACTTCGTTGAGTATTTCAATTGCACGGTATGATATATCCTTTAAATTCCCAATGGGTGTTGATACAACATAAAGGGTAGGTTTGGGATCCTTAAAGCTTTTTTGCATTAGTGGCCGACTACTCTCTTTGCGCGTTCTCTTAGGTCTCTTTCTAAATAAACAAGGCGCATTAACTGTTTTTTCTTGGTTTCATCAATACCCAACTTTTGTCTAAGTTCCTCAAGAAAATCGTGTTCATCAGTGTTATAAAAATCATCTGACATCGCTACTTTAACTAAATTTAGATAAACAATATTTTTAACTTTCGCCGATGAGGAAATAAAATAGTCCGTGGTTTGTTTTAAGTTTTTACTCAAAGAAAAATGATATTCAGCTACAATGTTGTCACCAACTTCAGCAAGCATCATATTGAGTAATCTTTGTTCGATCTCGGTTGGTGACCCATCAACAGATACCATACGCATGGCTAAATCAAGAAACTTTAGTTTTTCTTTTCGATTGAGTATGCTTAGTAACATAGGTTTTCCCTCCATAAATATCTACTAATTCTTTGGTTAGTATATGTTTTTCATAATATAAGACCAAAGGTGGTTCCACTTTCATTCCTGGTTGACCATTCTTGATTGCTTCTAATAATACATGATTGGGATTAGCATTCAGATAAGGATGTACGAATCTAATCCTTTTAATCTCTAGCTGATTTGCATTAAGTACATCAACAATTTCAGCAAATCGATCAGGTCGATGAATCATAAAGAAATGCCCACCAAATTTTAAACATTTTGCTACAGATTCAACTAATTCTTTAAGCGATAGCATGATTTCATGTCTGGCTATCGTATCATCTTCATTATCATTGACGTAGCTATGCTCATTCACCTTGAAAAATGGAGGATTGCTGATGATGACATCAATATCCTTTGTTTCAAGTGCTCTGATATCTTGATGTAGACACGATAATTGATTTTCAAGATGATTGAGTTCTATATTGTGAACAGCTTGTTTATATCTGTTTTCTTGAACTTCTATACCGGTTATTTTTGCTTTTGTTTTTTTGCTCATATAAAGCATAAGAGCCCCGGCACCAGTACCAAAATCATATAGTGTTTTTGAGCGTGCAGGAACCTTAATGAAATCTGCTAGTAAAATAGTATCCAAGTTAAAAGCTTGTCTTGAATTTTGTTCGATCCAAAGATCTGTACCAAGGACTGTTCTAAGCATTATTCACTTCGTTTGATTTCTGAAAGCGGAAGCCATTCGATGCCTTCTCCATCAGGATATTTCACTTTGACTTTTTGTCCGATGATATTGAGGTCAATAACATTAGCTAACCCTTTTTCGGTTTCAACTTTTTCGTTGACATCTGGTAATATCTTCTTTAATTCGGTATATACATCATCTTCATATTTGATGCAACATAAGAGCTTGCCGCAAACGCCTGAAATCTTTTGTGGATTTAAAGCAATACTTTGATTTTTTGCCATTTTGATTGAAACTGTGTCAAATTCACCTATGAATGTTGCGCAACATAAAATAAGCCCACATGGACCAATACCACCAATCATCTTGGCAGCATCTCTTGGGCCGATTTGTCTTAACTCTATACGTGTATGATAGATTTCACTTAAGTCTCTGACCAAATTTCTAAAATCAACGCGTGTTTCTGACTCGAAATAGATTAATAATCTTTTACGGTCGAGTGTATATTCAGCGCCTAATACCTTGATTTCGAGTTCATTTTGAACAGCTAAAACCTTAGATTTTTCAACAACACCAAACTCCAAAGTTTGGTTGTACTCGTCTTCTTTGATATCGCCTTCATTAGCTTTTCTGATAATTGGTTTCAATTCACTAATCAAATCTGTTTCTTCAATCTCTTTAAATAAGTAAACCTTGCCAATTTCAATACCTCTTGTTGTCTCAACAACAACAAAATCATTAAGTTCTATATTTAAATCTCCATAGGAGAAATAATATTTTTTACCTGCTTCTTTGAATTGTACTAAAGCAACTTTCACTTTCTCACCTCATCTTTTCCAACGTGTATGATAATTGATCGAGCGCGAGCTCGAGATTAATATTATAAGACTGTTGTTCTAATATTGTTTGAATCTTTTCGATAAATATATTAATATCTTTGATTTGTAACAAATCACTTTGCAGTTGAATTTGTTCTCTTAAAAACCGATATGTAATCTCTTGATGCGCTTTATAATGAATCAAATCCAAGAAATATAGAAGGATCAGCTCAAGGAAGTTCATAAAGAAGTCTCTGTCTTGAATTAAAAATCGTCCCTTTTGTGCAAAATAAAGGGGGAATGATAAATCTTTATCAGACCAATGCATCACGAGTTCTTCAATAAAATTCACTAATTCCAAAAAATTAGGATTTTCGGCAAATAATATGGCTTCGTCAATATTTTTTGTTAAGTAAGGAACGAGTACTGCAATTCTTTCATCGATATTTTGATTGAGCAATTCCAATTCCAAATCTTTTTCATCAATACTCTTTAAATGCAGAACCTGACTTCTGGAAATGATGGTTCTAATTACATCTTCATAATTATCAGTCAATAAGAACCCATAAACATTATGACTGAGTGGTTCTTCCATGAATTTTAGTAGGCTGTTTGCTGCTCCAATACCAATCTTTTCAATATTTTTTATCACATAAATACGAGGCCCGCGTACAAGTGCCGTTTTAGAAAACTCCTTTTGAAGATCTAAAATCTGCTCTTTTTTTATTGATAATCCATCAGGTTCAACAACCATCATATTTGCGATTTTGCGTTCGGTGATTTGTTGTTGAAGATGTGTCGTATCTTCACGATTCTGACTTAAAATCAAAAAGGCAACTTCGTCGACCAATTGTGCTTTACCGCTCCCTTTTGGACCACTGATCAAATAGAGGTGAGCAAGTCTGTTCTTTTGAATCGTTTGTTTAAAAAAATAAAATGCTCTTTTCATAGGCTTTCTCTGATTTTAGTTATAATCTGATGCTTAATTTCTTCAATTGTTTGAGTTCCATCAATAATCACTATCCGTTTTGGATACATAGTTGCAATCTTTAAATAACCTTCTCTAACGTGTTGATGAAAAACGACGGTTTCTTGGTCTAGACGGTCATATTTATCTCTATTTGAAATTCTAGCCATACCCACAACAGGATCTAAATCAATATAAAATGTTAAATCTGGCATATGATATGTCGCATATTGGTTGATATTTAATACAAAATCAAAGCCTAAGTCTCTTGCGAATGCCTGATAGGCAAGTGAGCTATCTAGATAGCGATCACATAAAACAATTTTATGATCACGCAGTGCTGGCAATATAATTTCATCCAAATGTTGTGCTCTTGCTGCAGCTAAAAGAAGAGCCTCCGTATAAGGCGTAACCCCTTTGTATTTGGGGTTTAAAATGACATCTCTGATTGCCTCAGCAATCATACTCCCACCAGGTTCTCTTGATGTAACAACATCATGATCCAGTTTGAGCATATCAGCGATATCTTTGATTAATGTTGTTTTCCCGGTGCCTTCGCCACCTTCAAAAGTGATAAACATTTGATCTCTCCTCTTGTATCAATTATAGCATGTTAATAGAAGATTTTGACCAAAAATAATCCTCTTGCCTCTGCTGTTTTCCCAGCAAGTGATCGGTCATTTGTTTCAAAAATTTCATTTATGACGGATGGTTCCTTTTTTCCTAAACCGATTTGGATTAGTGTCCCCATCATTGAACGGACCATATATTTTAAAAAGCTATTTCCATGAAAGATGAAAGTATATGTTTTTTTAGTTTCTCTCATGGTTATATGATATATTGTCTTGATTGTTGGTTTATCTTTGACAAATTGCGAAAAACCTTTGAAATCATGTGTTCCAACAAAATCATTCATTGCATTTTTCATTGGTTCAATGTTTAAGTTTTTAATGTAAACTTCATAGTTTTTTGAAAATACTGTGCTAGGATTTTTTGCTATCACATATTTATAAATTTTGGATTTCGCGCTATGTCTTGCATGAAAATCTGGTTTAACTTTTTTGATCCTTTTAATTCTTATGTCTAAGGGCAATCGATCATTAACTCGTAACCAATCTGCTAGCTCTAGATTAAGATTGCTATCAAAATGAAAGGCTTGACCAATGGCATGAACTCCTTTGTCGGTTCTTCCGGCACTATGGATTTTAATTTCAGTTTGTGTCATAAATAGAAAAGCCTTTTCAATCACTTCCTGAATGCCTAAACCATTGTTTTGTTTTTGAAATCCATGATAAATAGAACCATCATAACTTACGATTGCCATATATCTCATGAAATCACCTTAGAATAAATGATTAATCCTAAAATAACACATGAAATGATTAAACTGAAAATATCGACAAATCCGATGTGATATTCATCGATTCTTGTACGCTTGGCTCCAATAACGTATCCTCTTACTTCCATGGCATTGCCTAAATCTTCAGCGCGTTTAAAGGAGATGACAAAAACTGGTATTAACAGCGAAATGATTTGAACAACCTTATCTTTGAATTTACTTTCTTTAAAATCAACACCTCGAGATGCTTGAGCTTTCATGATTTTTTCTGTTTCTCCTAAAAGAGTTGGAATATATCTTAATGTCAATGAGAGCATCATTGCGATTACATCGACTGGTACTTTGATGACTTTTAATGGCTTAAGTAGTGATTCGATACCATAATTCAAATCAGTGGTCATGGTTGTAAACGTTAATAGAGAAGTCATGATAATGACATTAGTTATACGGATGAAAATGAAGCCAGCTCTAATTAAGCCTTCATCGTAGATGTAAAGGGTGTAACTTGTAAAACTCACATAAGGTAACATGGCTTGAATAAAGAAAACCATAAAAGCAGTAATGAAAAAATAGAGAATACGTGTTTTAATGTATTTTTTCGACCAGTTATAGAAAATCAGCCAAATGATAATACCAGCTATACTGGTTAAGGATATATACATGACGATTGGATCTGTAACTAAAGTTCCTGTTTTAACGTAAAACAGTTGGATAAAAAATGTAAAAGTCAAAAGGAAAACAATTGGTCTAAGCCCATTTAATACTTTTCTCATCGGTATTCCAGATGAGGCTGTCAAAACCATGATACCAACAAAAATAAGTGACATGGTAATCAGTGGAATTGGGTTGACAGAGATAGGAATCATGAAAGTGCCTACCAATAGAATCACTAAGCTTAGAATCTTGATTCTTGGATCTAATTTATGCAACCAGGAGTTTCCAGGAATAAATTGTCCTATTGTGATATTATTCATGAGCAACCTCCTTTAAGTAATTAAGGAGACTGTCAAAATCATATTTAGGTTGATATGGAATTCCAACTTCTTTTTCCAAATATTTAAGAATCTTAAGTGGTGTTGGTAAATCCAAGTGAAAAGACTCAAAATCAGGATGCTCAAAAAGATCTTCTTTCGTTCCATCAAAAACAAGAATTCCATCATCTAGAACAATCACTCTTTTTGCATATTCAGATACTAAATCCATATCATGAGATATTAAAATAATCGTTTTATTATCTTTTTCGTGAAGCTCTTTAAAGATTGCCATGAGGTCATTTCTTCCTCGAGGATCTAACCCTCTTGTTGGTTCATCTAAAACGAGTATTTCTGGTTCCATGGCCAAAATGCCAGCTATCGCTACTCTACGCATTTGACCACCAGAAATTCTAAATGGTGATTGTTCGTAAAGGGATTCATCGATCCCAACGATTTGTGCAGCCTTTTTCGCCATGATCATTGCTTCAGCTTCTGTTGACTTAAAGTTTTTCGGTCCAAACATAATGTCTTTTAAAATGGTCTCTTCAAATAATTGATATTCTGGAAATTGAAAAACAAGACCTACTTTCTGGCGAAGATAATTGATCTTTTCTTTCTTCTTTGGTGGAAGGTTTTGTCCAAAAACGACAACATTCCCACTACTTGGAAGTAATAATGCATTCATATGTTGAACAAGTGTTGATTTACCTGAACCGGTTTGACCGACAATAGCAATCAATTCTCCCTTGTCCTTGATGTTCAAGTTAATATGGCGAATGGCATCATAATTTACTTTTAGGCCTTTATATGCATAACTTACGTCTTTGAATTGAATGCCCATAATGCCTCCAAAACTTTGTGGTCTATAGTATGATCTTTTGCTACTTCATTATAAAGACTTAATCCAAAAGGTAATTCAAGATTAGATGATTTGAGTAAATCTTCCTGATTAAACACTTCTTTTGGTGTTCCTTGTAAAATGACTTCACCGTCCTTAAGGACAATTAGATAATCACTTTGGGCAGCAAACGATAATTCATGTGTAATTGTAATAATTGTTTTATTTAAATCTTTATTTAAAAGTTTGATGAGGGTGATGATTTCTTGAGTGCCTTCTGGATCGAGCATAGATGTGGCTTCGTCAAGAATCATGATATCTTGCTCCATAGCAAGTGCACCTGCAATAGCTACGCGTTGTTTTTGTCCTCCAGATAGTTGATGTGGTTCCTTACTTAAAAGTTCTTCCATTCCAACTAGTGATGCGTAATGGTGTATTTTTTCAACCATTTCGTTATAAGGAATACACTGGTTTTCTAAGCCAAAAGCAATATCATGTTTTACAGTGACTCCAACAAATTGATTATCTGGGTTTTGAAAAACAATTCCTATTTTCTTTCTAATTTGTGCAATATGAGCTTCATCTAACTTCATACCATCAATATAGATCTCTCCACTGGATGGAGATAGCAATCCCACAAGAAGTTTTGATAAAGTTGATTTCCCGGATCCATTATGCCCTAAAATAGACACCCAAGAACCTTTGGATATCTCTAAATCAACATGCTTCAATGCTTCATCAACATTGTTATATGAAAAGCTTAAATCGCTTACTTTAATCATGAAATTCACCTGCATTTCGTACCTTAACATTATATCATGTATAGGAAATATTATAAAGATTACAGTACTCAATTTTAGGGTTTTCACTTTGCATAGATGGAAAACAGTTATTTAACAACAATTATAGGGCATAATTCTATTATGATATGTAAATAATTGGCGTTTTGTTCATTAATTCTTTATAATGGTACTGAACATAAATGAGGTGGAATAAAATGGTATTACAATTAACAACAGAAAATTTTGATAAAGAAGTATTGAAAAGTGATATACCTGTGCTTGTTGATTTTTGGGCAACATGGTGTAGTCCTTGTCTTAGACTTGTCCCGATTCTCGAAGAACTTGATAAAGAAGTTGGCGGTTTAGCAAAAGTTGGTAAACTTGATGTTGATGCAGAATATGAAATTGCTGATCAATTTGGAATTATGAGTATTCCTACGATTGTCGTTTTTAAAAATGGTAAAGTTCATCAATCCATCATAGGTGTACAATCGAAAGCTACTCTAAGAAAATTATTAGAAGTATGAAAAAAGTCGTTATCATCGGATATGGTCCTGCAGGTGTAACTGCAGCCATTTATCTTAAAAGAGCTGGTATCGAGCCTTTGGTCATAGGAAAAGATTTAGGCGCACTAAATGATTATTCTGATTTAGTTGAAAACTATTATGGTTTAAACGAGCCTATTGAAGGAAAGAAGTTAATTCAACAAGGTGTCAATCAAGCAAAAAGACTAGGTATTCAAATCATAACCGATTCTGTAATTTCTTTACAGCAAAGTGAATCTGGTTTTGTTTTGAAAACCAAACATCATACCTATGAAGCAGAAAGTGTATTATTAGCAACCGGAAAAACAAGACAGACGGTTAATATTCCTGGATTCGATAAATTTCGCGGAAAAGGTATTAGCATGTGTGCCACTTGTGATGGTTATTTTTACAGAAGAAAGAAATTGGCAATTATAGGCTGTGGTGCTTACATGCAGCACGAACTAGAGTATCTAAATAGAATTTCTAATGATGTAACAGTTTTTGCTCAAGGAAATGCATTAGAACACAAAGTTCAAAATCCAGTGGTAATGGATCATATACTATCATTTAAAGGTGAAGATAAAATTTCACATATCATAACTGATAAAGGTGAATATGCCGTAGATGGTGTTTTCATAGCGGTGGGTGTTCCAAGCTCTATAGACTTTGCTTCTCAACTTGGAGTGATTGTTGAAAAAAACAATATAGCAGTTGATAAAAACTACCAAACCAATATTGAAGGATTGTTTGCAGCTGGTGATATTATTGGTGGAAAATTGCAAATTTCAAAGTCAGTATATGATGGAATGCAAGTAGCAGATTCAATTTATTTATATTTAAAAAATAAGTCAAAAAAAGCCTAGTTAAGAGATTAACAGGGCTTTTTCTTATTTGTAAGTTTAGGATCGATTATAACTTTGTATCATCAATTGCATCAAGATATGCTTTGATAGGTTTCACTATTTGACTCACAGTGCCTTTTTTAAATGGGTTTAATAAATGTGCCGAATCAAGTAAACCCAAGAAACTCTTTGAGCCCCCTAAACGGCATAAAGATAAGTAACTATCCAATGCTTCTTTCCGATTTTCTTGATGTTTGATCCAGTATTGAAAAGCGCAAACTTGAGCAAGCGTATAGTCAATATAATAGAATGGAGAACCAAAAATATGTCCCTGTTTAAACCAGAATGTTCCCTTTTCTAAAAAATCATCATCGCCATAATCCTTAAATGGCATATATTTCTTTTCAAGTTTTCTCCATGTTAATTTTCTTTCTTCGGGGGTCATTTCAGGCTTTTCATAAATATGATGCTGAAATTCATCAACTAAAACACCATACGGAAGAAATGAAACAGCGCCTGCTAAATGATTATATTTATACTTTGGAGTATCTTCTAGAAAGAACTGATCGATCCATGGCCAAGCCAAAAATTCCATGCTCATTGAATGAATTTCTGCAGCTTCCATTGTTGGCCAACGATATTCAGCTACTAAATCACGGCTTTGATATACTTGAAAAGCATGCCCTGCTTCATGTGTTAAAACATCGACATCGTGCGATGTACCATTGAAATTAGCAAAAATGAATGGAGAACGGTATTCAGGAATATATGTGCAATATCCACCACCTTGTTTTCCTGGTTTGCTATCAAGTTCTAATAATTCACGATCAAGCATGAAATTGAAAAATTCAGAAGTTTGAGGCGACATTTCATCGTACATCTTCTTTGCTCTTTCAACCTGCCAAGCACGATTTCCTTTGGGTGTAGGATTACCTGAAAGAAAGGATAATGCTAAATCATATGATTTAGGATTTTCTATACCCAATCGTTTTGCCTTTCGTTCTGTAAGACTAGTCACAAGCGGAACAATATCTTCAAAAACTTGATCTCTATAAGTTTTAACATCGGCTGCTGTATAATCTGTTCTGCCGAAACGATCATATCCGAGTTGCACAAAATTTTCATAACCTAATTTTTTGGCAATCTTATGACGAACTTTGACCATATCGTCATAAATACGATCAAATTGCTTTTCATTTTCTGCATAGAATTTAGAAACGGTAAGTTGTGCTTGGTGACGAACTTCTCTATCTTTATCTTGAATGAAAGGTGCCATTTGACTAATATTATACGTGCCACCTTGAAATTCAATTTTAGCTGAAGCAATCAATTTATCATATTCAGTTGAAAGCTTATTTTCTAGTTGTAAATCTGGAATGATCTCAGGTTTAAATGTTTTCATAGCTAATTCATTTCTAAGAAACATCAGTGAACCGAATTCTTCTTCTAAACCTTTTCTATTTGCAGATGCTAATAGTTTTTCAATAAATTGATGTTGAAATTGTTGTAAATGTGGTCCGTTTTCATCAAAAAATTCTTGTTCTTTTTCATAGAATTCATCAGTTGTATTGAGACTGTTGCGAACCGAAACAAGTGTACTTTTACTTTCTGTCTTGTCGTTAATTTCAAATATTTTATAGACAGCTTGAATTTCTGTTTCTAAATTCTTACCTTCGCCGATGAGCGCTATTTGTTCTTCCAATTCTTTTTTAACTTTTTCTAAATCTGGTCTTTCATACTTATAATCATTGAATTTTGTCATGACTAGCCTTCTTTCTTTATGGTTAATTATAACCGTTTTTATAGAATATAACAAGAAATAAAATAGCACTATGTGCTATTTTAAATTATTCGTTAACCAAAACAACATCTAGAAGTTCATTAATATCTTCAGCTTTATAATCAGCTACTTCAGATTTTGTTGCATCCCCAACTGCAAATGCAAACATACCAGCTCTTTTGGCAGCTTCAATGCCAGCCTCAGCATCCTCAACTACAAGGCAATCCTTTGGATTAATGCCAAGTTTATTGGCAGCAACAAGAAAAACATCAGGTGCTGGTTTGCTATTTTTTATATCGGTTCCATCTGCAATGGCATCAAATGTATCAAATAATTTGATGCGTTTTAAAATGACTTTAGCATTTCTACTAGAAGAACCTATTGCTATTTTTATATGATGTTTCTTCAATGCTTCAATCACTGCTAAAACACCCGGAAGAATTTGGGTTTCATCAATTTCTAATAATGAGTTTACATAGACATCATTTTTAGTTTGAGCTAGTTTGATTTTTTCTTCTTCTGTATATTTTTTACTTGCTTTTTCTAAAATGATGTTAAGTGATTCCATCCTGGAAACACCTCTTAATCGGTTGTTAACCTTTCGATCAAAATCGATGCCTTCTTTTGTTGCCATATATTTCCATGCTTTGAAATGAAACTCATCTGTACTTACGATAACGCCATCTAAATCAAAAATAACTGCTTTGATCATATTTGTCTCCTATGCTAATTATTTATGCTTTCATTTTATTAAATAAATATTGTGATTTTGTCTTTACAAAATAAACTAATGGGGCAGTTATTAGCATATTAATAACTATCATTAATAATATGATGATTGAAAATGAAGTAATATCCATCATAAAATAATAGAATACTCCATTGATTGCAATAAATGAGAAACCCCCAAATATGCCCAATATGGCACCAGCACTTTGTTTAACCACTTCAGTTTCATTAACAAAATCAAATTTAGGAACGTAGAGATTAACAATTGCATCAAAGGTTGAAATTAAGATTGCAAAAACGATGACCAAACCAATTAATAATAATTGATTGACTGCAGAAAACCCTATTGAGATACCAAACATGAAGATACTGATGATGGCAATGGGTACACAAAGAATGAGATTGAATAGAATTTTGGAGAACACAATCGTCTCGGCTTTGATTGGAAGACTCTTGAGGATCCAAAAGTTCTTACCTTCTAAGGATAAACTAATGGCAGGTGTCATTGTCATACTAATACAAAAACTTATAACAGCTAAAATCAGGATTTCAATACCTAATCCGTTAACTCCGCTGCCAATCATTTGTGCTAGAATATCCTCAATTTCACTTCGATAAAATAAACTTGCAATTGACATGACCAGCAATATAACAACACCTATTCCCGAATTTAGTGCATAAATGATGGAATTGAAGAATTTTTTGAACTCTTTTTGAATAAGTGCCTGTACAACGGGTTTTGATTGATATTTGATTTCCTTGTTGTTTTTTCTAATATTAGAACGAATGCCTCTTTGATTTGTTTTTTGAACAAGACCTTGAATAAGTATAATAAACAGGGCAAAGGCGGCAATGTGCGTACCGACTAGAAGCAATAAGTCAACTATGTTTTGCTCATGGACTGCGTTGATGAACCACAAAAAGGGAGGATATGCATTGCTTATTCCAGCAAATAAATCCATCTGCCCCGTTAAAGGATTAGTTTCAACTTCGTTGACTGAAAATGAAACAGCAAATATACCGATGGTTGCTGCAAATAAAATAATGATACTGATTAATTTGCTATGTCTTAATCTAGAAGTAGCCATCGCAATCAGCAATGATACCATGGAGATCACGATCACAGGAACTAGAGGCAAACAGATAAATCCAATGATATAGAATAGTACTCCAAGAACAGTGAACCCTGTCCAGTAAAAATAGGAGAACGTTATGGGTAAAGTGAAAATGAATGATGAGACATATAGCATCAACAATAAAACGGTTATTTTTGATAGAAATATTGTTCTGGGATGTATAGGAAGTGGTGAAAGAATATCGTAATCTTTGTAATAAAATAAATACCCGCTTGCTCTTAATAAGACAAGCATGATTGAAAGACCAATCGAATAAATGGTTAAAAAGCTAAGTAGCATCTTTTCCTGACCCATGTCATTTAGAATCTTTCCAAGATCAAAAAACATATAACCAAAAGCGCCAAAAAATGCTACCAGTCCGTAAACAAGGGCTACTCCGATGAGAATTCCCTTGGTTTTTGATTTTTTAAAATCAAATCCCAAAAGTCGCTTAATTGAAAAATTCTCTTTTAATAGAAGCTTTGTTAATTGCTTATACATCATGATTCACTTGCAATTTCCATAAATATATTTTCAAGCGACTTATTCATGATAATATCTTGTGTCATACCTTGTGCTACAATTTTCCCTTGTTTGATAATAGCAACTTTATTGCATAATTTTTCTACGACTTCAAGAACGTGTGTAGAAAAGAAAATAGAAACACCTTGCTTACACATGTCTTGGAATACTTCCTTGAGTAAAAAACTAGCCTTAGGATCTAACCCTACAAATGGTTCATCTAGCAAAAGTAATTTCGGTTTGTGGATAAGTGCACTGATGATAACAAGTTTTTGCTTCATCCCATGAGAATAGGAAGATATTGGATTGTTTAATACATCCAAAATTTCAAACATAGTGGCATACTTATCAATTTCCCTTGCTCTTTGATCTGTATCTATTTTGAATACATCCGCAATGAATTCTAAGTATTGAATACCAGTCAGTGATTCATAAACATCTGGATTATCAGGAATGTAAGCTATCATTTTTTTGACTTCTAGTGCGTTTTTTTTAATTGAGAAGCCCTCAAAAGTAATATCACCAGATTCAAAACTGATAATTCCTGCAATAGATTTTAGCAATGTGGTTTTCCCTGCACCATTATGGCCAATAAATCCATACAAATCACCCTTTTCAATCGTTAAACTCACATGATCACATGCTTGTTTGATGCCATCATAGCTCTTTGATACATCTTTAATTTCTAACATGGTAGTCTCCTTTATTCGATTCTGAATTGTTATATATGTGCTTATTTTACCATTGAATAGACTATTGTTAACCTTTAATTATGCTATAATATGCTTAAGAAATAAACATGTGGAGGGTAAAATGAGCAATTATGAATTAAGATCTATGGCTCGAAGTCAGTTGAAAGATCGTTATTGGATGGTATTTGTAGTTACATTGATTGTTACAGCAATAAGTGGTGCTAGTTATCCACTCATTATTGGATTGATAATCGTTGGACCATTAACAGTTGGATTGTCATATTATCTACTTGATATGGTAGAAACCAATAATAAGGGTGATGACTTCGAATTGCTAATTCAGGGATTCAAGAATAGTCTTGCAACTTCTATTGTTTCAAACATTTTAGTTATGATATTTATTTTTCTATGGTCTTTGCTTCTTATCATTCCTGGAATTATCAAAGCATTGTCTTATAGTATGACGCCATATATCATTGCTGAACATCCAGACATCGATGCTATGGCAGCTATTGACAAAAGTAAAGAGATGATGCACGGCAATAAAGCAAGATTGTTTTTCTTGTATTTCAGTTTTCTTGGATGGCTCATTCTTTGCGCATTTACATTTGGTATTGGACTTTTCTTCTTAATACCTTATGTAAAAATGACGGTGGCTAATTTCTATGTAGATTTAAGAGGTAAGAAAAAGATAATAGATGCTGAATACTCATAATAAAAGGCCATGTGGCCTTTTATTTTTTCTCTAATAATGCTTTTTGGTAATTATTTGAATATCGGATACGATATTTGTCATAATCAAATATGAATTTGTTTGAAGATCCAAGAATATTGAACTGTTGTAGGATACTTTGATAGGTACCCAAAGTTTTTTCACAAATTCCGGATGATCAATAAATGGATTTCTATTGTTTTGATAACTATAAATTACATCATTTCTATGCTGTTCAAAACTGTCAACAGGGTCTTGCAGATGCCATTTTAACAAAGTATTAAGCATTGACATTTGGTACAAGCTTGGATTTGTACTATTAACGAGATCCAAATAGTCATACATGATTGTCATGTAGAATAAGATACGTGCGATATCACCTTTGACTTCATCTCTAGGTTCATAACTTCCACTCACACCAGTTTCATCGAAGTAGTCGTTGCTTCTTGAAGAATTTTCACCAGAATCAGCAGGTTTAAGATTATGTAAATCTGACCCTACTCCAATATATGAATTAGAAACACTGACTCCTAGTAAGGATTGTGGCCAAACATGTTCTCTGTTCCAATTACAGTCGTTTGTTGTAGGGCAATACCATGCACCAGGAACTGATTCGCCTAAATATACAACGATTACATTGTTGCTATTGTTTGGATCTTGGTCTGTTTTATCCAATATGTATCTTGCATCACCATAACTGATACCAACAAATCCAGTAGTAACACGGGTTCTTAGAAATGCTTCAAGTGATGTTTCGGTTAATCCATCTGCACCTTCATAATATCCTTCATACGTATAAATACTAGAATATTCCCACTGTGCATATAAAGTTATGTTTTCTGAAATAGGTTGATCAAATGAATAATAAGTTTCACTAATAGGAGAAGTTGACCACCCTAAAAATGCGTATTCATCTTTAGTTGGTTCACTAATACTTGTTACTATATTTTGGTACTTCAATGTATAAGATGAAAGAAAATTACCTCCGTCATAAAAATCAACAGTATAGTCTATTCGATCATAATAAGCTTTGAAAACAATATCCGTTTCAGATAGAATAATATCTGCTACGGTGCTGAATTCATTGTTTAATATAAATCCTGTTTTAATAGTATCGATATGAACTATTGATCCAACCTCTTCAGCATAATATTCAGTTGAGTCCAAAGTGTATGCTTCGTCGTCTAAATTTTCTAAATAAATTTCAACACTATAATTAACTAATAGAATTGTTCCTATGACCTTTAGATCAAATAACTTTTGTGAGCTATTTGATCCCAAAGTAACAGAAACAATCAAAGTAACATTGGTATCTTCTATCTGTCTACTGACGATACCTGTATTACTTAATACAGAGGGTTTATCGCTTTCCCATGATATTTTAGCTGAACGTTCTAGTTCAGATATTGTAGGTAGTGTGATATTTTGAGTAACATGACCTACTGAATCATCTTGCATATATCCGATTTCAAGTGCATTCATAACTTCATTGACAGTATGTGTAGGTGTTATGGTCCTATTGCATAAAACTAGTGTGATGGCAATTAAAAAAATACCAACTAAACTGAGTAATTTTTTCATATGATCCTCTTTTCCAAATTCAATGTGCATATCTATTTTAATATGATTTGATATGAATAACAAGGACAATCAGTTCAAGGTAATAGAATTGATGTTTTTTGATTGTCTTTAGTCGAATTTTAAGTATATAAACAAAAAAAGGTATAGACAAATGTCATATACCTATGGTTTGTGCAATAATTTACTAATTAAACAAATTCAATGATAGCCATTGGCGCAGCATCGCCACGTCTTGGCACTGTTTTAATGATTCTTGTATAGCCGCCGTTTCTTTCTTTATAGCGTGGTCCAAGATCTGAAAACAATTTTTGAAGTGCGTTTTGTCCTTCTTTTACTTCTTCAAAACGTACAGTTTCAGCAGCTTGTCTTCTTGCACTTAAAGAACCGTCTTTTGCTAAAGTAACCATTTTATCAGCTAATTTTCTCAATTCTTTAGCTTTTGCTTCTGTGGTAACGATACGTTCATTAATGATAATATCTGTTACAAGATCACGAAGTAAAGCTTTTCTTTGGTCGCTATTGCGTCTTAATCTACTATAAGCCATGATTTACTCCTTCTCTTCATCGTCTAAATGAAATTTTGAATCCTTAGTAGAAGTATTTTCGAATTCTAAACCATGTTCAGAAAGCTTTTCCTTTAATTCCTTAAAGGATTTTCTACCAAGAGATCTAAATCTCATGACGTCTTCTTCGGTTAAACGAATGATTTGGGCAACTGTATAAATACCTGAACGTTTTAAACTGTTAAACAGACGTACTGATAAATCAAGTTGTTCAATTTTCATTTCTAATTTCTTATTGGTTGGTTCTTCTTCTTGTTCAAAAATAAAGTCGGTTGAAACAGCTTGCTCGCTAATTTGAACGATAACATCCAAATAGTCAATAAGCATCTTTGATGCTAAAGCAAGTGCTTCTTTTGCCTGAATAGCACCATTAGTTTCAATGTCTAGCGTAAGTTCATCTGCATCTCCTCTTGTTTTTTCAACATGATAAGAAACGCGACTAACTGGCGTATAAATTGAATCAATAGGAATGACACTCTTTTCATTTCTACTGAATACTTTATTCTTTTCAGCATTAACATAACCCACACCACGACGAATGGTGACTTCCATAGAAAGTCTACCTGCATCGGATAGATTAGCAATGACTTGTTCTGGGTTGATAATTTCAACGCCATCAACATGATTAAAATCAGCAGCGGTTACTTTACCTGCACCTACAGCATAAAGTTCAAGCTTTTGTTCAAAATCAGATTCTATTGAATCGACTGAGAAGATGACCTTTTTCAAATTGAGAACGATTCCCATGACGTCTTCGTAAAGACCTTCCATGGTAGAAAATTCATGTTCAATACCGTCAATTTTAATGTTTACAATAGCTGCTCCTGGTAATGAAGACAATAAAACTCTTCTTAATGCATTACCTAAAGTAATGCCATATCCACGTTCCAAAGGTCTGATTACAAAGCGACCCTTGTTACCATCTACTGATAGTTCTTCAACTGCGGTTGGTTTTTCAAACTTTAAGTCTTTCACAAGTTACCCCTCCTTTAGATTATCCACGTGGACGTTTTGGTGGTCTGCATCCATTATGTGGCACTGGTGTTACGTCTCTAATTGCAGTAATTTCTAATCCTGCTGCTTGTAGTGAACGAATTGCTGCTTCACGACCTGGACCAGGTCCTTTGACTGCTACTTCAACCTTGATCATACCGTTGTCAATTGCTGTTTTAGCAACTGCTTCAGCTGACATCTGTGCTGCATATGGTGTTGATTTTCTGCTACCCTTGATACCTAGAGCGCCTGAGCTACTCCAAGCGATTGCATTGCCATCAACATCAGTAATGGTAACGATTGTATTATTAAAAGTTGTATGAATGTGTGCAACACCAAGGGGAATATTTTTTCTAGCCTTGCGCTTTGTTGTTTTTTTACGAGCCATGATTTATTCCTCCCTTACTTCTTCTTGCCAGTGATCGCCTTTGGTTTACCTTTTCTTGTACGTGCGTTATTTCTTGTGTTTTGACCACGTACAGGTAATCCTTTACGATGACGGATTCCGCGATATGAACCAATTTCCATTAAACGTTTGATGTTTATTGTAACTTCACGGCGAAGATCGCCTTCAGTAGTGTACTTGATGATTTCAGTACGAATACGGTTCATTTCATCTTCAGTTAATGCCTTAACACGAGTTTCTTCACTCACGTTTGCATCCTTTAAAATTTGTTTGGCAGTTGATAAACCAACGCCATATACATAAGTCAACGAAACCACGACGCGTTTGTCGCGTGGGATGTCAACGCCTGCTATTCTTGCCATAGTTCCTCCTATTTAACCTTGTCTCTGATTATGTCTTTTATTTTTTTTGTTAATTACGTAAATCTTACCTTTTCTCTTTACAATGATGTCGTCTTCACTTCTTTTTTTAACTGACGCTCTTACCTTCATGTGCGTTCCTCCTTATTTGCGGCGGTATGTGATTCTGCCGCGTGTTAGATCGTATGGTGACAATTCTACTGTTACTTTATCACCAGGTAAAATGCGTATGTTATTCATACGGATTTTACCAGAAACATGAGCCAATACCATATGGCCATTTTGAATAAGTTCAACTTTGAACTTGGTGTTTGGTAATACTTCGATAACTTTAGCTTCTACTTCGATTAAATCTTCTCTTGCCATAGATTCACTCCTTTTTTTATTTGGTTAAAATTTCATATCCAGTTTCCGTAATCACAATCATTTGCTCAAAATGAGCGCTTGGTTTATGATCGACTGTAATGGTTGTCCAATTATCCGTTAGTACCTTGACGCGTTTTGTCCCTAAATTAATCATGGGCTCCACACAAAATGTCATACCTGGTTTTAGGATTGGTCCTTGATTAGGCTGACCAAAATTTGGTACAAATGGTTCTTCGTGAAGATCTCTTCCAATACCATGACCGGTAAATTCTTCTACGATACCATATCCATAAGGTTTGACAAATGACTCAATTGCATGTGAGATATCTGAAACACGATTTCCTGGTTTAGCTTGCTCAAGTCCAACATAAAGTGACTTTTCCGTCACATCTAGCAATTGCTGAATTTCAGGCTTGATTTCACCTACAGGATACGTTGTAGCAGAATCTGCATGATACCCTTTATAATTGACACCAAAATCTAATGTAATAATGTCCCCTTCTTGAAGAATTTTCTTCTTTGAAGGAATACCATGAACAACAACTTCATTAATTGAAGCACAGATGGATCCTGGAAAGCCATTATAACCCTTGAATGAGGGAGTAGCTCCAAGATGAGAAATAAAGTTTTCTGCGAGTTGATCGAGATGATGCGTAGAAATGCCAGGTTTAATATGCTCTATGAGCATTTGTCTAGTTTGTTCTAAAATGCGTCCAGCTTCACGCATCAACTCAATTTCACGTTGTGATTTAATTTGAATCAATTTTATCACCTAATGCTTTCATAACTTGAGCATCTACTTCTTTAATGGTTTGTGTTCCATTAATATGAATGATTGCTCCTGCTTTTTCATAATAGCCAATAACTGGGGCTGTCTGATCCTTGTAGATACGAAGGCGTCTACGTACAGTTTCTTCAAGATCATCATTTCTTTGAATCAACGAATTACCATCATTATCACAAATGCCCTCTTGCTTAGGTTTCTTGTTGTGAATGTGATAGACGGCACCGCATGTTTCGCATACTCTGCGACCACTGATTCGCTCTGTAATCAGTTCTTCTGGTGCTGCAATATTAATTACTGCATCCAGCTTACAACCTTGTTTTGCTAACATTTCATCAAGTGCTTTTGCCTGTTCAATGTTGCGAGGATATCCATCAAATAGAAATCCTTTTTTTACATCATGATGATTAAGTCTATGACGAACTATTTCATTTGTGATATCATCAGGTACGAGTTCGCCTCTATTGATATATTCTTTTGCTATTTTTCCAACAGTGGTTCTATCCTTGTACAATTCTCTAAAGATATTACCTGTTGAAATATGAGGGATTTGATAATGCTTGACTAATAATTCTGCTTCTGTTCCCTTACCGACTCCGGGAGGGCCCATAATGATTATACGCATTTCATCATCCTCCACTTACTTAAAGATGCCGCTGTATTCTGCTTGACTTGCGTCTGTTTCAACCTGTTGTGTCGTTTCAATTGCAACCCCAACAATAATCAATAAGCTGGTACCACCAAGTGTGATAGCTTGAGCTTCAGTTCCGGTGAACCCAAATACAATGGATGTGAAGATAGGAATAACAGCTAAGAGAACAAGATATACGGTACCAATGACTGTAATCTTAAAGAGCAACTTAGCAATGTAATCTTGTGTGTCTTGCCCTGGTCTTATACCAGGAACATAAGCATTGGATTTTGATAAGTTATTTGAAATCTTTTCTGGGTTAATTGTCAGGAATGAATAGAAGAATGAAAAGATAACAATTAGTAAGACGTATAAGATAAATCCTATAGGCTGACGATAACTGAAAATGCTATTTAACCAACCAGCTAAGCCAGTTGATGTATTTGAACTAGCAGCAAATCCAACGATAGATAGTGGAATACTTAAAATTGTTTGTGCGAAGATGACTGGAATAACCCCACCACTATTTAACTTCATTGGAATATTGGAATCAGATTTGCCTTGACGATTCGCATACTGAATAGGGATTTTACGTGTTGAGATTTGCATATAAACAACGCCTAGTAAAATACCAAAATACAATAATAGAATGATAATAAAGAAGACAATATCCCATCCGTTAGTTCCGTTTGTAATATATTTTGTCCACAACGTTGTCCACATTGTAGGCAAACTGGTCATAATCCCAGCAACAATCAATAATGATGTACCATTACCAACACCTTTTTTAGTGATGATATCAGCTAACCAAATTGCAAGTGCAGAGCCACCAGTGATTACTAATGCCATATAAATATAGAAGAAATAACGATATTGTTCAACGGCTGCTGCTTCAAGGCTTGGAATCAAAACACTACCATTAACACTGATACCTATAATTAACGCTAGACCTTGAATAAAGGCTAGTGCAACTGCAAGATAACGTGTTAACTGATTTGTTTTAAATTTACCAGTTTCACCTTGTTCGCTCCACTCCTTAAGAGTTGGAATGACCATTTGCAACAATTGTACAGCAATAGATGCAGTGATATATGGTGTAATCCCTAATGACATGATCGAGAAACGTTGAAGAGACTGACCACTAAAGTTATTAAGGATGGCAACAAAGCTACCGCTCTTTTGCATGAAATCAACGATTGCTTGTGTGTTAAAAAGTGGGACTGTAATATGGCTAGCAATTCTAACAACTAACAGAATAAGCAGTGTAATGGCTAATCTTAGCATTACAGTTTTGTTACTTAGAACCCTTTTTATACGTAACCACACTTTAAATCACCTCTACTGTTCCACCGGCTTTTAGGATAGCTGCCTCAGCAGCTTTTGAGAAAATATTTGCTTTAACAGTAAGTTTTTTCTCTAATGTACCATTTGCCAGTACTTTTACACCTGATTTAAGTTTTTTTAGAATGTTTCTAGCAATTAGAACTTCTGGAGTTACAACTTCGCCATCATTAAATAGATTTAAATCAACGAGATTGACAACAGCATATTCTTTACGATTAACATTTTTGAATCCTCTTTTAGGAATGCTTTGGAAGAAAGGAAGTTGTCCCCCTTCAAAACCTAAGCGTGGACCACCGCCTGAGCGAGCTAGTTGACCTTTGTCACCTTTACCAGCGGTTTTTCCTGTACCACTACCGGGGCCTCTACCCAAACGTTTACGGTTTTTACGTGCACCTTCTACGGGTCTTAATTCGTTTAACATTGGTTATACCTCCTACTCAACTTCTTGTACAGAAACCAAGTGTCCAATGGTGTTAACCATGCCAAGAATGGCTTCATTAACCTCTTTTTCAACAACTTGATTAATCTTTTTTAATCCTAGTGCATGTGCTGTTTTTACTTGATTAGGCTTGCGACCAATCAAACTTCTTTTTAATGTAATTTGAATTTTCATTATACCAACTCCGCCACATCTACACCGCGAAGTGTAGCAACTTGTTCAGCTGTTCTTAATTCTTTAAGCGCAGCAAATGTTGCACGAACCATATTGATTGGTGTGCTTGAACCAATGGATTTTGATAGAATATCGTTAATACCAGCTAATTCGAAAACAGCGCGAACAGCTCCACCAGCGATAATTCCAGTACCTTCTGAAGCGGGTTTCATAAATACTTTACCTGCTCCATAATTTCCAGTGATTGCATGAGGAATGGTTGCTCCTACGATAGGAACCTTAATAATATTTACTTTGGCATCTTCAACAGCTTTCTTGATTGCATCAGGAACTTCTGCTGCTTTACCAGTACCGAAACCGACTTCACCTTGTTTGTTGCCGATGACAACTAAAGCAGCAAAACGGAAACGACGACCACCCTTAACGACTTTTGTTACACGGTTAATGGCAACAACACGTTCTTCGAATTGATTATCTTGTTGTTCTTCTTGATTGAATCTTTCTCTAGCCATGTTCGTTTTCCTCCTTAAAATTGTAGACCTGCTTCGCGAGCTGCTTCAGCAAGTGCTTTGACGCGTCCGTGATATAAATATCCTCCGCGATCAAAAACAACTACTTTAACGCCCTGAGCAAGTGCTTTTTCGGCAATTAATTTTCCTAATGCCTTAGCTGATGCAATATTGCATCCCTTAAGACCTGTTTCTTGGCTACGTGCACTGATAAGTGTGGTTTGCTTTACATCATCAATTACTTGTACATAAAGTGCAGTATTGGAACGGTAAACATTTAGTCTTGGACGTTCTGTTGTTCCATCGACAATTTTGCGCATACGTAGATGACGTTTTTGTCTTGAGACATTCTTAGATATTTTTTTGATCATCGTGATGTCCTCCCTTACTTAGCAGTCTTCCCAGCTTTACGTGGAACATACTCATCAACATAGCGAATACCTTTTCCAAGATATGGTTCAGGTTTTCTAAAACTTCTGATTTTTGCAGCAAATTCGCCGACTGCTTGTTTGTCGGCACCTTCGATGATGACATCAGTGTTTTTTGGAATGGTGACTGTAATTCCTGCTGGAATTTCTAGATCAATTGGGTGTGAAAACCCCAAACTTAAATTCACGACGTTGCCTTGGAGCGCTGCTCTATAACCAACACCACGAATTTCTAATTGCTTTTTAAATCCTACAGATACGCCATTAACCATATTGGCTAATAAAGCGCGTGTTGTTCCGTGGATTTTTCTTGAAAATATTTCATCGTTTGGACGAGTTACAGTAACTGTAGACCCTTCCACTTTAATGCCTAAACTTTGATTGAATTGGAATTCAAGTTGTGCTTTTGGGCCCTTAACTACAGCGTAGTTTTCTGGGCTTACCGTAACGGTAACGCCAGCAGGAACTTGAATCACTTTATTTCCTATACGTGACATAATTTCCTCCTTATTACCATACGTAGGCGAGCACTTCGCCGCCAACTTGAGCTAAACGTGCTTCACGATCAGTTAAGATACCTTTTGATGTTGAGATTAAGGCAATGCCCAAACCGTTCAATACTTTTGGTAGATCTTCTACTGGTACATAAACACGAAGTCCTGGTTTCGATATCCGTTTTAAACCTTTAATTACACGTTCTTTTAAAGTTGTGTACTTTAAGGTAACTACAATTTTGCCTTGTGCACTGTCTTTTACAGTTGTAAAATCTACGATGAACCCTTCCTTCTTTAGAACTGATAAGATATCAGCCTTTAGACGGGAAGCTGGCATTTCTACTTTTACATGACGCATCTTATTTGCGTTACGAATACGCGTAAGCATATCCGCGATTGGATCAGTCATAACCATGTGTTCTTCCTCCTAATTACCAGCTTGCTTTGGTAACACCAGGAATTTGTCCCTTGTGTGCCAATTCACGAAAGTTAAGACGTGACAAGCCAAACTTGCGCATATAAGCGCGTGGGCGACCATCTATTGCATCGCGATTTCTAAGACGTGTTGCTGAAGCGTTTCTTGGAAGCAATTGCAGTGCATGATAGTCGCCTTTTTCTTTAAGTTCAGCAACTTTTTCACGATAGCGTTCAACAATCACACGACGTTTCTGTTCTTTTACAATCTTTGATTTTTTAGCCATATTACGCCTCCTTACTTCTTAAACGGCATGCC
>CAZPLF010000004.1:0-76823 GCA_964587475.1 uncultured Mariniplasma sp.
TTAGCAGCATTGATATTTGCTGCGATAGAATATGATTTAATCAAATAAATTTAAAACAGAAACTATTGAAATAGTTTCTGTTTCTTTATATGACAAATTATTTTTTCTTTATAGTTGTTTAATATAAGGATTTAAACTAGTATAAATTGCAGTCAAAATCATTGCTACTGCACCAATATAAAATAAGATCATGACACCAAAATAACTAATAACAATACCTGCTATGGCAATAGAAATGGGTGTCAACCCATTTGATAGTGTTGAACTTACTGAAAATACTCTTCCCATCATATCCTTATCAACATTTCGTTTAATGGATACTTCAAAAGGAATATTGAGTAAACCATTGAATATTCCAGTCAATAGGAAAGTCAAACAAGCAAATATAATGAAGAAATTGAAACTAATAATATTTGATTTAAACAATATGAGAATAATAACGAATGATGAGAATCCAAATGCCATACCAATCATTCCTGGTATGATGAGTTTACTTGCCTTTTCACTTTGTTTTCTTATTCCTAAAACAATGCTCATAACTATAATTCCAACCGTAAAAGCAGACATAAGAGTGGCAATAAAGATTGGATCCTTAACCAATTCAACCTTAATTAAATAAGGGATACCATTAACAATAACGGGTGTTGTGAAAAAATTTAAGACCGATGCCATCAGCAATAGATAAAAGATTGGTTTAAGTTTAACTAAATATTTAAATCCAATGACAATGTCTGAAATGATTGCTTTTGCAGTCATGATAATCTCATCCTTGTGTTTAGTCACTACTTTAATGAACATCTCACTGATGCCTGATAGGATAAATGATAATCCATTAAAAAGGAAAATGAATTCAATTTTCACATAACTATAAAGCAAAGCACCAACGATACCACCAATGATTGAATACAAGGCAAACAAACCGGTAGTTAAAGAACTTGCCTGTTGTTGCTGTTCATCATCTAATATATATGCAGGTAATACACGTATGGCAGGATTAAACAAGGCTCCATTAATTGCTAAAATAATGGTTGTTGCAAATAGTACAATCAAAGCTACGGTGTTACTTACACCTAAAAATATAATTACACCTGCAGCAATAATCGCAAACCCACTGATAAAATCTGTGATAAATACTACCTTGACTTTGTCAATTTTATCTATGATTGCACCAGCAAAAGGAGTCAAGATAAAGAAGATTGCTCCACCAAGTGCAAAATAAATACCTGCAATAATTGCATTGTTATTTGTTATATCATAAATATAAATACTCATCGCAAAATTAAAAATCTGAGTACCAAGATTAGATACGACTTGGCCAAGAAACAGAAGCATGAAATTTTTATTTTTAAACACCGTTGTTTTGATATGGAGTACCTCACTTTGTAAAATTATGATTGAATATATGATAAACAGAGGCTAAAACTGGCCTCTGTTTATATTTTAGTACAAAACAGACTTATTTATGCATTTTCAATAATGGCTGCCATTGGAATCAATAGGAATGCCAACCATGACCACTGGAATATATGTAAGAAATAGCCAAGGGAAAAGAATAGAACAACTGCAATAAATGGCATAATAGCTGTAACTCTGAACTTGTCAAATAAAATAATGGATGCTACTGGAATGATTAAGAAAATCTGCCAAGCGTATGCCCATCCTTGAGCAAGAACACCTAATAGTACGAATACAGCAATTGAAAGTGCTATGGATGATAGAAGAATATAAACTTTCTTGCGCATAGGACCTTTTGGCATATCCCAGACAAAGTTCATGTCTCCAAAAATGATGCTGGTTGCAACTGGAAGAATAAATCCTAATCCACCTGTTGCCCAATTGTTTTGAACATACCCCATGTAAAGATAGAAAGCAATTGCTGCAACAAATGACAATTCCCAAACAAACATTTTCCAAAGTTTTCTTGTATGCAGAATACCTATCATTGGAATTAGCAAGAAAACCAACCAACCTGGATTCCATAAATCATAATATGTTCCTAAAATCATAAAGGCGATGGTTGCAACAAAAGGAGATAAAGCAACAAACATATCTTTTAATCTCGTATTCAAAATGATTGAGATCATTGGAATAAAGAAGAAGATTAACCAACCTGGATGCCACAAATCATACTTGAACCCTAAAAGTAAATAAGTGAGTGTAGTGATGAAAGGGGATAAAGCAATAATCGCATTTTTCACATCGGTAGTCATGATGATTGCTGTAATAGGTATAAGCAAGAATACCATCCAACCTGGATGCCATAAATCCCATCCAAAGCCTAAAATCATAAATATAATAACACTGATAAATGGCATAAGAGCAATAATTTTATTTCTCTTATTCTTATGTTGCTTGATCTTGATTGTGTCAATCAATTCATAAGCAACTTGTCTTGGTTCACCTAAAAGTTGATAAATTTCTTCATCAGTTTTTCCCTTAGCAAGCGCATCATCATAAAGTTGACCATAATCACTTAAGATTTCATCAATATCAGCTTTACTTGCTTGAAAATTTTGCAATTGATCTCTGAGTTTTTCTAAATATTTAGTTTTCATCTGCGATACCTCCTAATAATTTGAATACACCTTTTAAGAATGATTTCCATTCTATTTCGTATTCTTCTAGCTTTTCTTTACCTAAACTGGTAATCTTATAATATTTTCTTGGAGCTCCTATATTGGTTTGTTCCATATAGGTATCAAATAATCCCTGACTTGTTAGTCTTCTTAAAATTGGATAAACTGTGTTTTCATTCACATCAATATCGGTTGCAAGCTTTTCAATAACCTCATATCCATACATATCGTTCTGTTTGATAATGCTCATGATACACATTTCCACAATACCTTTTTTGAATTGCGTATTCATTTTTTGCCTCCTTACTGTGTCTTGCACACTACTATAATAACACCTTACTGTGCAAAACACAATACCTAAAATAAAAAAAAGTGGAAAAAAATATTTTTCTCGTGATATTGTCTTTTTTAATAGAATGTGATACCATAAAACAAACAAAGAAAGGTGATTTCTATGTTAAAAATAAAAAAAGCTGTCTATTATTACGCATATCATTAAACAAAAGGATTGCTAGGCATTCCTTTTTGAGCGAATAAAGGAACAGCCAACAAATGACTAACATTCATCCTTGGGGTTCCTCTCGGGGATTTTTTTATTAAAATATAGGAAGGTAAAGAAAAATGATTATACAGATGAAAAAGAACTCCACGAAAAAGGAGTTAGAGAAGATTGTTGAATATTTAAAACAGAAAAATTTAGAAATCAAGGATGCATCGACAGATGATGTTATAGTTTTTGGTATTATAGGAGATACATCCACGATTGATCCAAGTGACTTATTCGCATTTGATGGAGTTAAGGAAGTAACCAGAGTTTCGACACCATTTAAGAAAGCGAGTCGAAGCTTTAAAAAGCATGATACGATTGTAAAATTAAAGAATGGTATTGAGGTAGGTGGAGACCGGTTTGTCATTATGGCTGGTCCGTGTTCAGTAGAATCAGAAGAACAATTAAGAATCATTGCTAAAAGTGTGAAAAAATCAGGAGCTCATCTTTTAAGAGGGGGAGCATATAAACCAAGAACGTCACCTTATGCATTTCAAGGTTTAGAAGTTGAAGGACTAAAATTATTAAGAAAAATTGGAGATGAAACAGGATTGGCAGTTGTCACTGAAATTCCAAGTCCCGATTTAATCCCTTTATTTGAAGAATATGTTGATCTCATCCAAGTTGGTGCTAGAAATATGCAAAACTTCCATTTGCTTAAGGCACTTGGCAAATGCAAGACACCTATCTTATTAAAAAGAGGATTATCAGCAACTATCGAAGAATGGTTGATGTCTGCTGAATATATTATGGCCGGTGGAAATGAAAATGTTATTTTGTGCGAACGCGGTATTCGCACTTATGAAAAATATACAAGGAACACATTAGATTTAAGTGCTGTCCTAGCTGTTCAGGAATTATCACATCTACCTGTTATTGTTGATCCATCACATGCAGCTGGAAGATGGAATATGATTGAAAAACTATCACTTGCAAGTCTCGCCGTAGGCGCATCTGGTTTAATCGTTGAAGTTCACCACGATCCAGAACACGCTTTAAGCGATGGTGCTCAATCACTTAAACTGAATAAGTTCACTCATATGATGGAAGAACTGGAAAAAATATCTGGAATTTTAGGTAAGAAGATCAAATGAAGATTTTTATTGTAGGTCTTGGTATCATTGGAGCATCTTATGCCGAAGGACTCCATCAGAAAGGCCATCATATATATGCCTATAATAGAAGTGCAAGACCAATCATCGAAGGCATGAAAGAAGGGTTTATCGAAAAAGATAATGCTCTTGAAAAATTGACTTCATGTGACTTGGTTATTTTAGCGTTATACCCAAAATATAATATTGAGTTTGTTAAAACACATATTCAACTTTTTATTCCAGGACAGATGGTAACTGATGTGAGCGGAACAAAGGTATGGATGATGAATGAACTTGAAGGTCTGCTACCGAAAGGTATTTCATATACATCGCATCACCCTATGGCAGGCAAGGAAACAAGTGGATATGATTCTAAAGATTTTAAAATGTTTGAAAATGCGAATTTTATCATCGTCCCAGGTCCAAGAAGTGAGAAAAGAGACCAAGAAGTCTTAAGACTTATCGCAAATAACTTAAATTTTGGTAAAATAACAGTAGTACCAGCTCAAACACACGATGAGCTGATTGCTTTTACGAGTCAACTTACCCATGTTTTAGCAGTAACTCTCATGCAAAGCGATCGTTTGAAAGAAACAAAAGAAGCAACCGGTGATTCGTTTAGAGATTTAACAAGAATTGCTAAAATCAATGAAATCATGTGGAGTGAACTGTTTTTGGAAAACAAAGAAGCGTTAGTTTCCAAGATTAATGATTTTATGGAGGAACTTAAATATATTAAAGAACTGATTTTAGTTGAAGACAAAGAAGCACTTATGAAGTATCTCAAGGAAGCTAAGGAAAAGAGGAACGACTTTGACATTCATTAAAATGCCTCAATATGACATTTTTATCGAGAAAAATGGTCTATTGAATCTACCAAAACATATTCAAGATGTTTATGCCTATCATGATATCTATATTGTTACTGATGAAACAGTCTATGGATTATATGGCGAAAAGGTTAAGAATATTTTAGTTGATCACAAGGTGTTTTTTGTTGTCGTACAACCAGGCGAGAAATCTAAATCTCTTGATGTCTATCATCAAGTCATCAAAGAACTTGTACAAAAAGGCATGAGAAGAAATCATTTGCTTATTGCCTTAGGTGGTGGTGTTGTCGGAGACTTAGCTGGCTTTGTAGCATCCACACTCTTTAGAGGTGTACCATTTATTCAAATACCTACTACTTTGCTCTCTCAAGTAGATAGCAGCATAGGTGGGAAGGTCGGTATTGACCTTGAAGAAGGAAAGAATTTGATAGGTTCTTTTTACAATCCTTTGTTCGTCTTAATTGATTCTGAATTTTTATCTACTCTTTCAGAAAGAGAATACGCCAATGGCTTAGCAGAAATGATTAAAGCAGGTTTAATCGGCGATAAAAAGCTTTATCACCATCTTTTAAGTCACGATAAAGTGACTGAAGAAGAAATCACAATGGCTATTCAAGTCAAACGCGCTGTCGTTTTAATTGATCCATATGACAAGAAAGAAAGAATGTACTTAAATTTTGGTCACACTTTTGGACATGCGATAGAAAAGAAAAATCACTATGAAACATATAAGCATGGAGAAGCAATTAGCTACGGCATGTTGATGGCACTAGCAATTGGTGTGAAACATCATGAAACCAAACAAGAACTTTATGATGAAGTCAAAACTTTGCTTCTGCAAAGAGGATTAGTTAAAGAACCTCTATTGAAAATAGAAGATTATAAGGATGAAATCCATAATGATAAAAAGTATTTAGCAAATGGATTAAGTTTCATAATCGTAGATCGTGTCGGAGATGCAAAAATCGTTCAATTAAAGGAAAGTGATTTTTGATGAATGTTACCATCAATCCTAAAGCATTATCTGGTAAGGTTTCTGTAGTTTCATCTAAATCACTGTCACATCGCTACATCATCGCATCTGGATTGGCAAAAGGAATCAGTGTCATATCTAACGTTCTAGATTCTGATGATATTCAAGCAACTAAAAGTGCATTATCTTTTTTAGGAACGACATTTGATGGTGAAAAAATCATAGGTAATGGGCTCATTCTAAATCAGACAATCTTTGATTGTAAAGAATCGGGTTCAACTTTGAGATTTATGATACCAATCACGTTACTACAAAAAGAAAGTGTTACATTTATGGGAAGTGGAAGATTGCCATTTCGCTCTTTAGATGTTTATTTGGATATCTTCAAACAAAAGAATATTCATTTTTCCAAACCTGAAGAGGCATATTTGCCACTGCAAGTCAAAGGTCCTCTAAAAGCAGGATATTATCCCATGCGAGGAGATGTCAGTTCACAATTCTTAACGGGATTGCTATTTGCTCTTCCTTTGTTAAAAAAAGACTCAGTCATAGAAATTACAACACCATTAGAATCTAGAGGTTACATCAACCTTACTTTAAATACACTTAGATTATTTGGCATCCATATTTTAGAAGTAGACCAATATTTCTATATTAAGGGCCGTCAAAAATATTTACCTCAAAATGCGACAGTTGAAGCTGATTACTCACAAGCTGCTTTTTGGATGGTTGCTGGTCTGATTGGAAATAAAATAGAACTTTCAAATCTTGATCCCCTAACCAAACAAGGAGATTATAAAATTGTAGATATCATCAAAAGTATGGTTGGAAGAATTGAATACGATGATTTTTCAAGAGTTTATACGATTGAACCTAGTCCGACCTATGGCATCACAATTGACTTGAGTCAAATTCCTGATCTAGGACCAATACTCATGGTCTTAGCCTCATTAAGTGAAAATGAGACCACATTTATCAATGCATCTCGCTTAAGAATTAAGGAATCAGACAGATTGGAAGCCATGTATCAAACCTTACACAAATTTGGAGTGGATGTTAACTTAACAGATGACACCATGATTATCAAAGGTATAAAATCACTCAAAGGAAATCAAAACTTTGATTCCTATGGGGATCACCGGATTGCAATGGCGATTTCGATAGCAGCAATTAGAGCAGATGGTCCTATTACAATATTAAATGCTGATGTTGTCAGCAAATCTTATCCAAAATTCTATGAAGTCTATCAAAATCTAGGAGGTGACATTCATGAATCTTGACGAATTAAGAATGCAAATTGATGAAATTGATAAGGAAATGATGATTCTTTTTAAGAAAAGAATGGGCGTTTCATTATTAATTGGTGAATATAAGAGAGCAAATAATGTACCTATATTAGATGCTAAAAGAGAATTTGAAATCTTATATAAGAAAAAAAAGGAACTCAATGATGATTTGTTATGGCCATACTATGAATCATTTTTTAAGGATCTGATGAGTTTATCAAAGGTATATCAAAAATGAGTGCACGTTATGGGCTCATCGGACATGATATCAGTTACAGCAAATCACCGCTTATTCATCGCTATATGGCGAAAAAGCTCGCTATCGATATGACCTATGACTTATTTGAAATTGAAGCAGATGAAATCCCAGATTTGATTGATGATCTCAGACATGGTATTTTTCAAGGGTTCAATGTTACGATACCCTATAAAGAAACAGTGATTCAATATCTTGATCAACTAACACCAAAAGCAAAAATGATTAATGCTGTCAATACAATTTATATGAAAAATGGATTAGTTATTGGTGATAATACTGATTATGATGGGTTTGTTGGATTATTAGAAACCAATCACATAGATGTGAGAGCAAAGAATGTCTACATTCTTGGTACTGGTGGAGCTGCTAAAGCAGTCTATCATGCCTTAAACGATTTAGGCGCACATGTTACCGTAGTTACAAGAAATAAAGCTGATAAGGATCAAACTTATCATCGCGTGATTGAATATCGCGATATTAAGCCTAATTTTGTTGATATTTATATTCAGGCTACACCGATAGGTACTTTTCCTAATGTTAATGTTTCGGTTTTAACTAAAGCAGAAGTTGAGGGTAAGATTGTCGTTGATCTGATCTATAACCCATTGGAAACTCAAATCATGAAAGATAGTAAAAAAGGCATTGGAGGCATGGGTATGCTCATCATTCAAGCCTTGAAGAGTGAAGAAATCTGGTTTAATCAAAAGATTGAATTGACAGATCAATTAATGAAACAATTGAAAGAAGTGGTATTGGATGAATAGCTACGGAAACCTATTTAAAGTAACTTTATATGGTGAATCTCATCAGGAAGCAATTGGCATCGTGATTGATGGTATGCCTTCAGGTATTAAAATTGATGAAACTAAGATTACCAATGATCTCAATCTTAGAAAACCAGGTGCAATAGGTACAACACCAAGAAAAGAAACAGATCTTTTTAAGATGACTTCAGGTGTTTTCAATGGATATTCTACAGGATCACCTATTCATTTGATGATAGCCAATGAAAATCCGCAATCAAAAGATTATGAACACTTAAAAAAACAACCAAGACCGGGTCATGCCGATTTTGTAGCTAATGAAAAATATAAAGGCTACCAAGATTATCGTGGAGGCGGAAGATTTTCAGGAAGACTTACTGCTCCTTTAGTTGCAGCTGGTGCGATAGCAAAACTGATTGTACCATTTAAGTTTGGTCACCAATTGATTCAAGTGGGAACCTTAACAGATATGTCTAAAATCGATGAATATCTGAGTGAAATAGCTGCGAAAAAAGATTCAGTCGGAGGTCTTATTGAGATTACAGTTAAAAATATGGTTGTTGGATTGGGTGAACCCTTCTTCAATAAACTAGAAGCTGAAATAGCGAAAATGATGTTTTCAATCCCAGCAGTTAAAGGTGTTGAATTCGGAACTGGATTTTCTGGGATAAGCATGATGGGTAGCGAATTCAATGATCAAATTGTAGATGAAACAGGTAAAACCAAGACCAATCACAGTGGAGGCATCTCCGGGGGAATTTCAAACGGAAATCATCTTGTTGTTAGAGTATTCATCAAGCCTACATCAAGCATTCAAAAAGAACAACAAACATTTAATTTTGAAACCAACAAAATTGACCCATTAGAAATTGGTGGAAGGCATGATGTTTGTATCGCTAGAAGAGTAGGTATTGTTTTAGAAAATGCAATAGCAATTGTTTTAGCTGATTTATATTTAATTAATAAAGCATATCAATAAAAGGCAGAGATGCCTTTTTTCGTCTAGATATCACTTGATGTCTATCATCTATGAATTAATGATAATTTTTCATTTGTTAAGTGATATAATTACATTATAATTATACAATTTATGATTTTGGGGAAATTTCTTTTTTAGTTTGTTTAACGATTGAAGGAGGTAAAGGTTATGAAAAAATCAATCAATCAATTTATTGACTGGTTTGAAGAAAAGTTTAATTTTATCGTTGATATGATTGCTTTAATTGGTGGGGCTTTCTGTATCGTCTTAGCTATTTTTGTATTTATCATGTTGCTATTCTTCGACAGCACATTACTTGAATCCATCGATGTTATATTTGCTCCAGGCATTATCGGGTTTTTTGGTATCATTGTTCTGTTCGCTTTAAGAATTACGAGAAGTTTAACTAGAAAACAATAGATACATATAAGTATTACTAGATTGCTTAACTATGGGGGTCATTATGAGAAAAGACATCAAGTTGCATATACCAAAGTTCGATGAATTAAGTTACCGTCAAGCTCTTCTTTTACAATCAGATACGATGAATTATAATAAAGGATTTGAAATTGATAATGCAAATTATCATAAAGATACTGGGTGTATCTATTTTCCAGAGAGTCAATGGGAAAGTTGGTATAATTCCTGGGTAGGTAACAAACCTGATTATTACTATGCATATATCAAAAGAACATCTGATAATCAATTCGTGGGTGAAGTAAACCTTCATTTTAATCGAGATCATGATTGGTACGAGATGGGTATCATTATTGAAGAGAAGTATCGCGGAATGTGCTATTCATTATGTGCATTAAGACAATTGCTAGAAGTAGCATTTGAAGAGTTTCATGCGAATGGTGTACATAATAACTTTGAATATAACAGATACGCAGCAGTTAAAACTCATGTTGACTCTGGGTTTAGAATTATTGATAATTATGAGGGAAATATAGACCTTTATATATCAAAGACACAGTATTTCGATCAAATTGAAAAATAAATAAACTAAAAATATATCTCAATTTCAGTTGGATAATCAGTGATAATGCTCAACTCCAAAAATAAAGCCTTCAATGGCTTTTTTTCTTTTTAAATCTCATATCTTAAATTGTATGATTTATTTCGAGTATAATAGATATAGGTGATTAATTTGGAAATCCAGCTGCAACAAATCAAAGGTGTAGGTCCAAGTATATTATATACATTGAGAAATAATCATATATGGTCAACCTATGACCTTATTTTAAAATATCCCAAAGCCTATGAAGATTTTACAATTACTTCACTTGATAAAGCAGGTCATAAAGATACGATTACTGTCCAAGCGATTATCACATCCGAACTTCAAATGCAACGTTTTTCTAAACGGGAACGCGTCATCTTTAACGCAAAAGTATTTGATCAAACCATAGAAATCATTGTTTTCGGCAGAGGGTATTTGATGAAACAATTGAAGGTCAATGATCATATCATCATTAAAGGAGTCTACCATTTATACAGAAAACAAATTATTGCCGCTTCAGTTATGATGCTAGATAAAAAGGTACCTATTAAACCTATCTATGGTATTGAAGGTATCTATGATCGAACACTATCTTCAATTGTTCAAACCATATTCAATGAAAAACAAGTGTCGATTTATGAAACGATACCCAAGCAGTTTATCGATATGTACCATTTATTACCGCGGGAAGAAGCATATCATAAGTTACATCTCCCACAAACTATAAATGATGTTCATATGGCAGAAAGAAGATTCAAATATGAAGAGGCTTTCTATCTCCAATTGAAGCTCATGTCTCAACAAACATCTCATCAAGAACGTAATCCCAAGCTCTATGATCTTCCTAAAGTTAAAGAACTAATCAGCGAATTACCCTATACCTTAACGCAAGACCAGAAGGATGCTGTTAACGATATATTTAGAGATTTTAAAAAACCATATGCAAGCTATCGGTTGATTCAAGGTGATGTGGGTTCCGGTAAAACTTTAGTTACTCTGATAGCCATCTTTGCCGCTATTACAGCAGGTGAACAAGTGTCATTCATGGCACCTACCGAATTACTTGCTAACCAGCATTATCAATATTTTTCCTCACATTTAAAATCGTGTAGAATTGCTTTATTAAGCGGTAAGACAAAACGGAAGGATCAACTCAAACAATCAATTAGAAATCATGAATTCGATCTGATTATTGGTACACATGCTTTAATTGAAGAGGATGTGGAATTTGATAATCTTGGACTCGTGGTTATTGATGAGCAACATAAGTTTGGTGTGAATACCAGAGATGAGCTCATTGCCAAAGCACATGCGAAAGATGTTATTTATTTAACCGCGACACCCATACCTCGTACGCTTGCTATGATTGCTTTTGGAGAATCTCATGTGAGTATCATCAAAGAGAAACCTAAAGATAGAATACCTATAGAAACATTTTATATTCAAAAAGATAAAATAGGTGAACTCTATCAATCCATCGATGTTGCTATTGAAAGAAAAGAACATGTTTTCTTAGTTGTTCCAGCAATTGATTCAACAAAAGTCCTTGATAATATTGATACAGTTTATGAAGAAATAAGTTCAAGATTTGATTGCCAGATTTTTGTTCTTCATGGCAAACTTCCTTATGAAGAAAAAGAACGCATGATGGAAAATTTTGTTTATACACCTGGAAGTATTATGCTTGCAACAACAATGATTGAAGTTGGCATTGATATACCTACTGCAACACTTATTGGCATTTATTCTGCAGAGCACTTTGGACTCAGTCAACTTCATCAACTCAGAGGACGTGTTGGTAGAGGAAAGCTAAAAAGCATCTGCTATCTCATCTCTGACAAAGAGGATGTTGAAAGACTAGAGCTGCTATCAAAAATCAATGATGGGTTTAAACTTTCTGAATATGATCTTATAGCTAGAGGTCCTGGTGATTTTTTAGGAGTAGAACAAAGCGGATATCTCAAGTTCAATTTTTTGGATTTATTAAATGATTATCCTATCCTAATTGAAGCTCAAAAAAACGTTTCTCTTCTCATTTCTAAACCAGATTTTAAAACAAATCCTGCATATAAATATTTAAATAAGTACATTACAGAGTCACATAAGATATGATATAATGATTTATAACGAAAGAAGGGAAATTATGATACGTTTAGCAGTCGATGGTATGGGTGGAGATTACGCACCTGAACCAATAGTTAAAGGCACGTTGATGGCTTTAGAACAATTCGATAATATTGAAATCACTCTTTTTGGCGATGAAACTAAGATGGCACCATTTCTTAGACAACATCCAAGACTTCATGTCATTCATACACCACACTATTTATCCATGGGAGAAAAAGATCCCATTAAACAATATCGTACCAATAAAGAACTTTCAATGTTTATGGCTATGCAGTATGTCAAAGATGGCAATGCTGATGCAGTTGTTAGTGCTGGACCTACACAAGCTTTAGTTGTTGGTGGCCACTTTATTATTAGAAGAATGTCTAGCATGAAAAGAGTAGCAATAGCGCCCATTATTCCATCCTATGATGGCAGAGGAAGAATCTTGCTCGATTCAGGAGCAAATGTTGATTTCAAACCTGAACATCTTCTTGATTTCGCAGTTTATGCAAGCATCATGGCTGAAAAAGTATTAAAAAGAGAAAACCCAAAAGTCGCATTAATCAATATAGGTACTGAAGATGGTAAGGGCAGAGAATTTGACAAGGAAACATTTGCCTTGCTCAAAGCAAGCAAAGATATCAATTTTTATGGAAATCTAGAACCAAAAGAGATATTTCTAACTGATGTCGATATTCTACTATCAGATGGATTTACTGCTAATATCGTCATGAAAACCATGGAAGGTACAGCAAAAGGATTGGGTCAAGTATTAAAAAGAGAAATCAAATCTTCCATATTTGCTATGATAGGTTCATTATTCATGAGAAAAGCATTACATCGTTTTAAAAAATCACTGGACGCATCAGAAATTGGTGGTGCACTACTGATGGGATTCAACAAGGTTGTTATAAAGGCTCAAGGATCATCAAAAGAAAAAGGTTTTTATAATGGTATTCGTCAAGCCAAAGAAATGGTTGAAGCAAATGTCATTGAAATCGTATCTGATGTATTGATAAAAAGAGAGGTACAAGGAGAATGAAAGCTTTATTAAAAAAGCTAAATCTCCCATATAAGGATGAATCACTATATGACATGGCGATAACACATTCGTCATATGCTTACGAAAATCAGACTGGCAAGTATGAGAAACTAGAATTTCTTGGAGATGCTGTGATTGAACTATTGATGAGCGATTATCTTTATAAAGAGGATTTAGCAGATGAAGGCGAAATGACAAAAAAAAGAGCAAAAGCAGTTTGTGAAGATGCTCTGGTTATGTATGCGAATAAGATTCATCTCGCTGACTATATAAAACTCGGTAGAGGCGAAAGCATCAAAGGACCTAATAATGCCATGATTGCTGATGTTTTTGAGGCTTTATTTGCAGCTATCTATTTAGATTTGGGATTAGAAGAAGCACGTCGTGTTTTTAATTTAATTGCAGTACCACACTTTCCAAATGTATGGAAAGCAAAGGATTATAAATCTTCACTCCAAGAATTGATCCAAAGTGGTGATAAACGGGTAATCACTTATCATACGATTAAAGAAATGGGACCTTCGCACAATCGAGAGTTTGAAGCCGCAGTTAGATTGGATAACATTATTACGCTTGGTGTTGGTAGAGGTAAAACAAAAAAAGAAGCAGAACAAAATGCTGCACATGAAGCATTAAAGAAGGGGAATTATGATTCTAAAGAGAATGTATGAGGATTATGATTTAGCAATTGAGCGTATTTTGATCAAGGAATATAAACGGTTGAAACTTACCATGCAAGAAATGTCAGTTTTACTTGCTCTTTTTTCGATTTATAAAAAAAGAAAGACATTCTCAATTACTGCAATCTCAAGAAGAGTTGAGTTGAGTCAAAATGAGATTGGTACCGCTGTAGAATCTCTCATGAACAAGGGATTTATGACCATCTTACTGGATCAAAAAGATGGTAAAGAAAGAGAAGTTTTTGAACTCGATCCAACCTTTACGAAAATTGAAGATTTATATCGACAAGATGAACTTGAAAAGCTCAAACAAATTCACGAAAGTTCTATCAGTATAACACTCAAGCTTCTGGAACAAGGGCTTGGTAGATTACTCATGTCGCATGAACTTGAAAATGTTAGAAGATGGTATGACGAAAAAAATTATACGCATGAAAGAATCATTGAAGCCATTCAATTAGCTAAAGATAGAGTTAGTATTAAATATGTTGAGCGCATTTTATCACAAATTATTCCTGATCCTCTTGAAATTGATCAAGATGTGGAAAATGCACTAGATGAAATCTTTAAAAAGATCAAATGAATAAAGCTTTACACATTTTAGAAGTTTTAGATGAAATGTTTCCAGATGCTCATGTTGAACTTCATCATAAAAATCACTTTGAATTATTAATCGCCGTGGTATTAAGCGCTCAGACCACTGATATTAGCGTCAACAAGGTTACTACAATACTTTTTGAAAAATACTCAACGCCAAAATTGCTTGGTGAAGCTGATGAGAAAGATATTGAAAAGATGATAAAATCCATTGGACTTTATCATAATAAGGCTAAAAATATCAAAATAATAGCACAAACAATCCATGATAAGTATCACGATGAAGTGCCTAATCAAAGAGAAGCACTTGAATCACTACCAGGAGTAGGAAGAAAGACGGCAAACGTGGTTTTAAGCAATGCTTTTGGCATTCCTGCTCTAGCAGTTGATACGCATGTTGCTCGCGTAAGTAAACGATTAGGTTTAGCAAAAGAAAATGATAATGTTCTTGAGATTGAAAAAAAACTAATGAAAAAAATTCCCATAGAAAAGTGGCAAAAAACACACCACCAATTGATTTTCTTTGGGAGATATCATTGTTTAGCTAAAAATCCAAAGTGTTATCAATGTCCACTCATTGATATTTGTCAATACAAAGACAAAAAATTAGCTTAGACAAATAATAAACGGCATATATTGTCGTTTTTTCTTTCAAGATGACTAAAAGAGATAGGATTAAAGTTGATTTTATCAAAGCTTTTTTTGATTTAATAAAACCCCAAAAATATAATGACCGAGACTTAAACAGGGGGGTTACTAATGAATGTAAATATGATTCAAATCAAAAAATTAGTTTGTAGTAGAAAAGAACAAAAACTTTATGAAACAAAGCCTATTGGATCAGCAATCAAGTTTAAAAGAAAAGCAATGAATATGACATTGGAAGAGGGTTCAGAAGGCATCTGCAGTGTGTCATACCTATCAAAACTTGAAAATAACCAAATTGAAGTTGGGGATCAGTTTATACCACCTTTAGTTGAGCGCTTTAGACTCGAAGAGGTTTATGACATCATTGATGACTCATATGAAGAAGACATCAAAAAAATCATCGAACACTTGACTTTTGGAACATTGCCTGATGAAGATATGACAACAAAATATTTAGATAGATATGATTATCAATCGGAATTGGTTCACATGGGCTATCATACATTACTTAAAAACTATAAAGAAGCAGAAAAATCATTTCGTGATTTAAAATTATATATACCAAATCTTAGACATAAGGATTTTTCGCTCTTTCTTATTCTTACGAACATACATCTTTATCATCTAAACAGATTTAGCGAAGCATTTGATTTTTTAAATCTTGCACCTAAATTTGAAGAGTTATCTCAAAATCTAATTCTTTTGATTCTCAAATGGAAATTGCTAAACGCATTTAGAATGCACCGCATATCTGAAGTTATCAATAATTACCCAATATACATCAATATGCTTGTCGACATTGAACACTATGATTTGTTACAAGAAATCAGAAATGCTTATATTCAATTTGAAGCCTATTTCCAAAATCCAAGAAATGTAGAAGAAACATTGGCTAAGATGCATAGTTTAAGCCAGAGCGATCGTGAATATGTGATGGCTAAATCATTATTTTTCAATCAAAAATACCAAAAGGTGATTCGTTTATCAAAGCCTTATTATAGAAATTCGAGTCAATGGTTGGTTATTTATTTAATGAGTTTGGATTATGAAAAAGAGTATCTTGAAATGACTAATTTATTAGCGCATACAGAAGAACTAAATGACATATGCAACACTTCGAAATTAATCATCTCTCATTTGAAGTATAAATACAAAGGAGATAAGGAACAACTCCTCAATTATTTAAGAAGAGAGATCTTAGGAATTAAGCATTTAACCGATGAATATCATGTCCTAGATTATTTGATGATTGATGCTCAAAGGTTGTTTTCCAAGCATCAGCACTATAAGGAAGCAGTGCAAGTCACGACACATTATCTTCCGATATTAAAAGTTTTAAAACAGTCAGATAAATCAAATATAAGTGATTAACTAAGGGTAGAGATACCTTTTTTTATTAATTTGTTAATTTTTTTCAAAGATATCTCACCATAAATTGACTAAATAAAAAATTTCCTATATACTTATATAGGCTAAGGAGGGAACATCATGCGAATTATAAAACTATTCCGCTTAGCAAAGGGCTTCACAGTACTATTCATGGTTTCGGCATTATTAACAGCCTTTCACCAATGGACATACTCGAACGTTCCCTTGTTTACACAGTACTTAATTAAAACATTACTTGCACAACCAGGCATAGCAGTTGGCAATGTATCTGTAGGTGAAGTTAATTTACCTGTTTTTTTGCTTAACTATTTTGCTAAAACGCAAAATGTCATGGAAATCATCATGCGTATTGCGATCTCTTTAATGGTTCTTCAACTATTTAGATTCAGTTTGAGGTTCGTTGAAATGTGGACCAAAGGATATCTCCTTGAACGCATGGGAGAAAAAATGCGCGTCCGTCTATATGGGCATATCCAAGACTTAAATTATAAATTTCATAACAATACAGATACAGGAGATTTAATTCAACGCGTAACAACCGATATTGAATCAACGACAGGATTTTTGTCGGGTAGAATGCTTGATGTTGTTCATTTATTGGCGACACTATTTTTTGGTGCTTACCAATTAATTCTAATTAATTCAACCATGGTTTGGGTGACACTAGCGATTGTTCCATTTGTTGCTGCATCATCGATTATATACTTTATGAAGATTGACAAGATATTCATGAATATTGAACATATGGAATCTAATATGATGACTGTCATTCAAGAAAACTTATCAGGAACAAGAGTCGTTAAGGCATTTGCCAATGAAGTCTATGAAACTGAAAAGATGAATATTAAAAATAGAGTATATGCCAATGAACTAAAAAGAGCAAATAAGATTGCAGCTGTTTATTGGGGTGCCATGGATTTTATTGGTATCAACCAATATTTAGTCATTATAGCAATAGGTGTTTATTTTGTTCAAAAGGGTCAAATGGATGCAGCGGGTGTTGTAGCATCACTATCACTTGTAGGTATGCTCATATGGCCGGTTAGAGGATTAGGTCGAATTATCAATGACTTTGGTAAAGCACTTGTAGCATCAGATCGTATCAATGAAATTTTAAATAAACCAAGTGAATATGATGATGATGGGACGTTGACACCAGTTGTCAAAGGTAATATCGAGTTTAAAGATGTATCATTTAAGTTCGATGATACAGTAGAGCATTTACTCAAAAAAGTAAGTTTTAAAATCACAGAAGGTCAGACAGTTGCCATTATTGGTCGTACAGGTAGTGGTAAGTCGACCATTATCAATCTTTTGCTTCGTATGTATGATTACCAGAACGGTCAGATACTCATCGATGGTATCTTGTTAAAAGATATTAAGAAAAAACATATTCGCAATCAGATTGGTGTTGTGTTGCAAGATCCTTTCCTTTATTCAAAAACCGTTTTTGAGAATATTGCAATTGCCCATAAAAATGCAGAAAAAGATCGTGTTTATCGTGCTGCTGAAACAGCTGCACTTGAAAAGGATATAAAAACATTCAAACAAGGTTACGAAACAATTGTTGGTGAAAAGGGAACGACATTGTCCGGTGGTCAGAAGCAGAGAGTTGCCATAGCAAGAGTATTGGTATCAGATAAGCCCATACTGATTTTTGATGATGCACTTTCAGCTGTAGATACAAAGACTGATATGATGATTAGAGAAGCTCTATTGAATAAATCATATAAGAACACAACAATTATTATTACCCATCGCATCACTACGGCCAAAGAAGCAGATTTAATTATTGTTCTTGAACAGGGTCATATTGAAGCCATTGGTACGCATGAAGAATTAAGCAATACACCAGGTCTTTATCAAAAGTTATGGAGCATTCAAGGAAAACTTGAAAAAGAATTCCAAGAACTCGTGGAACGAGGTGAGAATGATGCATCCTGAAGATGATAATGATATTCAGTATAAAGTTCAACTTGGCACATGGAAAAAGATAATAACCATCGTTTTCAGATCGAAGAAAAGAATCTTCCTTTTAGCGTTTTATTCAGGCATGATTGCTATTTTAGATGCTACATTCCCTTTGATTAACCGGTATGCCATTGACGTATTTTTTATTGGCGGTGATTACTCAACATGGCCATATTTTATCGCAGTCAACATTTTAGTTGCCTGTGGTTTTGGTTTGTTCATTTGGGGATTCATCTACCAAGCGGGTATTATTGAAGCTGAAACAAGCTTCGAATTACGTAGACAAGCATTTAAGAATTTGCAAAAGCTTTCATTTTCATATTTTGATAAAACACCACAAGGGTGGATTATGGCAAGAATGACATCGGATGCTAGAAAATTATCCTTGATTATTTCTTGGGGTATTATCGATTTTGTTTGGGCAGCATTTTCGATGTTAATCATCATGATTGTTCTTTATATTACCTTCTTTAAATTAGCGGTGATTGTTACCATTATTTTACCTATCATGCTCGTGGTTGCCTTCTTGTTTAGAAAACTAATCTTGAAACAATATCGTATAGCAAAAAAACACAACTCACAACTCACCGCTCAATATAACGAAGGATTTTTAGGTGCAAAAACAACGAAAAGTTTGAGCATTGAAGAAAATAATTTTATGGAATTTTCAGATACTGCACATAAGTTAAAAAGAGCAAGTGTTAAAGCGGTTATATCATCAGCATTATTTTCATCAATCATTTTGGTTTTAGCTTATTTAGCTGTAGCAACCACCATGGTTCAAGGATCAATCTTTGTCTTAGAAGTTGCTATTACAATTGGTACATTACAAATGTTTATTTCTTATACTGTTAACTTTTTTGAACCAGTTATGGCAATCTCAAGAACATTGTCGGATTTTCAAAGTGCACAAGCATCTGCAGAACGCATTGTTGGCTTAATAGAGACGCAATCTGATCTTGTCGACACACCAGAAGTTGAAGCGATATATGGTACATTATTTAATGATATCAAAGAAAACTGGGAACCTTTGATTGGTGATGTGGAGTTTAAAGATGTTACATTCTTCTACAAAGAAAATGAGGATATTTTAAAAAACTTCAACTTGAAAGTTAAGGCAGGTCAAAGTGTAGCTTTGGTAGGCCATACTGGATCGGGTAAAACGACGTTAGTCAACTTACTTTCTAGATTTTATGAACCTAAATCAGGGTCTATTTTAATCGATGGTAAAGATTATCGAGAAAGAAGTATTCACTGGTTGCACTCTAAATTGGGCTATGTGCTTCAAAGTCCTCATCTATTTAGTACAACCGTTATGGAAAATATTAGATATGGTAGACTTGATGCGACAGATGAACAAGTCATTTATGCAGCTCAGATGGTTGGAGTTGATGATTTTGTACAAAAACTCGATCTTAAATATGAGACATTTGTTGGTGAAGGCGGGAATCTGTTATCAGTAGGCCAGAAACAGTTGATTTCATTTGCAAGAGCAGTTCTAGCAGATCCTAGAATTTTGATTTTAGATGAAGCAACTTCATCAATTGATTCTGAATCGGAAATAGTGATTCAAAAGGCTACAGATAAACTACTAAGTGATCGCACAAGTTTCATTGTTGCTCACAGATTATCAACGATTGTTAATTCTGATTTGATTGTTATGCTCGAGATGGGTGTTATTATTGAAATGGGCTCTCATGAAGAGCTGCTTGCTCAAAGAGGGGCATACTTTGAACTCTATAAAAACCAATTCATTAAAGAAAAGGTTAAAGAATACGAAGATAGCTTGTAATAAAAAAGTAAAAGGATATACAGACTTCTATCATAAGATAGAGGTGATTGTATGTCCTTTTTATTATGGTTTTCCAGTTTTCTTTCCTTATGGACAGTTCAGGTTGAGTGGGTGAACCGGATTTTAGACATTCCACTTTTTGAAAACATCCAAAATTATAAGGAAATACCTGTCGCAGAACTATTCATAGATGGAAAAAAAATTAATGATCCGCTGATGTATTATGAGCGGGATGGTGTTGATCACACCTTCTTTTCAGTGATAACAACAAGCCACGTTAGATCATATACGATGAGGTATAGAGTCTATTTTCCTACCTATGGGGTTATTCATACTGAAGATATTATCTTCAATATTGTTGATTTAATTCCACCTGTAATAGAACAGGTACAAAACTTTAGAATTCCACTGGGTCAATCTATGCCAGATTTGGATGTTGGTTTTATTTATCTAGATAATTATGATGAAACAGATCATCTACAGACAAGTATCAATAGTATGGAAGTGATACTGGATAAAACAGGTATTTATCCCATCTACTATCAGGTTTCTGATCTTTCTGGGAATATATCCTATGCTACGGGTATGCTTGAAGTCTATGATTTTTTAGCACCAACAATCACGTTAAAGCATCCCATCTTATTGGCATATAAACAACAATTCATATGGCAAGATTTTATTGGAATTAAAGATAATGATGATGCATATCCTTATGTTTTTATTGATGATTCTTTGGTTGATTACACGACTTTAGGCAATTACCCAATGATGGTTTATGCAACCGATAAAAATGGATTATCTGCAAATGAAACTTTCATCTTGTCGATAATTGACGATGAGCCACCAAAGATAACTGTAAAAAGTCAACCACCATCTATTCCAGTTTTCTCAAGCGCCTCAGAAATAGACTTTCTATCTTATGTCATTCGTGTAGAGGATAATTATGATCTACTGGAAATTGATGATTTGATCTTTGATTATGATATTGAGTTTAATGTTATCGGACAATATTACATCTATTATCATTTAACAGACTATTCGGGAAATAGTTCGGAAATACGTTTAAAAGTCAATGTAATTGATGATAAGAAACCGGAAATTGTAATTCTTTATCCTCTCCTATTTGATGTTTTTGATGTTGAACCATTTTTTATTGATTATATTGACTATTTTGATAACTATACGAGTCGCGATCAATTGAATTTGAAAATGAATGAATCGGTTAAGATGGATGTCATCGGAAAATACCCTTTTACGATTGATGTTACGGATGGATCTAATAATAAAACAACATTGAGAACATATATAGAGATTGTTGATCGAGTGAGTCCTATCATCACTCAATACAACGACATTCTAATTACTGATTTTACTAAAAAAGATTTAACTTATTATTTTGAAGCATCAGACAATTACGATGAAACAATTGAATTACATTTATATTTTGATGATTCTTTAGTAGATTATGAGCATATCGGTAGTTATCCAGTAAAAGTCTTTGCCTCTGATTCATCTGATAATGTTGCAAGCTATGATACTGAAATCATCATTATTGATATAGAAGAACCAGAAATGATTCTTAAACAAAATGTATGTGTCATTGAAGTTTTCGATTCTCCAATTGATTTTTCATCATTTGTTATCGAGGTATCTGATAATTATGATCTTGTCACCGAAGAAGAAATTCAATATATCGGACAAGTAATATATGAAAAAATAGGCATCTATCCAATTGAATTTATTCTTTCAGATTCATCGATGAATACAACATCTAAAATGCTATATGTAACAGTTGATGACCTAACTCCGCCAACCGTTGATTCTGCTACAATGACATTATATGTAGGAGATTATTTTGATCCTTTATTAGGTCTTGAAATTAACGATAATCTTGAAAAGGTAAAAATCGAGTGGTTTCCTCAATTTCTTGACACCAGCATACCTGGAACAAAGATTATAAATTACATCATTATGGACAGTAGAGGAAACTATACAACACATCAAAGAACAGTTATCGTAGCACCCATTCCAAAAGCGACTCAACTGATAGAGTATGTACCAGTAGCGTTAATTACTATGATAGGAATTGGGGCAGGTATCTATTTTTACAAGCGAATGTCATAGGTTTATTCTTTTGACATTGATACAATATTCCACTATAATGTTTGCGTAATATAATGATAAACACTTAAAGGAGAAATGATAAATATGGCTGATATATTACTCATTTATTGGAGTGGAACTGGCAACACTGAGATTATGGCTGAAAAGATTAAAGAAGGGCTAGAAGGTGCTGGTGCATCTGTTGATTATAGAAAAGTTGATGAAGTGAGTCCAAATGATATTGAAAGATTTGAAAAAATTGCATTTGGATGCCCATCAATGGGTGTTGAAATGTTAGAAGAAGATGAATTTGAGCCATTCTTCGAACAAATTGAAAATAGTTTAACAGGTAAGAAAGTTGCACTGTTTGGATCTTATGGATGGGGTGAAGGTGAATGGATGAATGATTGGATTGACAGAATCAATCATACTGGTGCTATTCTCTACCATACTGGGTTAAGAGTGAATTCAACACCCAGCAGTGATGAAGAAGAAATCTGTATTCAATTTGGTGAAGGTTTCGCAAAATTTTAACAAGAATAAGAAAATGCTGAATTTGGCATTTTTTTTTAGAAAAACCACAGTTAAATTGATATAATAGGACTAGGTGAAAAGATATGTTCGGTGTCCTCTATTTACAAAGTTCATACAGCATGCTTAAAAATGCAATCCCCCTACCTTCCTTAATAAAGGAAGCAAAACTGGGGGGATATGATTTTATTGCCTTAAGTGATGAAAATCTTCACGGTATGCTATCACTTCAAAAAGAAGCAAAAAACAATGACATCAGACCTGTTTTAGGACTAAAGATCAAAGTTCAAACTGAGCTTGATGAAACGGGTTTTTTAGTCTATGTAAAAAACGATATTGGTTATCAAAATCTTTTATCATTAACGCTTAACAAATTGATGAACCTTGAAGAACTCATTACACATCAAAAAGGTTTGATTTTTGTTAGTTCCGGTTCCGATTCTTTAATTGATCAATCTATTTTGAAACAAGATTATGATTTAGCTAAACATTGGATTATGCGATTTGTAAATTCTTTTGATGATTTTTATTTAGGATTATGTTTAGATACATTTGATATGGAAATGAAAGTTGCTCCTATCATCTATCAATTATCTGAACAAACTCATGTTAAAATGCTACCAATTCATCAAACCTCTTACTTGACAAAAGAAGACAAGGATGTTTATGAAGCACTATGTAAGATTGAAGATGAAAAAAATGAAGTTTTAGCCGATGCAAATTATGCTTTTCTAGATAAAAACAATCTTATGGATCTATTTTCAGATTATAGTTATGTCTTTGATTCGCTGGAATCAATGATTCGTACCATCTCATATGCGTGGCATGCACCACATTTTAACATGCCTATTTATAAAGTTGAGCAAGGCACACCACAAACCTATTTGGAATCTTTGGCTAAAATAGGTTTAAAAAAGAGATTGACAAAAATCGAAGGGGCAGATGAAAAAGTATATCAAGAACGATTGCTTTATGAACTGTCAGTCATTCATAAAATGGGTTTTGATCACTATTTTTTGATTGTATATGACTTTGTCAAGTATGCTAAGACACACGATATATTAGTTGGTCCAGGTCGAGGATCATCAGCTGGATCACTGGTTGCTTATTGTCTTGGTATCACGGATGTCGATCCGATAACCTATGATTTATTATTCGAAAGATTTTTGAATCCGGAACGTATCAGCATGCCGGATATCGATATGGATTTTCCAGATAATAAGAGAGATGAAGTACTTCAGTATGTCAAAGAAAAATACGGTGATCATCATATCGTTTCTATCGTTACTTTTGGTACTTTTGCTCTTCGTTCATCCATTAGGGATATAGCTCGTGTGATGAAAATTGATCCATCTCGAGTTAAAGGCATTATCCAAAGAGTCATTAATGATGATGTTGATCAATCGGATCATGAAATGGTTCGTTTGCTTAATGTTGCTAAAAAGATTGAAGGTTTACCAAGACATACGGGAACACATCCCGCAGGAATGATTTTAGCTGAACAGGATCTTACAAAATATATTCCTTTGCAAAAAGGGTTGTATGATTTCAATCAAAGTCAACTAGAAGCAAAAGAACTTGAATCTCTCGGTTTATTAAAAATAGATTTTTTAGGTATTCGTAATTTAGGTATCATCGATGATGTCGTCAAAATGATTCAAAAAGATGGTGGAACTTTGCATTTACCGGATCTTAAACTTGACGATCAAAAAACCTATGAATTGCTTGAAAGCTCTGAAACTAGCGGTATATTTCAATTAGAATCTGCAGGTATGCGAGCTGTACTCCGTAAACTAAAACCTTATCAATTTGAAGATATCGTAGCAATCCTTGCTTTATTCAGACCAGGACCTATGGATAATATCGATGAATATATCAGTAGAAGAAATGGTAAACCTTATGAATTTATTCACCCTAAATTAGAATCGATTTTAAAACCAACCTATGGTATTATAGTATATCAGGAGCAAATCATGCGTATCGCGCATGAGTTTGCAGGATATACTTTGGCTGAAGCAGATTTACTAAGAAGAGGTATTTCTAAAAAAGATAAACAGATTTTAAATGAAGAACGCATCAGATTTATTCAAAAATGTCAGAATAAGCATTATAATAATGAGATAGCAGAGCAAATATACGATTATATCGTAAAGTTTGCTGATTATGGATTTAATCGCAGTCATAGTGTCGCTTACGCACTTGTTGCTTATCAAATGGCTTACTTAAAAGCAAATTATTTTGCATTGTTCATGACCACGCTATTATCAAGTGTTACAGGAAATGAAGGACTGACCAACGATTATCTAAATGAGATCAAAAAACATCAAATCAGAATTTTACCACCTGACATCAATCTTTCAACCAATCAATATATTTATCAGTCTGGTGCGATATATTTACCCTTACTGGCTATTAAGAGCATAGGTAGATTATCTGTACAAAAGATGATGGAAGAACGAGCAAAAGGAAAATTCACTGATTACCAAGATTTTAAATTAAGAATGAAAAAAGACTTGAATGAAAAAAACTTGGAAATGCTCATTCATAGTGGAGCACTTGATCAATTTGGTTTAAATCGCAAGACTTTAAATTATCATAAACAAATTGATGATGCAGGATATGAACTCTATATTACTGACTATAAGATGAAGATCACTGAAGACTATACATTTGCTGAAAAAGCTGAGCTTGAGAAAGAAGCCTTGGGGTTCAATCTCATCTACAGCCCTATTATGGCTTATGAAGATGTCATTCTATCACAGCATCTCAAACGTTTAAGTGATTTAGATGAGAAAAATGAGATTGAAGCTATCGCTTATATTAAGAAAACAAAGGTTATAAAAACAAAGCAAGGACAGCAAATGGCATTTGTAGAACTAGATGATGGTGCTGTTCAAATAGAAGCAACACTCTTCCAAGATACTTATTCTAAGTATAAAAATGAATTATCAAGTGATATATGTATTTATAAAATCAAGGTGAATTTGTATAAAAATCAAAAAACATATGTCATAGAATCGATCAGATCTATCAAATAAACATAACAAAAAGGAGAACACCATGAGATTTGACAAATGGACTAAACAGCAAAAAAAAGAATTAGAACAAGAATACATAAGCCTTTTTGGTGGACAAATTTATTCAATGAAATCGTTATTCAAATCCAATGCTGATGAGATTTTGTTTGATGAATTGCTTGAAAATGTCAGTGCAAGCATCTATCGTGTGATGCAGCAAAGAAGATCAATGAGAGCTGAATCACTCATTGAAAGGATGTATCTGTCTGGACTGGAATACGATGTGCTATTCATGAGCGAGCCTGAGATTTCAGAATATGAAGCAAACATTTTTTTCTTCAATGATTTTCAACTCATCGAATATACTGAAATTAGAATCAAAAATGCTTATGACATTAAAAAATTACTTGTTATGATTATGCATGTTGGAAAAAAATACGAATTACTCCTTAAAAATGATCGAGATGCTGAAAGATTCATAACTGATTATCAACTGTTAGATGGCATAGATCGAAATTATTTACTTGAAATGAATGAGGAATTTATTTCAAAAAAAGCTTTAAACTAAGGATTTATCATGAGAACAGGCTATAATAAACAGATCCTACAAGCCGTAGGCATAGGATTGGGAGCAAATATAATATTGACAGGTTTGAAACTGACATCTGGTATTGTTGGTCATTCACAAGCATTAATAAGTGATGGGCTTAACTCTTTTTCTGATGTTTTTATTAGTTTAATGCTGTTGATTGTATTAAGAATCGCCACTAAAAAACCTGATCACGATCATCCTTATGGTCATGAAAAATATGAAGGGATAGCTTATTTCCTCCTAGGTATTATATTTTTAATTACAGCCATTTATATTGGTAATATATCCATCACATCAATTATTGAGTTCATACAAAATCCAACAGCAGCCATCAAACCGAGTATTTTGACATTAATTGTATCTGTTGTTGCTCTGGTCATCAAAATCTTTTTATTCAGATATTATCGGGTGGTCAGTAATAAATATGAAAGTCCTACTCTAAAGGCGGATTCGAGGAACCATTTACTTGACGCATGGGCAACTTTATTTACAGTCATCGGTATTACGCTTTCCCAATTTAACATGGTTGTTTTTGACTATATTGCTTCTTTAGTCATTGGCTTATTTATTTTTAGACTTGCGATTCAAATTTTGATTGAATCAATCGCATATCTAGTTGATCAAGCTCCAAGCGATGAAGTTATAAAAAAGATTAATCTGATTATTCAATCAGTTAAAGGTGTCATGACCGTTGATGATCTAAAAGTTAGAAAACATATGACACAAAAATATGTAGACGTTGAAATAGGTGTTCAATCAGGTTTAACACTTGAGGCTGCGCACAAAATAGCGGAAAATGTGCATCATAAGGTCGAAGAAACATTTTCTGATGTTATCCATTGCATGGTTCATGTGAACCCTCATAAGTAACTTATGTCTCTAAGTCACTCTATCATTATTTGGAATTGAGGTGTATCGTGCACGTTAAAGAAACCAAAGGCATTTTATCTTCACAAAACGGTATGAATATGTTTAGGGGTTGCACGCATGGTTGTATTTATTGTGACTCAAGAAGTAAATGCTATCAAATCAATCATGAATTCACTGATGTAGAAGTCAAAATTAATGCACCCGAATTACTCGAACAAGCATTGATGAGCAAAAAGAAGAAGTGTATGATTGGTACGGGTGGAATGACAGATCCATACATTCATGAGGAACTCAAACTTGAACTGACTAGAACATTGCTCAAAATCATAGCCAAACATAAATTCGGTTTAGCAATTCAAACAAAATCTAATAGAATCTTAAGAGATTTGGATTTATTAAAACAAATCAATAAAGATTCCAAATGTGTTGTTCAAATGACACTGACAACTTATGATGAGTCATTATGTAGAATCGTAGAACCTAATGTTTCTACAACCAAAGAAAGATTTGAAGTGTTAAAGACGATGAGAGATGAAGGTATTCCTACAGTTGTATGGCTATGTCCCTTATTACCATTTATCAATGACACAAAGGAAAACATTGAAGGACTACTGAAATATTGCGTGGATGCGAATGTCAAAGGTATTATTTGGTTTGGTGCAGGTCTGACTCTAAGAGAGGGTAATAGAGAATATTATTATCAAATGCTTGATAAGCACTTTCCAGGTTTAAAAGATACCTACATCAAAAAATATGGCAATCAATATGAGATTCATAGTGATAACCATGATGTAATCAATCGTATCGTACATGAGACATGTGAAAAATATGGCATCATGCACGATATCAAGCAAGTATTCAATTATCTTCATACGTATGAAGAAAAAAAATCATTTGAACAAATCAGTATGTTTGATTAAAAAAATACCGTCTGGGATTATCCAGACGGTTTTAATTATAATTGATCAATCAGATTAAGATAGAAATTTACCCCATTAACTATATTTTCAATGGTGATATCCTCATCGAATCCATGTATCTTTCCTAAGTCTTTCTTAGAGACATCCATTGGGGAGAATTTGTAGACGTGTTCACATATCTCGTGGTAATGTCTAGAATCTGAAGTAGCTACCATTAAGTAAGGCGACGGGATGACATCTGTCCATGTTCTTGTTATGGCTTTTGAAATCATGTGATAAGCTTCATCAATCAGACTAGTTGTAGAGGCTTCACATGCAACGATGACTTCAACTTCAATATTTGGATTATGAATGATCTTCGTCACTTTTTTGACGATTTGTTCAGAGGTTTCTCCAGGTCTCAAGCGGTAGTTAATCCCAATAGAAGCAGTTGAAGGAAGGACATTGATTGCATCACTTCCAGATGCTAAAGTGAATGCTTGAGTTGTCTTAAACATTGAAAGAAATTCTCCACCAGATAATTTTGCTATCATCTTGACAATTGGTGTGAACAACCATAAATTAGCAAACAACAGTTTAATACCAAACGATGCTGAATAAGGCGCGATTGTATCAAAGAGTGATCTTACAGGAGGTGTGAGCACTAATCTAAATGAAGGATGATTATTAAGTCTTCCGACAGCCTTAGAAAGATCAGTAATAGGTGTGCATTTAGGAGGTGTCGAAGCGTGTCCACCGCGTGAGATAGCAGTTAATTTAAGATTCATAAATCCTTTTTCAGCAATGCCAATAACGGCTACCTTATTTTTAACACCAGGAAACATCTTACTGACAATTGCTCCACCCTCGTCAAGCACCATATAAGGTTTAATACCTTTTTCTTTGAGATAATCAACAATCGCAGGGGCAGAAGGACCATAGATTTCTTCATCTCCAGAAAAAGCTAAATAAAGATCATTTTTAAATTTTTTTCCATTAGAAAGTGCGAATTCAACTGATTCCATGACCGCATTTAGACTACTCTTGGTATCAAGTGCACCACGTCCGTAGACAGTTTCTGTATTGATGCGTCCACTAAACGGATTTTCTTGCCAATTTCCAACAGCGGGAACAACGTCATAATGCGACATGAAGACAATAGGAAATTCACTCGATTCACCTTTGATGTGAAAAAGTACACCTGCATGATGCTCACTATATTTTGATTGCTCAACAATCAAAGGATAATTTTCTTTTAAAAAATCTCGAAATGCTTTAAACTCATCTTTGTCCACCAAAGATGAATCAAGATTTGATACAGTTTTGAACTGAAGCATTTTAGATAGAGATTTAACAACTTTTTTTTCATTAATATCATGTCTTTTACGCATCTCTGGTATCGCAGTTGGTTTAAAATTGATTGTTCTTATAAGTACAATTATGATAATCCCAATAAAAATGATGGGTAATGAATACCACCCCATTATTTAATCATCCCTTTCTTATATAAGAGTCTTGCTACTAATAGAGAAATACCAACACCTACAGGTACCATGATTCCAACAAGTCCACCACTTCCAGGTACTACCAAGAAGAAAATAATCATGAAAATAACTGGAACAATTGCAACTTGCCATCTTTTCATAATATAAACAATTCCTAATGCACCAAAGAGTGCAGGAATAATATTATCAAATGCTGGTTTTAAAGTAGCAGATTCAAGAAAAGGCGTTAATGGAATAATTAAAAGAGCACCTATAATGATAATGACAGTAGTAATAATACTTGAAGATGCAACTGCAATCGTTGAGATCACATCGCCTTCCTCAGTACCTTTGGTAACATTTAAAGCATCTTGAGCATTGAGTGCAGCAGGTACTTTTAAATTGGTAAGATTTCCTGTGACGAATGCTAAATAACTGCTTCCTGTTCCAAGCATCGGTGTAAAAGTAAAGACTTCAATAGTTGTTACAGGCCAGAAAATGACCGCTGTTGCTATAAAACCAGGTATGAATTTTCCAAAAATTGGCCAAACTCCAGTAACCATACTAATTGTTAATGGAACAGTGATGAATAGAGCAAGAGCGCCAAGCATCCAAATTCTACCTTCACTATGAAGTTGATCCTGATAAGTTTTATCCATCTTATCTTACCCCCAAACTAGCAAATAAAATAGCAAGCGCCATCGCACTAATCATTGATAGAGGCAGTGCATAGTTTTTAAGCCAATCCCATTTGAATTTTTTCATAAAGATTCCAAAAACAATGATCAATACTGCGGATGTGACAAGAACCAATATGGCTAAGATAGAAATATAAGTTGCTCCACCTTCTGTAGTCTTTGGTGCTAAGACAAAACCGACAAAAGCCGAAATCATACCAAGGAATAAGGAATCCATCATGACTGCATTCCATGTTGAATCCTTTTTTTTGACATTTTCCAGTCCTGTTTTGAATTTTTTGAAGAATAGAGGAATGATTAACAATGGTGGTATACACCCAAATGTCATAACCCATAATGCGGTTATTACCATTTCAGATGTCAACACATCACCGATTTCCATACCAAATACACCAGTGATAACATTGATTGCTGCGGGTAATTCATATGTAACCGCACCTAATGTGCCCAACCTCATGCCTGCAATCATCGGCCCGAAAACTTTACTTAACGCAACCAAACCAATGAGTATCGCAAATGAAGGGGCGAGACTGAAAATCATTGAAGAAGTTATCGTTTTATTGATTTGTTTATTTGAAAAACCTAACTCTTTAGCTTTCTTTCTTGCTTTAAGTAAAAATACGGTGGATTGTAGTAAAACATACACAAAAACAATACCTATAATCACATATAGCCACCAAGAATTTAAAAAATCCATGAGTTGCACCTCTTCTTCGTTATTTTCTTATATTATATAATGAAAACCACATTTTAATCATAACTATTTTGATATCGTCTTTCATCATCTCATATAGATAAACAAAAAGAGCATTAACATTTGTTGTTAGTGCTCTATCTTTTTATCTTAATTATTTTTTAACGACTCTGATTTTCTTTAGCATGGCAAATCTAGGAAGACCATCTACCAATTTTGCTTTGCTTTCACCTTGAATGAGTGGAAGAGCATAATCAATATATTCTTGAGTCATGCCTTTTCCATCGGGTAAGATCCATTCTAATGGAACTTTTTGTTCTGTGTTAGCAGCTAATTTTAATGGAAGAAGAACATATTTCATCTTATAAGGATAACTTGAAATTCTCTTAAATCCAACCATTTTATCAGTTGTTCCACGAACAGCAGCTTGAACTGCTTTTTTACCAGAATTGAAAGCTTCTTCAACATCAACTTTTGATGCTAAATGTGCTGCAGAGCGTTGAAGTAAACTAAATTCAATAGCTCTAACTTTTACTTTAGTACGTTTTCCGACTTCTTCAGCTAAAACTTGTGCTGTACCACCTAATTGTGCATGACCAAAAGCATCTTTTTTCAAATCAGCAAACAATTCAGGAATGTATTTACCATCTATTGTCTTTATGCCTTCACTAACAGCAACGATACATTTACCTTTTTGGGCAATCACTCGTTGAACATGAACGAAAAAATCATCAAAATCAAAAGGAATTTCTGGAAGATAGATCAAATCAGGACCTTGTCCTTTAAATTGTGCCAAAGAAGCTGCAGCGGTTAACCAACCTGCATTTCTACCCATGATTTCCACGATTGTCACCTGTGGTGCATCATAGACTGTTGCATCATGATATAATTCCATAAGTGTTGTAGCAACATATTTAGCTGCACTTGCATATCCAGGTGAATGATCGGTTCCGTTTAAGTCATTATCGATTGTCTTTGGGACACCGATAACATTGCAGTCATAACCTGATTTTTTAAGGAATTTGCTGATTTTGTTGCATGTATCCATTGAATCATTTCCACCATTATAGAAGAAATAACGAATGTTGTACTTATTAAATACTTCAAGCAATCTTTGATATTCACTATCATCAACTTTTGGATTTTTCATTTTATAACGAACGCTACCAATTGCCGAAGAAGGCGTGTTTTTAAGTAACATAAGTTCCGCAGGATCTTCTTGTTTCATGTCATAAAAATCTTCATGAAGTATACCCTTAATGCCATGAACTGCACCATAGACTTCTGTAATATTTTCTTGTTTCAGGGCTTCTAAAAAGACACCTGCTGCACTTGCATTGATAACGCTGGTTGGTCCACCAGATTGTCCTAGAAGTGCTGCTCCTACTAAATTTTTCATATAATCACCATTCTCTATATTTTATTTTACCATTTGTTATTTTACCATAAATTAGAAAAATACTGTGTTCATACATCGATAAAATCGTTTTCATAAGCGACAAAATGTTGAGTCTTCGAGTGTATTTCATACATAGTATGTGTTATAATATATGAGGAAGTACGTTTTTTATGTAAGGAGAGCAAAAAATATGAAAATTGGTGTTTTGACATCTGGTGGAGATGCACCTGGAATGAATGCTGCAATACGTGCAGTTGTTCGTGCAGGTATATTATACGGACATGAAATATTTGGCATCAAAGATGGATATGCTGGGTTGATTAATGACGATATGATTGTTTTAAATTCACACAGCGTTTCGGGCATGTTATCTCTTGGAGGTACTTTCTTAGGGACTGCAAGATCAGCTGAATTCCTTCTAGAAGAAGTCAGAGTAAAGGCTGCTGAAAATTTGAAAAATAGAGGCATTGAAGCCTTGATTGCAATTGGTGGAGATGGTACATATCGTGGAGCTATGGAACTCACAAAGCTTGGCATTAAAACCATAGGTTTACCTGGTACAATTGACAATGATATAGCTGGAACTGATTTCACGATTGGATTTCATACAGCAGTTGAAACAATTGTTGATGCCATTGATAAACTAAGAGATACTTCAACTTCACATTCTCGATGCAGTATTGTTGAAACAATGGGTAGAAAAAGTGGAGATCTTGCATTATTTGCCGGTATTTGTGGTGGTGCTGAATTTATCATTACTCCAGAGAATCCAATGCAAAAAGAACTCATGTTTAAGAGACTAGCGGAACATAAAGCGATGGGTAGAAGACATGCAATTGTAGTTATTACTGAAAAAATACTTGATGTTCATGCTCTTGCTGAAGAAATTACTGAAAAAACAGGTTTTGCTTCAAGAGCTACCGTCTTAGGATATATTCAAAGAGGTGGTTCACCATGTCCAGAAGATCGTATTTTAGGATCAAGAATGGGAACCTATGCAGTTGAACTCTTGATGGATGATATCTACGGAGTTTGTGTGGGTGTTAGAGATTCAAGAATGGTATACTTACCATTCGCTAATGTTGTTGGTCAACATAGACCAAAGAATGAATTATACAAGTTGGTTAAGAAAGTTTCTTAATTGAAACTATGATTATAAAATTATTTGTAAAAAGAAAGGAAAATACAAATGGCTAAATATGTTTATTTATTTAAAGAAGGCAACGCAACCATGAAGAATATTCTTGGTGGTAAAGGTGCTAACCTAGCTGAAATGACATCACTAGGGATGCCAGTGCCACAAGGCTTTACAGTAACAACAGAAGCATGTAATGATTATTATGCAAAGAAGAAAGTTGTTTCAAAAGAAATCGTCGATCAAATTCACGAAGCTTTAGTTGCAACAGAAAAAATTGCAGGAAAGAAATTTGGAGATCCAAAAGATCCATTCTTAGTATCAGTTAGATCCGGAGCTAGAGCTTCAATGCCAGGAATGATGGATACTATTCTTAATCTTGGTCTTAATGATGTATCAGTTAAAGGATTAGCATCCTTGACTGGAAATCCTCGTTTTGCCTATGATTCATATAGAAGATTCATCCAAATGTTTGCTGATGTTGTTATGGACATTGAAAAAGCAAATTTTGAACATCTTCTAGAAGAAATGAAAGAAGCAAAAGGTGTTGAACTTGATACTGAATTAGATGCAAATGACTTAATTGATTTAGTTGGACGTTTTCTAGTAAAATATGAAGAACTTAAAGGCGAACCATTCCCTCAAGATCCTAAAGTACAATTGATTGAAGCAGTTACTGCTGTATTTAGATCATGGGATAACCCACGTGCAAATACTTATCGCAGAATGAATCACATTCCTTACGAATGGGGAACAGCTGTAAGTGTTCAAAGCATGGTCTTTGGTAACATGGGTGAAGATTCAGGTACTGGTGTTGCTTTCTCAAGAAACCCATCAGATGGAACAAACGAGTTATATGGTGAATATTTATTTAATGCACAAGGTGAAGACGTTGTTGCTGGTATTCGTACACCAAAACCTATTTCTGAACTTAAATCAGATAATCCAAGACTTTATAATGAATTTAACGAAATTGCAAGAAAATTAGAAGAACATTATCGCGATATGCAAGATATGGAATTTACTATTGAACGTGGTAAATTATATATGCTTCAAACACGTAATGGTAAACGTACTGCACAAGCAGCGTTAAAGATTGCTATTGATCTTGTTGCTGAAGGCGTCCTAACGGAAAAAGAAGCAGTACTTAAGGTTGAACCTGCACAATTAGATTCTCTTTTACATCCTCAATTCAGTCCTGCAGCTTTAAAAGAAGCTAAAGTGATTGCTACTGGATTAAATGCATCACCAGGTGCTGCTACAGGCCGTGTTGTATTTACTGCAGATAGAGCAAGAGAATTAAAAGCACAAGATGGACTTCCTGTTGTATTAGTCCGTCAAGAAACTTCGCCTGAAGATATTGAAGGTATGATTGTTTCATCAGGTATCTTAACATCACGTGGTGGAATGACTTCACATGCTGCAGTTGTTGCACGTGGTATGGGTAGATGTTGTGTAGCTGGTGTTGGTGCAGTTCACGTTAATGAAAAGAAGAAAGAATTTGAAGTGAATGGAGAAGTCTATAAAGAAGGCGACTGGATTTCACTAGACGGTTCTACAGGTAAAGTTTATGGTCAAAAAGTTGAAACTCAAGATGCTACAGTATCTGGAGATTTCGGTAAACTTATGGCATGGGCTGATAAATTCCGTGCATTAGAAGTTCGTGCGAATGCTGATAATCCAAGAGATGCTAGAGTTGCTTACAACTATGGTGCTCAAGGTATTGGATTATGCCGTACTGAACATATGTTTTTTGAAGCTGATAGAATATCTGCAGTTAGAGAAATGATTGTAGCAAAGAATGTTGAAGAAAGAAGAAAAGCTTTAGCTAAGCTACTTCCTATGCAAAGAGAAGACTTTATTGGACTCTATAAAGAAATGAAAGGTTACGCTGTAACCATTCGTTACTTGGATCCACCTCTACATGAATTTGTTCCTACTGATAAAGATGATATCGTTGCTCTTGCTAAAGAAATGGGCTTGACTTATGAAACTTTACAAAAGACGATTGATGAACTTCATGAAACAAATCCTATGTTGGGTCACCGTGGTGTTCGCTTAAGTGTTACATATCCTGAAATTGCAGTCATGCAAACACAAGCTGTTATTGAAGCTGCTATTGCAGTAAACAAAGAAGGCATGCATGTTGTTCCTGAAATCATGATTCCACTTGTTGGAGAAGTTAAGGAATTACAATACGTGAAAGATATCGTTGTTGAAACTGCTGATGCAATCATTAAAGCTGCTGGTGTAGAACTTAAGTACTATGTTGGTACAATGATTGAAATTCCAAGAGCTGCATTATTGGCTGATGAAATTGCTAAAGAAGCTGAGTTCTTCAGTTTTGGAACAAACGACTTAACACAAATGACTTTTGGTTTCTCAAGAGATGATGCTGGTAAGTTCCTAGGCGATTATTATAGTAAGAAGATATTTGCTAACGATCCATTTGCTCATATTGACCAACCAGGTGTTGGTAAATTGATGAAGATGGCTGTTGATTTGGGTAGAAAAACAAGACCAGATATTAAACTTGGTATTTGCGGAGAACATGGTGGAGATCCAATCTCTGTTGAATTCTGTCATAATATTGGTTTAAGTTATGTTTCTTGTTCACCATTCAGAGTTCCAATTGCTAGACTTGCTGCTGCACACGCAAACATCAAGAATCCTAGATAAATTATGAATGAAGGCATAGCGATATGCCTTTTTTTATGGGAAAAATGAATGTATATCCAATAACAAACAGTCTCAATATCTAAATAGAATTTTCAATATCTTATTGGATAGTTTTCTTGTATAATAAATATGTTCAAACATATGATGAAAATAATTCATGGAGGGGAATATGGCAAAGAAATTAGGTTTATGTTTTACTGGTGGAGGTGCTAGAGGTGCCTATCAAATTGGTTGTGCACAAGCACTAAAAGAACTTGGTCTTTTGGATAAGGTTCAAGTTTACTCTGGAACTTCTATAGGGGCAGCAAATGTTTCTGTTTTGGCTTCATCATCTGTTGAAAAGACAAAAGAAATTTGGTTTAATATCCCAAAAAATGCTTTATCAAGAGATGAATCCCTCATTAGACGATTCACAAAAGAGCGATTAAAGATGATTGATTATGGTATTTATAAAATGGACACATTTGAGGATATCATGATGCAAGATATCAATTATGATGTTCTAAAAAATAAAGAAGTGTTTGTTACTGTGTCTGAAGGAGGAGAAGATGGTAAGGGAATATTTGAGTTGATTAAATCAACTTATGACCACTATGTAAAAAAAGACATTAAAGTTCTATATTTACCATTAAAAGAACTATCGAAGATAGAATGCCATAAAGCCATAGTTGCTTCATGCTCGATTCCAATCATTTTCCCAGCGGTATCTAGCGACCACAAAAAATATTATGATGGCGGTGTATTTGATAATATTCCTATACGCCCATTAATAGATGCTGGATGTGATGAAATCATCATTGTTCACCTCAATAAGACTAGATTTTTTAAGACAAGCAAATATCCTGGTATTTTATTTCACGAGATCAAACACAATGGAAGTCTTGGTGGTGTTCTAGATTTTACCAATGAGCATTCGAAGAAAATATATGATTTTGGATATCAAGACACTTTGGTGCATTTCAATAAAGGCAACTAAAACTTAAAAAAATAATAGAACGTAAGTGAATGCTCATCTCAAAAAAATATTGGAGAATGAGCATTCTTTTTTTATTTTAGAAAAAAATGTGAAATTGTTGACAAATCAACAAAAACAGATATAATGATACATAGTTCTTAATACATGAGGTGAGTTATGCTTAAATTATTTAAATTTTTCAAATGGTATCATTGGCTTTTAATACTTGTCATAGTTGGATTTGTTTATACACAAGTCCAGCTTGATTTACTGCTTCCTGAATACATGGGTAAAATCATTATGCTCATCAGTCAGGGGATAGGAAGTGGAACATCACAAACACCTGAAATTCTTAAAGAAGGTGGCATGATGTTACTCATTACATTGGGTAGTATCACAGCAACCATTATTGTCAGCTTCATCGCTGCACGTTTGGGTACAAAACTAGCGAGTATGATTAGAAAGAACATCTTTCAAAAAGTACAAGGCTTTTCATCAGAAGAAGTCAATAAGTTTACGACGCCTTCCTTAATTACGCGTACGACAAATGATGTCACTCAAATTCAAATGTCGACAATCATTATGCTGCGTATGTTAGTTACAGCGCCAATCATGGCGATATCGGGTATTAGAAAGATTACCAATATCAATGCCACCATGTCTTTAGTTGTTATTGCTGGAGTGGTTGCTATTATAACGATGATTACAGTCATCTTTGTTCTTGTAGGACCAAGATTTACGCGTATCCAGAAACAAACCGATGAATTGAATCAGGTAACTAGAGAAACATTGACGGGTATCCGCGTTGTAAGAGCACACCATGCTGAAGATGTTCAACAAGATAAATTCGAAAAGGTCAATACGACACTTACTAAAACAAACATCTTTGTGAATACTGCAATGAGTTTTATCGGACCAGGTATGAATTTAATCATGTATAGCTTAAATTTAGGATTGATTCTTGTGGGATCTTTATTGATTAGAGACAGCCTACTTGGGGCTACCCCTTATGAAGGATTATCGCTTCAAATACAATTCACATCCTATGCCATGACGATTTTATTCTCATTCATGATGCTTATTATGATGTTCATTTTCTTACCAAGAGCTTGGGTATCAGCACGAAGAGTCAACGAAGTGCTCAAGACAGAATATACAATAGATGAACGTTTCGTTAATGATATCCAACCATCAAGTGATGTTGAAGTGGAATTTAGAAACGTATGTTTTAGATATCCTAACGCAGATGAATGTGTCTTAAAAGATATTAATTTTATCGCTAAGAAGGGTGAAACCTTAGCATTTATCGGATCAACAGGATCGGGTAAATCAACCATTGTTCAATTGATTCTAAGATTTTATGATGTTAGTGAAGGACAAATCCTGATCAATAAAAAAGACATCAAGACATATAAGCTTAAGGATTTATATAAATTAATGGGATATGTTCCACAAAAGGGAACATTATTCTCAGGAGATATCTTATCTAATGCGAGACTTGGAAATGAGGCTGCAACCGAAGAAGAAGTTATGGAAGCTCTGAAGACAGCTCAAATCAAAGATTATGTCGATGAATCAGAAGAAGGGCTTAAACGTCCGATTGACCAGGGTGGAACCAATGTTTCAGGTGGTCAGAAACAAAGACTTGCTATCGCTCGTGCTCTAGTGAAGAAACCAAGCATCTATATCTTTGATGACTCATTTTCTGCACTTGACTATAGAACCGATAGATCGCTTCGTAATGCCTTAAAGAAAGAAACAAGAAATGCTTTACAAATCATTGTCGGGCAACGTATTGGTACCATCATAGATGCGAATCAAATCATCGTTTTAGATGAAGGATCTATCGTTGGAAAAGGTACACATCAACAATTACTAGAAACATGTCAAGCATATCAAGATATTGCCTTTGCACAACTATCTAAGGAGGAACTTACTCATGCCTAATGAAGAAAGAAAAGACAAAGCTCCTCAAAGACCTCAAAGCAGTGGACATGGACCAGGACGCGTCATGATTGGTGAAAAACCAAAATCCATGAAGAAAGCACTTAAACAGTTACTCAAGTATTTGAAACCTCATCAATTTAAATTAATATTGGTTATGATATTTGCGATGACTGGTGCTGCATTTTCCATCCTTGGACCAAGACTCTTAGGGAACATTACAAATGAAGTTCAAAAGGGAATTACATATAGTCCTTTAACTAGCTCATTTATTCTCAATATCAATTTTGATGCTATTTGGAAAATCGTATATATCTTAATTGGATTATATGCGGGAAGTTATATTTTCAACCTTACTCAAGGTATCATCATTACAAGACTAACGCAAAAAATAACAAAACAAATGCGTTCCAATTTATTTGATAAGATGGATAAACTGCCACTTAAGTACTTTGATAAAACAAGTCATGGTGATACATTATCAAGAATGACCAACGATATCGATACCATTGGACAGGCACTCAATAGTTCAGTGTCATCACTATTTTCTTCAGCAACTTTGATTATTGGTGTCTTTATCATGATGTTAACCATCAGTTGGCAATTGACGATTGTAGCAGTATTAACATTGCCATTAAGTGCATTGATCATGAAATTAATCATGAAGCGCTCACAAAAATATTTTAGAGCACAACAGAAAATTTTAGGTACACTCAACGGACACATTGAAGAATCATATTCAGGTCAGCAGATCATTAAAGCATTCAATGCTGAAGAAAAAGCAGAAGAAACATTTGACGAACACAACAGTGGATTATTAAATACGGCTTGGAAGAGTCAATTCTTTTCAGGTCTGATGATGCCTATCATGGGATTCATTGGAAATCTTAGTTATGTTGCTATTTCTGTATTCGGAGGCATACTAGCTGTTGCTGGTACGCTATTAATTGGTGATATACAGTCTATGATGCAATATATCAGAACCTTCAGCCAACCACTAGGACAAATCGCCCAGGCGATGACTCAGGCACAATCAGCGCTTGCTGCATCTGAAAGAGTATTTGAATTCTTGGCTGAAGAAGAAATGGAAGCTGAAACAGAAGCTATTTGCCTAAGAAATATTAAAGGTGAAGTTGAATTCAAGCATGTCAAATTCGGATATGTTGAGGATAAAGAAATCATCCATGATTTAAATGTTAAGATTAAAGCAGGTCAAAAGATTGCTATTGTCGGACCTACAGGTGCTGGTAAAACAACCATCGTTAACCTGTTAATGAGATTCTATGATGTTAATTCCGGTGATATTTTAGTTGATGGCGTTTCAACAAAACGTATGTCTAGAGACTATGTTCATGAGCTGTTTGGTATGGTGCTTCAAGATACATGGTTATTCAAGGGTTCCATCAAAGATAATTTAATATATGGTAGAAGAGATGCAACGATGGAAGAAGTCATTGAAGCTTCTAAAACTGCTAACGTTCATCATTTTGTGAAATCATTACCATTTGGATATGATATGGTACTTGACGAAAATTCTAATATCTCGCAAGGTCAAAAACAATTATTGACTATAGCAAGAGCAATGGTAGCTGATGCTCCAATGTTGATCTTAGATGAAGCGACTTCAAGTGTTGATGTCAGAACGGAAATTTTAATTCAAGAAGCGATGGATCAATTGATGAAGGATAGAACAACATTTGTTATTGCACATCGATTATCAACGATTAAAAATGCTGATCTAATTCTTGTATTAAAAGATGGTAATGTGATTGAAACAGGTAAACATCAAGAGTTGCTTGATCAAAATGGTTTCTATGCTGATCTATACAATAGTCAGTTTGAACCAGAATAGGTTATCTATATGAGCCACGACATGTCATTATTGCCTATGCTGTTTTCAGCATTACAGAAAAAGATGATGGAACAGCACCAAAAAATTATGGATCACTATCAGATCAGCAAAGCTCATATGCCTTACATCATGATGCTTAATACAAGCAAAGAAGGCATGACGCAGCATGAACTCACAGAAAAATCATTTTTAGATAAAGCGCACACCTCAAGAGCTCTCAAAGAACTCATTGAAAAGGATATTATCGAAAAAGAAGACATCAATAAATATAAAAACAAGTTCAAATTAACCTCTAAAGGACTTGAAATAGCACAAGCATTCAAAGCAGAAGGTTCAAAGATGCATAAAAAGGTATTTGAATCATTAAGTAAAGATGAATTAGATCAATTAAAAAACATTTTAACCAAATTGTATGATGCAATAGAATGATGAAATCAAGGGATGTTATAAATAACATTCCTTTTTTCTTTTAGGAAAACGTTTTATTCTTTATAGAGCCTTTTGAATGCATAAATTTATGTTATAATACGATTGGACTTATAAATCATTTGTGACTGACATCTAGATTGAGCATCATTTGATGCTTTTTTCATGAAAATGCTAAGTATATATTTTATCTGAGTAGTACACATATCAGGAGGATATCAATGATTATCGCAGCAGCAACCTTTAGTGATAACTTAATGCTTATTTTTGGTGGACTTGCACTGTTTATTTTTGGGATAACACTTATGAGTGATTCTTTAAAAGCAGCAGCTGGAAATCGATTAAAATCAATCATTGAAAAGACAACAAATACACCATTGAAAGGCATCTTGGTAGGGTTAGTATTGACTTTGCTTATTCAATCATCTTCAGGTACAACAGCCTTAATGATCGGTCTTCTTAGAGCAGGATTAATGACTTTACCACAATCAGTTGGTATCATTATGGGTGCGAATATCGGTACGACCGTTACCGCATTTATCATCGGTCTACCAATTGCTGATTACGGTTTGGCATTCATCTTTGTTGGTGTCATCATGTCATTTGTTAAAAAGAATAAGATTAACTACTTCGGTGGTGTTCTTCTAGGTCTAGGTATGTTATTTGTGGGATTAAACACAATGTCATCGGGACTTAAACCTCTAGCTGCAACTCATACAGCTGAAACAATGTTTCAGACATTTTCTCAAAACTGGTTTCTAGGCACAGTATTTGGCACAGTATTTACAGCGATTATTCAGTCATCATCTGCAGCCATAGGTGTTTTGGAAAAACTTTATGCATTGAATGCTGAAGGAATTAACTCTATCACGCTTTCCGGTGCAGTTCCTATTTTGTTAGGGGCAAACATAGGGACAACAATCACAGCTTTTCTAGCTTCTATCGGTGGTAATGTTGAAAGTAAAAGAGCAGCTGTCATTCACGTTATGTTTAATGTGATTAGTGCTGTATTCTTCCTTGCTATTCTCTTGCCGTATGAAGCAATTATTCAATGGGTTGAAAATAGATTTTTAAAGCCATTTTCAATGCTGACGATAGCATTTGCTCATGCCATACAGAACATAACGATGACATTCATCTTATTTTGGTTTATTAAACCAATGATTAGATCAGCCAAATTTATTGTTAAAGATAAAGAAAATATTAGAATTCCAGAAAACATGTTTGATGAAAAGTTGATTCGTGAGTCACCATCACTTGCATTGGAATTTGTTAGAAAAGCCCTTCTTCAAATGGGTTCAATAGTAAATGATTATTTTGCTATTGCACGAGTGTATAGTTTTAAAGAAAATTCTAAGCTTGTAGATGAGGCATATACACATGAGATGATGATTGATACTTATGATCAAAAACTTCATGACTATTTGATTAAGATTGCTCAAGCTGGTTTGGATAGCAATGATTCTAAAAAACTTTCTAGAGACTTAGACACGATTAAAGACTTTGAACGTATCGGAGATCATTTGACAAATATTGTTGAGTTCTTCCAGGAAAGATACAGTGAATCACAATTATTATCAGCTGAAGGTGCAAACGACTTAAATGAACTTTATAATGTTTTAGAACAAATGTTAAAAGATACGTTAGAAAGTTTTGCAAATATAGATCCAATCGTAGCAAGAAGAGTTGTAGAAAATGAAGATGTTGTCGATGAATTAGAAGAAAGATTCAGATATCGGTATATTGAACGGCTTAAGAATGGTGAAGTTACATTTATTGTTGCTGCAAACTATCCAGATATCTTATCTAATCTAGAACGCATAGGTGACCATTTAATGAATATTGCAAGTTCTGTTATCGAACCACTTTATGTACCACAAAGTGTCTTGGTACCCAAGTCACATGAAATCGATAAAGATATTTAAAGGAGATTCGAATGTTTGATTTGAAAGCACCTTTTACACCTAAAGGCGATCAAATAAAAGCTATTGATACATTGAAAATGAACATTTTTAATGGTGTCAAAGAGCAAGTTCTTTTAGGGGCAACCGGCACAGGAAAAACATTTACAATTGCAAACATTATAGAACACATTCAAAAGAAGACTTTGATTTTAGCTCCAAATAAGACCTTAGCAGGTCAACTTTATGGCGAATTAAAGGCTTTTTTTCCACATAATCGTGTTGAATACTTCATTTCTTATTATGATTATTTTCAACCTGAAGCCTATGTTGTATCAACAGATACTTATATAGAAAAAGATTCATCAATCAATGATGAAATTGATGAGATGAGACATAGTGCAACAGCTTCGTTATTAGAAAATGATGATGTTATTGTTGTAGCATCCGTTTCATGCATCTATGGTATTGGAGATCCTGATGACTATCGAAACTCAATGATTTTCGTTCGAGTTGGCGATAAATTTGGAAGAGACAACTTAATTAACAAACTTGTAGAACAAACTTACCAAAGAAATGATATTGATTTTCATCGTGGAACCTTTAGAGTGCGGGGCGATTCTATCGAAGTCATTCCTGCATATGAACGTGCACAAGGTATTCGTATCTCGTTTTTTGGTGATGAGATTGATGAAATAAAAAGATTTGATGTCCTAACAGGACAAGCACTTGAATCTTTATCCTTTTCAACGATACTACCAGCAACACATTTTATGACCAATAAGGACAAGCTTAAGGAATCTATTCGGCGCATAAAAAATGAATTACAAGAACAGATTGCTTATTTCAAAGGTGGAAATCTACTGTTAGAGGCTCAACGCATTGAACAACGTACGAGATACGATATGGAAATGCTAGAAGAAATTGGCATTTGTAGCGGTATTGAAAATTATTCAAGACATCTCGTGTTACGCGAAGCAGGCGAGACTCCTGCTACACTGATGGATTTTTTCGGTGAAGATTACTTACTGATTGTTGATGAATCGCACGTAACAGTACCCCAGGTTAGAGGCATGTACTTTGGGGACAGATCTAGAAAACAGACCTTGATTGATCACGGGTTTAGATTACCTAGTGCATTGGATAATAGACCGCTTCAGTTTGATGAGTTTGAAAATAAAATGAAAAATGTCATTTATCTTTCGGCGACCCCTGGTCCATATGAATTAGGAAAAGGTATTCCAGTCATAGAACAAATCATCAGACCAACTTATCTGTTGGATCCAGTCATAGAAGTCAGATCAAGCACAGGTCAGATGGATGATCTATTTTTCGAGATTAAAAAGCGAGTTGCCGTAAACGAACGTGTTCTAGTAACGACACTCACTATTCGTATGAGTGAAGACCTAACGGCTTATTTTAAGCAATTAGGAGTTAAAGTCACGTATTTGCATAGTGAAATCAAATCACTTGAACGCATCACTATTCTAAGAGATTTGAGATTAGGTAAATATGACGTATTAATCGGTATTAATCTATTAAGAGAAGGATTGGATCTCCCTGAAGTTTCTTTGGTAGCCATTCTAGATGCGGATAAACAAGGTTTCTTAAGAAGTGAGCGCAGTTTGGTTCAAACTATCGGTAGAGCTGCAAGAAACCAAAATGGTCGTGTTATTATGTATGCTGATTCCATATCAGCTGCTATGGATTATGCCATTAATGAAACCAATCGCAGAAGAAAAATTCAAACGGATTTCAATGAAATCAATCATGTCGTTCCTGTGTCGATTCAAAAGGATATCAGAGATAAGATTAGCTTGAAAGAAGATATTCTCGCAGAAGAAAAAGATTATACGAAGCTTACTAAGAAGGATAAAGACAAGATGTTAAAGGCAATAGAAAATGAAATGAAAGATGCTGCTAAAAATCTTAACTTTGAAAAAGCCGCAGAGCTTAGAGACTTATTATTCGAATTGAAATCAGAGGACTAGGTCCTCTTTTTTTATCCTTTTCTTAAGATTATCTGTGAATAATCATCTGATTTGGATATGCCATATGTTAGAATAAGTGTAATGAAGGCATAATATTTTATATCAATAAAATACAATATTAATAAAAGGAGTGATTTTCTTGTTTGATAGCAAAGTAGAACAAATTGATCAAATGCTTATAGATAAAGCATTTAATGGCGCTGTTTTGATTGCATATCGTTCAAAAATATTATGGGCTAAAGGATATGGCATGGCTGATTTTGAACTTGATGTTCCGAATTTAACCCAAACAAAATTTAGGATTGCTTCCATTACAAAAACAATAACAGCTGTAGCAATGATGCAATTGATTGAAAAAGGGATTATCACACTTGATGATCCACTCAATAAATTCATTCCAGATTATCCACACGGTGAACAAATTACAATATTCCATTTGTTGACGCACACATCAGGGATATGCAATTTTGAATTGGACGCTGATTTTTATGATGTAGAACATGCACCATCTTTTTCAGAGAAACTTATAGATCTATTTAAGTATGAGCCACTCCAATTCATTCCAGGAAAAACATATTCATATTCAGTATCTGGTTATTTTTTACTTGGATATATCATCGAAAAGGTGACTGGGTTAAGTTATGAAGATTATTTGGAAAAACATATATTTGAACCACTTCACATGAGAAGCTCAGGGCTAGATTATTATAAACCCATTATCAAAGGTAGAGCAAAAGGATATGAAATGAAGGGTACCACGATGGTTAATGGTGATTTCTTTGATATGAGAATTGCTGGCGCAGGTGGTGGGCTATACTCGACAGTAGAAAATCTGTATTTATTGCAAATGGGTTTATTGAACCATAAGATTATAAGCAAAAAAAGCTATGATATGATGAACACAAATCATATGAGAATCAATGAGCAAACACATTATGGATTTGGCCTATTCTTAGCTGAAACAGAAATATGTGGAAAAAATAGACGTAAACACTATCATACGGGTGGTGGCCCAGGAGTTCGGTCTATCTTGGCCTATTATCCCGATGATCAAATACTTTGTATCATGATTACAAATGTTAACGACCGAAACCTTTTTGGTGATGCACATACACAAATGGAAGAAATATTGTTGACTGAATGAAATGCATTCAAGTGATTGCCACTCACAAGTGGCTTTCTTTTTAAATGAATTAAAAATAGCTTTATGTTATCATAGTATTGGAGTTGATTATATGAATGCAAACGCAAATTATCAAGCTGGATTATCCAATTATATATTGAATACACCTAAAAAAAATATTATGGTTGCTATAGAACATTTTAATATCGCTGCAAGTCAAGGACAGGCTGATGCTTATTATTTTTTGGGTCGTTTTTATGGTCTAGGAGATGGCATCTCAGTTGATTTTAATCTTGCAATGGATAACTATCGAAAAGGGGCTTCTTTAGGAAGCGCTAAATGTGGATATGCTATAGGATTAATGATGCATACAGGTACGGGTGTTGATAAAGATGAAGATGCAGCAAAAGAATACTTTAAAAAGAATTATGAAATATTGCTCAGCGAAGCTGAAAAAAAAGATCCCGTTAGTATGCACATCTTAGGCACATATTATTATTATGGATTTCATGTACAAAAATATATACTTAAAGCAATAGAATGGTTTTTAAAAGCCGCTGAACTTGGATATAGCGATTCACAATATATGTTAGGTATGATCTATGAAACCATCGGACATGACGAAAAACAAAAAGAAAGTGCAAAACATTATTATGAACTTGCTGCCAAGCAAGATCATCCTTATGCACAGTATGCATTGGCAGTCACGGCACTTGAAGAAGAACAATGGTCAACAGCTGTCTTTTATCTTGAAAGAGCTGCTAACCAGCAATATGGGCTTGCTGCATTCACTTTAGGACTCTATTATCATGAAAAGGAACCTAAGTTTCCACTTAAAGCATTTGAATGGTTTATGGTTGCAGCAAAACAAAAGCATACTGAAGCAGAATACTATGTAGGACTTTATTATCAAAATGGTAAAGGTGTTGCTCAAAATATTGAACAATCGATATTATGGTATGAAAAGGCAGCACTCAAAAAAAATAAAAACGCTTTGTATCATTTGGCAATGATCCTAATTAAACAAGAGGATAAAGATTATGCTCTTGTTGCTAAACTATTAGAACAAGCAGCGACGCTTGACCATCCACATGCACAATATAATCTTGCGGTCATGTATCAAAAAGGTGATGGTGTTAAAGCCAATATGAAAAAAGCATTTTATTGGTATGAAAAAGCAGCAAACGCAAATTTAGCGATTGCTCAATATAATCTAGGCATGATTTATTTTGAAGGTGCACTTGTGGAAAAAGATGAAGCAAAAGCTAAAGAATTGTGGCAAAAAGCTGCAGCTCAAGGATTGGAAATTGCTGTCAAACTGATGTTCTCGATTAATAATTACGAGAAACTACAAAAATCGACATGGCAATCTTAAAATATACTTACTTAGGATTTGGAATAATCCTTTATGTTGTGGTTAATGTTATTTCCTATTCAAATCCCAGTCTGACAGTAGCATTGGATAAGAAAATACTCTTTTCGAGTCTTTCTTTATTACTGTTGATCTTCGATTATGCTTGTATTCTTTTAACGAAAAAGTTGTTCAAAAGACCGTTTAAAGATTTTGAAACATATATGAAGATTACTTTTTATTTGGGTATCATCATTTTCCCTCTAATCAGTTTATACGCATCATAAAAAAAGAATTCAGCTTGTCTAACAAGTTTGCTGAATTCTTTTTTTTATTATTTTTTAGCGCCTAATTTTACAACTTCAATTAGTATTTGGACTGCTTTTTCCATTTGCTGGATGGATGCGAATTCCAAACGACCATGGAATTGGTATCCACCAGTACCTAAATTAGGACATAATAATCCTTCATAAGTCAATCTGGCACCATCGGTACCACCCCTGATTGGTTCTGCATGAGGAAGGAGCCCAGCATTTTTGATTGCTTGCTCAGCAAGCTCAATGATGTACATATGATCTTTAATGACTTCAAACATGTTAAAATAACTGTCTTTGATTGTTAGATCAACTGCTTGATATCCGTACTTTTGATTTAAATAGTTTTTAATAACTTCAAACTCTTTCTTTTGCTCAGTAAATAACTTCATATCATGATTTCTAATGATATAGTGTGAAGCTGCTTGTTCCACTTCGCCTTTTAAATTTGTCAAATGATTGAAACCTTCATAATTTTCAGTGTATGCAGGATTCTTAAATTTAGGAAGCATATCATGGAATTCCATCGCTAAATGTAGTGCGTTGATGAGTTTGTTTTTAGCAGAACCTGGATGAATACTCTGACCAACAAAAACTAAGTTAGCACCAGCCGCATTGAAATTCTCATATTCAATGCCACCAACTTCACTGCCATCAGCAGTATAAGCGAAATCAGCTTTGAAATAATTGTAATCAAAATGGTTGGCTCCATTACCGATTTCTTCATCTGGAGTAAAGCAGATAAAGATGTCTCCGTGCTTTTCTTCGGGGTGAGCAACAAAATATTCTGCAAGCTCCATAATTTCAGCTACACCACATTTGTCATCCGCACCTAACAAAGTATTACCATCAGTAACAATAATATCATCACCAATAACTCTATTTAAACTAGGAAATCCAACAGGATCCATTGACAGCTTTTCATTCAACTTAATGACTGAACCGTCATACTTTTTAATGATTCTAGGAGTAACATCTTTACCAGGTGCATCAGGAGAAGTATCCACATGAGCAACAAAGCCTATCGCGTGCGCGCTATCCTTATTCTTATTAATCTTCGCGTACACGTACCCGTAATCATCTATAAAAGCCGGTAATCCCATACCTTTCAATTCTTGTAATAAAATCCTGCTTAAATCCTTTTGTTTCTCAGTTGATGGGAAAGTATTTGAATCATGATCTGATTGTGTATCGACCTTAACATATCGTATAAATCTCTCAATTAAACGTTCCATATGCTACATCAACCTCCTTTTCAAACATATTATAACGCAAAAATTAACAAAAATATAGAACAAAATTAAAAAATATTAAGAAAAATCATTTAAATATTAACAAAATTAAGGTAAAAATTAATTTTTTTAACTTTTTTTCAATAAAAGTGTTGACATTTAATATAAAAATGAATATAATTAAGTTGTAAATCAATTAAATCAATAAAAGGTGACAATAAATGACAAAATATGAAGTTCTAAATCAATTGAATCAAAATGAACTAAAACCAAAAGATGCATACGAACTTTTATATAACTCTCAAAAAGAGGCAAAAGCAAGAAGAGCAAGTTTCATAAAAGTTAGAATCCAGGTTCCAGATAGCAAAGGTGTAACAATATTTCTTTCCATTCTATTATTCTTACCAACACCTCTCTTCCTTGTAAAAATGTTTATTCCAAGGAAGATAAAAAATAGCACAGAAGTTATCAGTGATCAATTACCCATGATACCAAAAGACTTGATCAAATTAATATCAGTTCATGGAATTAAAATTGACGTCAAAACTCATGATCATGTTAGGATTTACATTAAAACGATATAAAGGAGAATAGTTATGAAAAATATAAGAAAGAAACATTTAAATAAACTTCAAAATACGCAAAACTATCAAGTCAGATGCTCACTCAATCAATCCATGTTACTCACTTACTATGATGTCAAATCATTATAATTAAGAAAATAAATTTAATAATATAAAGGAGAATAGTTATGAAAAATATAAGAACAAAATATTTAAATAGACTTCAAGATACGCAAAATACCCACATCAGTTGCTCAATTAATCCATCCATATTACTCAGTTACTATGATATCAAATTTCTTTAATTAAACAATCAAATGAATCAAACCATATAAAAGGAGAAATAAAAATGAAAGAACGTAATAAAGTAAACCCAGTATTAAGTATTTGCCCAGTATGTAAACATAGTTTGAATGTTGTTAAATTGCATTGTGATCATTGTGATACAACCATTGAAGGTGATTTCACATTATCAAAGTTCAATTATCTTGAAACTGAAAAACTTTACTTCATTGAAATATTCATTAAAAACAGAGGAAATATCAAGATGATTGAAAAGGAGCTAAATATTAGCTATCCAACCGTTAAGAAGATGCTTGATGATGTCATTATAGGTCTCGGGTATTCCTTAGAACCATTTGAGGATGAAGTGATTAGTAAAGAACCCGTAGCTCCAAAAGTCAATAAATCAAGTATATTAGAAAGAATTGAAAAAGGAGAAATGTCGGTTGCTGATGCAGTCGAAATATTCAAGAAAGGAAAATAGGTGATAAGATGAGAAAGAGTTTATTCCATCCCAACCCCTTTAATCAACAACATAGTTATTCAAGAACTAAAGGTAGTAATCAATTAGGCGATCTATATGCCACACAACCCGAACATGTTGTACACAGCATTTTATATTGTATTGAAAATCAAGAACAAGATATATCGAACTATAATAGTTTTTCAGAAGTCATTGATTCAACAAAAAATAATCTATAAAAGAAAAGGTGAAAGAAATGTCAAAAGACCAATTAAAAGAAGAAAGAATGAAAATATTAGATTTACTCTCTAAAGGCGTTATCAATGCAGATGATGCAGAAAGATTATTAGGTTCTATGGATCGTCCATCAGAAGAAAAATACTCAGAACAGGTTATCGTAAATTCTGGGAAGAAAGCACCATTCAGAATGCTTAAGATTCTTGTGGATTCAAAAGATGGTGATGTTGTAAGAGTTCAAATTCCAATTGAATTTGCTAAATTATTAAAATCGGACAAGTTCAAGTTAAATTTATCAGATAGTGATATCGATATAGATGCATTGCTTGAAATGATCAGTCAAGGTGTCATGGGTGAGATTGTCAATATTGAATCGGCTGATGGAGATAATGTAAAAATAATCGTCGAATAAACGATTAAAAACTAAATCTTTTTAACAATAAAGCGTTTATTTTAAACGTCTTTATTGTTATTAGGGCATCATGTATTATAATAGTAATGTAGTCATGAAGGAGAACATCATGTTATTAGGGAAAAATTTCCGCAAATACTATCTTAAATATGCACTTTATTTTCTTGTAGGCATCGGGGTTTTAATCTATGTTGACTGGATTCAGTTGGATATTCCAAAATTGGTTGGGGGAATTATTGATACACTCAAATCAAGTACTCCTGATACACAGGCCATTAAAGATTCAATATTGCAAATAGCAATTCTTGCAGGATTGATTACTTTGGGGCGTTTTCTTTGGAGATATACAATCTTTGGTGCATCTAGAAGAATTGAATATAATTTAAGAAATGCTATGTTTGTTCACGCAACCAAACTTTCTCAGAGCTATTACAGTCAAGAAAAGGTTGGAGGACTAATGGCATATTTTATCAATGATCTTGAAGCTGTACGTCAAGTTTATGGTCCCGGTATTCTGACCTTAATTGATGGTGTGATGCTTGGAGGTTTTGCATTATATCGCATGGCTAACCTTAATGCTAGATTAACCTTATATGCAGCTATTCCAATGCTTATACTTGGTGTCATCTTGGTTTATATTAGAAAATCCATAGCATCAATCTTTAAGAAGAGACAGGAATCATTTGAAAAATTAAGTGATTTCACACAAGAAAACTTCTCGGGTATTTCTGTGATTAAAGCATTTGTCAGAGAAACAAAAGAAGCATCCTTCTTTAGTAAAAGAAATGATGATTTATATAATAAAAACATGGTATTCGTCAAATTTATCATCAGTGTTAATATTGCGATAAGTTTAGCACTTAATCTCATCATCTTATTAATTATCATGTATGGTAGTTTTCTAGTTCTAAGAACTGATGGAACTGGTCTGACAACTGGCCAACTTACAGAATATATCAGTTATTTCTTTACTTTAATATGGCCAGTTATGGCTTTGTCAAGATTCATTCAAATTCAATCACAGGCTAAAGCCAGTGCAACACGTATTGACAAGTTCTTAAATACGGAAGTAGAAATTAACGATAAAGAAGATGCTTTGGATATTGATGATCTAAAGGGAAGCATCTCAGTTAAAAACCTTACTTTCAAATATCCAGACGGAGAAGAACCAGTCTTAAAAGATGTTTCATTTGAAATCAAAGCTGGTGAAATGGTGGGGATACTTGGTCGCACAGGAAGTGGGAAAAGTAGCCTTGTTGACCTGTTTTTAAGAATTTACAATTTAGACGATAATAGCGTATTCGTTGGTGATCACGATATTATGAAACTCACCTTAAGATCAGTCAGAAAGACTATTGGATATGTACCACAAGACAACTTCTTGTTTTCAGATACGATTACAAATAATATTGGGTTTGCTTATGATAACCCTGATGAAGATGAAATTAAAGAATCAGCAAGACTAGCCGATGTTTATGAAAATGTCATGGAATTTAAAGAACAGTTCAATACAATTCTTGGTGAACGTGGCGTAACTGTATCGGGTGGACAAAAACAAAGAATCAGCATTGCTAGAGCTTTAGCAAAAAATCCGGAAATCTTGATTTTAGATGATTCTGTTTCTGCTGTTGATACAAAGACTGAAGATGCAATCATCAATAATCTTCACAAAGTTAGAAAAGGTAAAACGACGATATTTATTGCGCATCGTATTTCTACAGTTAAAAAGATGGATAAGATTATTTTATTAGATCAAGGAAGAATTTCAGCTGTTGGTAGTCATGCAACATTGATGAAAACATCAGCTTTATATCAGGATATGGTTAAACGCCAGACACTAGAAAACTTAGTTCAAGGAGGCGCAAATCATGAAGGATTTTAAAGATAACACCAGAGAACGCAGTGACAAAGAGGTCATCAAGCGTTTAGTTATGTATGCAATGCCCTACAAAAAAGAATTTTTATTAATTATTCTCTTGATGTTTATCGGTATTGGCATCCAATTGTTACCTGCACTTTTAATTGGATATACCATTGATATTGTTAGTAGTACCACCATGGCTAGAGATCAACAGATCTTATATATTTTATTAATGGGTGGCGCATTTTTGATTGCTATGTTTTTGGGAAACTTTACCAATTTCTATCAAAATTATATGTTGCAGAAGGTTGGTCAAAAAACAGTTGTCACATTAAGAAATGACGTGTTTAACCACATTGAAAACTTGGCGATTGGTCAAGTCAATCAGGTTCCTGTTGGTAAACTGGTAACTCGCGTGACCAATGATACGAATACGATATCAGAAATGTATACATCAGTTGCAGTTAATTTGATTAGAAATGTATTATATCTAATTGCTATCCTGATTGTACTATTCATACTGAATTATAGAATCACTCTATACGTGATTATGGTTATTCCAATTGTGTTGTTTGCAGCCTATTTATTCAGAAAATTCTCTCGAGCATCTTATCGTCGAGTTAGAGCAAGTCTTTCTGAAGTTAATGCATTTTTATCAGAAAACCTTTCAGGCATGAAAGTCACACAAATATTTAATCAGCAAGATAAAAAGAGAAAAGAGTTCAATCAATATAGTAGAAAGCTCAGAAATAGTTATTTGCAAGAAATATTGGTCTTTGGTATTTTTAGACCAACCATCTATGGTTTGTCAATGCTTGGGACACTCATTGTTTTATATATCGGTTACCAAGAAGTTTTAACTACAGCATTTACTGCTGGTTTACTATTCTCTTACTTTTATTATGTACGAGATTTCTTTGAACCAATTCAAGAACTTGCTGAACAGTTTAATATCATGCAAAGTGGTTTTGCTGCAGCAGAAAAAGTCTTTGATGTCCTAGATACAAAACCTGAAATTACCGATGCTGAAGATGCTATAGAATTAGCGGAGTTCTCTGGAAGAATTGAGTTTAAGGATGTTTGGTTTTATTACTTGAAGGATGAATGGGTATTAAAAGGTATCAGTTTTAAGGTGAATCCTGGAGATACCGTTGCATTTGTCGGTGCTACAGGATCAGGAAAGACTACTATTTTGAGTTTAATTGTTCGCAATTATGAAATTCAAAAAGGCCAGATTTTAATTGATGGCATCGATATTAGAAAGATTAAACGTGCTTCTTTAAGAAAACATATCGGTCAGATGCTTCAAGATGTTTTCTTATTCAGCGGATCCATTGCAGAAAATATTACATTGCGAGATGAAGATATTACTCTAGAAGAAGTGATCTCAGCTTCAAATTATGTTGGAGCAAATACATTTATTGATCGCTTAAATGATGGATACGATCATATGGTGCTTGAACGTGGAAATAACTTTTCTAGTGGGCAACGCCAACTGATTAGTTTTGCTAGAGCTTTGGTTTATAAGCCCAGTTTAATGATTTTAGATGAAGCAACTGCAAATATAGATAGTGAAACTGAAGAATTGATTCAAATATCATTAGAAAAGATGATGAATATATCCACCATGCTTATTGTTGCACATCGATTATCAACCATTCAGCACAGCGATAAAATTCTTGTTATGCAAAAAGGCGAAATCAAAGAAGAAGGCACTCATCAGGAATTATTGAAGCACAAAGGATTATATTATCACTTATATCAACTGCAATATGACGAACAAGAAAATGAAGTTCCATTAAATGTTGAATTATCTTAAAAATCACATGATGACAAAATTGTTTGACATCATGCAATAGTTTACTTACAATGAATATATTATTAAGGAGATGTGCTATGCTAAAAAAAGTAGAAATTCAAAAATTATTGAATGAGTCACTTCAAACAGGTGCCGATTTCGCAGAAATTTTCATAGAAGATACCGAATCATCCATGATACGTGTAATAAGTGGTGATGTAACATCTATTGATCGAGGCAACATTTATGGTGCTGGAGTAAGACTAATTCAAGGTGTTGATGAGGTTTATGGATTTACCAATCATGTAACTTATGAATCAATCCTTGGTGTTGTTAAAAATCTCAGAGCGTCATTTTCTGGTGAACTCACCAAAACAATTCCACTTGGAGATAAAAAGCCTTATAAAAACAACATTAAAAAACCGATGAACTCAGTTTCTGTAAAAGAAAAATCAGAAGTATTACAAGCCTTATCTAATCAAATCAAGAACTATGATAAGCGTATTGTACAAGCCGTTTCTTTATTGCTTGAAATTGAACAAAACGTATTGATTGCTAATAGCGAAGGTATTTATCAAGATGATAAAAGAACCTATTCGCGTGTTCATATGACGGCTGTTGCACAAGAAAATGGTGTGATGCAACATGCAGCTGAAAGTCCTGGCAGATATATGGGATTTGAAATATTTGATGCCATTGATGCGAAAACTTATGCAAACCAAGTTGCAGAAAGTGCAATTACACTATTGAGTGCAGATGACATGACTGCACAAGTTATGCCAGTTGTACTACACAATGCTTTTGGTGGCGTTATTTTCCATGAAGCATGTGGACATCCATTAGAAGCAACCTCTGTTGCTAAAGGCCTATCACCATTTGTCGGTAAACTTGGACAAAAAGTTGGATCTGATCTTGTTACTGCTTACGATGATGGTGATGTCGAGGGTGCTTGGGGCAGATTAAGCTATGATGATGAAGGAAAGCCAACACAGAAGAACCTACTCATTGAAAAAGGTGTTTTAAAAGGTTACTTAATTGATTATCGCAATGCGAGAAAAATGAAGATGGATACAACTGGATCAGGTCGTAGACAATCTTATAAATATTCACCAACATCAAGAATGAATTCGACATATATCGCTCCAGGTAAAGATAAGTTTGAAGATATTATTAGAGATACAAAATATGGTTTGTTTGCTAAAAAACTTGGTGGTGGAGCGGTTGATCCAGCTACAGGTGAATTCAATTTTGCTGTTCAAGAAGGGTACATGATTGAAGATGGCAAATTGACACGTCCTGTTCGTGGAGCAATGCTCATCGGGCATGGAAAAGATGTATTGTTTAAAATAGACAAAGTCTCTGACAATTTAGAATTCGGACAAGGCATGTGTGGTTCCATATCTGGAAGCATTCCTGTTGATGTCGGACAACCAACAATCAGAGTATCATCAATGACCGTTGGTGGATCAGGAGGTAAGAAATGATGTATCAAGATTGGATTGATTTAGGATTAAAAAAAGGGATAACAGATTTAGAAGTTTTTGCTGTCAGAAACAAGTCAATGAAATTATCAGTCTATCAAAATAAACTAGATCAACACGTTCAAAGCGATGTTGAATCTATTACAATCCGTGGTATTTACGAAAATAAACTCAGTACTGTACGTTTCGAAAATCTGTCTGATGCTCATGTTGATCAATTGCTTGATCAACTCATGGCAAATGCAAAGGCATTAACAGTCGTTGAACCAGCAATCATTTATGAAGGATCAAAATCATATCCTGAAATTAAAGATGAGTTATTTGACTTTGGTAGTGTTCCTGTACCTCAGAAAATCGATTTACTCAAAAATTTAGAACAGCAGATTTTGGCTAATCCTTTTGTGACACAAGTTCAAACAGCTGTGTATCAAGAAATAGATACAGAAACAACACTTGTCAATTCCAAAGGGTTACATCTTTCTAGACACAACACGTATGCCTATGTCTATGCAGAAGGAGTTTTTCAAAAGGAAGATGATATCAAAACAGCATACGATATAAAGCTCGCAAAAAGTTTTAATGAATTTGATGTGAAACAAATGGCTGAGGAAACAATACGTAAAGGTGTTGCTAAACTTGGTGGAAAATCCATAGCATCAGGTGAATATCCAGTTGTCTTTTCCAATGAAATGTTTGGCGAAATTTTAGAAGTATTCTCCTCGATTTTCTCAGGAGAAGCAGCTTATAGAAACATGACTTTCCTTAAAGATAAAGTTAACCAACAAATTGCTGGTAAAGACGTTAATCTCATTGACGATCCTTTGCATCCAGACGCTCATTTTAAAACTGGATTTGATGATGAAGGTGTTGCATGTTCTAAACGATATGTGGTTGAAAACGGCGTATTTAAGGGATTTAATCACAATTTAAAAACAGCTACAATCTTTAAAGAAGAACCAACAGGTAATGGTTTCCGTGGTGGCATCTCGACTACAAACTTTTATTTAGAACCTCAAGAAAATGATTTTGATACATTAATTTCCGATATTAAAGATGGTGTATTCATTACGGATCTAGTCGGACTTCACGCGGGTGTTAAAACAATTTCGGGAGAATTTAATTTGCAAGCTAGCGGTTTCAAAATTAAAGATGGAAAGATAGATCATCCAGTCAAAATGATTGTTATCTCAGGAAATTTCTTTGAAGCAATCAAACACGTTAAAGGCATTGGAGCAGATCTTAAATTTGGATTATCTGGTGTTGGAAGTCCTAGTGTTTATATTGAATCCTTAATGATTGGTGGAGAGGCTTAGGCCTCTTTTTTTTTGAATTATAAAATAAAAAAAATATATGTTGACTCTCATATTTTATAGTGTTATACTTAATTTAGAATTAAGGTATACCTTAAAATAGAAAGAGATGGTGAACATAATGCTCAATTGGTTTATAGGCCAGGAAATTTGGTTACAGGCATTGTTAGCAACACTATTCACTTGGGGATTAACCGCTGTCGGCGCAGCTCTGGTGTTTTTCTTCAAGACCATAGATAGAAACATATTTAATTTGATATTGGGATTTGCTTCAGGGGTAATGATTGCCGCAAGTTTTTGGTCTTTACTCGAACCAGCAATTGTCATGGCTGAAGAAATGGGAGCTATTGCTTGGATTGTTGTAGCCATTGGATTTGCAATGGGAGGTATATTTTTATATCTAGCAGATAAAACTGTACCACATATGCATTTTGGTTTCAATCATGATAAAGAAGGGTTGCCAACTAGATTAAAAAGAACAGTTTTACTCGTTTTTGCAATTACCCTTCACAACATACCTGAAGGTTTGGCCGTTGGTGTCGCATTTGGTGCGGTTCACTACGTAACTGGAGATGTGACAGCAGCCACATTATCAGCAATAGGGCTTGCTATTGGTATTGGGATTCAGAACCTTCCAGAAGGTGCAGCAGTAGCAATTCCATTAAGACAGGAAGGCATGAGTAGAACCAAGGCCTTCTTATTAGGACAAGCGTCCGGATTGGTTGAACCTATTGCAGGTGTATTAGGAGCAATATTGGTACTTTATGTTAGACCGGTACTACCATATGCTCTAGCTTTTGCAGCTGGTGCTATGATTTACGTCGTTGTTGAAGAATTAATACCTGAAGCGCAACAAAAAGTGACTCCTAAAGGGGCCCATTATGCAACATTTGGGGTCATGTTTGGGTTCATCGTTATGATGGTACTTGATGTTGCACTCAGTTAGCAAGTAGGTGAAATAATGAATAGGGCAGAAGAAGATTATATCAAAGTAATTTATGAATTAACCGTTGAAAGAAAACGAGCTTTGATCAAAACTAACGAATTGTCTGATAGATTTGGCTATACTGATCAAAGCGTCAATGAAATGGTTAAAAGACTTGAGGGAAAGCATTTGGTTTCATTTATTCCATATAAAGGATTATCATTGACGAATAAAGGAAAACAAATTGCTATTCGCATGATCAGATCACATCGCATCTGGGAAGTTTTTTTGATGCAAAAGTTAGGATTTTCTTGGGAAACAGTTCATGAAGATGCAGAAATGCTTGAACACGCCACAAGCGAAAAATTGTTAGAAAAATTATATGAGTTTTTAGATTGTCCCAAATATTGTCAACATGGTAATCCCATACCTGATTTCAATGGTCATATGGAGGAGTCGGCGACACTATCTTTAGCAGACACCGAAGATCAAAACACATTTAAGATAACTCGTGTTTTGGATTCAAAAGAGTTATTGGAATTTTTAAATGACAAACATATAGAGCTTTATGATGTATTTCAAGTGATTGAAAAAGATGATTTCAATCAAACGATTACCATAGAAAGCAAACAAACACAGCATTTAATTAGTTTTAAAACGGCAAGAATGCTGTTTGGACATAAAATGTAAACCTAAAGAAAGAGGTCATGAACATGCTCAAAGAAATGATAAAAAATGAAAGCAATAAAGTCATCAAAGAATATTTAAACGATGTTCATGCCTATGATTTAGCTGAATTATTTATTGAATTAAGTGACGAAGAAAAAGGAAAAGTCTATAGCTTATTAACCAATGAAAAACTTGCTGAACTTGTTTCTTATTTAGAACTTGATGATGCAGCTGAAGTTTTGACTGATTTTGATTTGGACAAACAAAAACAACTTGTTGAAATGATGGAACCTGATGATGCAGCTGACATCATCATGGAACTAGAAGATGATCAACAAGAAGAATTATTAGATGCGCTTGGTGAAAGTTCTGATGTCGCTTTACTTATTTCTTATGACGATGATGAAACCGGATCAGCGATGACTAACTTGATGGTTGTTTTATTTCCCGATATGGAAGTTAAACAAGCCACCAAAAAAGTGATTCAAGAAGCCAATGACGTCGAATCTATCAATACGCTTTTTATTACGAATCTTAATCGAGAGTTTTTAGGTGTCGTTCCCTTGAGAAAATTGATTAAGGCGAAGACACCTTGCTTAATATCTGAGTTGATTGAACAGTGTCCAATTGTTAGAGACACCGATCCAATCACACAAACACTTGAAGCCATTAATAATTATGGTATTTTTGAGATGCCTGTATGTGATGAAAACAATAAATTACTGGGCATGGTCACACTTGACGATGCGCTTGACATCTATCAAGATGAAGCACAAGAAGATTTTGAAAGACTTTCTGGTTTACCAGAAACAGTACAAAGAAATCCCTTTAAAACCGCACTTCATCGTGTGCCTTGGTTATTATTACTACTTGCAATATCTGTTCCGATTGCTATGATTACTTCCCATTATGAGAGTGTGATTACAGCTGCAGCTATCCTTGTCATCTTTCAACCTTTGATTTCTGGATCTGCAGGTAATGTTGCAACCCAGACACTAGCGGTAACCTTGAAGATGTTTTCAACCAACGAAAAAGGATTTGTTAAAAATTCTTTGCGAGAAATTCTAACGGGCATGATGAATGGCTTTGTGATAGGTTCAATTGCTTTTGGGACAACTTTTGCGTTTACGAGTTTCAATACTTCAACATCCGAACAACCCATTAAAATTGCTTTTGTCGTGGGTTTTTCTCTGTGGATGACGGTATTTATTGCCCCAATTATAGCGATTACCATTCCATCTATTCTCAAATTTTTTAAGTTTGATCCTGCAGTAGCATCAGGGCCTTTTATTACAACACTCATTGATATGACAGCATTGTCCATCTATTTCGGACTAGCTACTTTTGTGTTTGGAGGTTTTTAAGATGAATATAAAGATCAATTTCAAGCATACAGATGACTCATTAAGAAAAACCTTTAAAACGATTCATCCTTACGATCTTGCTGTTCTTTTTGAAAAGCTCGATACAGATGAAAGAATGAGATTAATTCATTTAATTGATAGCGTTCAATTAGGTGATATGTTTGTCTCCATGGAACATGAAGAACAAACAGAACTTTTCATTTTATTAGATACACCAAAACAAAAAGCACTTTTAAGAAATCTAGAAAGCGATGACTTAAAAGCTTTTATTGAAGAATTCGAAGAAGAAGAAAAAAGAGAAGAGATTATTAGTTTACTATCCGCTGTTAAGAGAAAAGCTATTCATTTTCTATTAACATATAATGAAGATTTAGCAGCATCAATCATGTCAACGGATTTTTTGACTATTTCACGAGACATGACGATTAAGGAAGCTACAAACTATATTGTTACAACTTCAAGAGAACAAGATTATATCGATACGATCTTTGTTGAAAATGATGATAAAGAAATAGTGGGATTGATTGATTTAAGACAACTAATTATGACAAGAAGTGGAAAAAGAATATTTGAAGTCATGATTGAAGATATACAGTATATTTATGAATACGAAACTATCGAAAAGGCTATTGAATCTGTTCAGGATTACGATAGAAACTGTTTGCCAGTACTAAACAGCAAGAAGCATATTATTGGGATTATCACGGCGGATGACGTCTTTGATGAAATTGTTGAAAGTTCAGAAGAAGATTATCAAAAAATGGCTTTAATTGCTGATCATGATTCATCATCATCAGCATTTGAACGCTCTTCTAAACGTTTGCCTTGGCTCATGATTGCAGTTATTCTCAATTTGGTTATTGCCACTATTCTATCTTTTTTTGAAGTCACACTCGTTCAAGTCGTTGCCTTGGTCTTATTCCAACCAACGATTTTAGGTATGGCAGGTAATATTGGAACTCAATCATTAGCTGTCACGATTTTAGGTCTACATTTAGAAGAGATTGATGGCAAAAAGAAAGCCAGAAAACATGCTCTAAAAGAAATGACTGTTGGATTGATTAATAGTTTATTGCTAGCAACAGCAGCATTTGCTTTTGTATCAATCTTTTTATCGATCGTTCCGACCGGTAATCAAGTTCCATTTGCTATAGCATCTGTGGTTTTCATATCGGTTTTTGCATCCATGTTTATTGCGGGTACAATGGGTGCTTTGGTCCCTTTGATTTTCAATCATTTTCATATTGATCCATCAGCAGCTTCTGGACCCATAATGACAACCATTAATGACTTGGTAACCCTCATCATCTATTTTGGTATCGCAACTTTGGTGTTTATCTAGAAATTTAAGAGTATCAAATTTAGCCATCTATAAATATGGTATAATATTAGAAAAGTCTATTAGAAAGTAGGAGAAATATGGAACAGTATATTAATTTGTATAAAGAAGTCAGACAAAAACTTAAAGCCTTTGAGTATGTCATATGGTTAATGAGTTGGGATCAGGAAACTGAAGCCCCCAATGCATCAGTATCATATCGAAGCAAACAGTTTCAAGTGATTGCTACTGAAGCATACATGCTTCAATCAGATCCCAAATTTATTGAAGCAATTGAAAAACTATATGAAAATCTGGATCAATTAGAAGATGAAGATTTAAAAATAGAAATAAAAAAAGCTAATAAAGAATTAAGAATTGTTAAGAAAGTACCTAAAAACGAATGGATTGACTATCAGGTATTAACTCAATCAGGTTCTCATATTTGGGCTCAAGCAAAAGAGAAAAACGATTTTGACATGTATGCACCAACACTTGAAAAGATTATTGATTTCAATAAAAAACTTGTCAAATATTTAGAAACTCCTGAAATGAAGGGTTATGATATTCTTCTTGATATGTTTGAAGAAGGATTTGGAGTTAAAGAATATGATGCTTTTTTTAATACGATTAAAGAAGAATTAGTTCCCTTTGTTCTTGAAGTTACTTCTAGAGAAAAACAAAAATTCAATAGAAAACTTTCCAGAGCTGTTTTTCCTAAAGATAAACAAAAAGAATTCTCTCATTATTTAATGGAAGTCTTTAATTATGATACCAATAAAGGATTACTAAAAGAAAGTGCACACCCATTTACTTCAGGAGTAAGCAGTGTCGATATACGTATTACAACACATTTCTATGAAAATAATGTTGCATCAAGCATTTTTTCAACGATTCATGAAATGGGTCATGGTATTTATGAACAACAAAATGATTCTAAATTCGATGATACTGCACTTCATGGTGGAACGAGCTTAGGTATTCACGAATCACAATCAAGAATGTATGAAAATATGATTGGTCGATCATTTGCATTTTGGAAAACTCATTACCACAAATTAGTTGAGTGTTTTCCAAAACAGCTCAAAAATATACCTGTTGAAGAGTTTTATAAGTACATCAACCAGGCAAAACGTTCACTCATTCGTGTTGAAGCAGATGAACTCACTTATTCACTTCATGTTTTAGTCCGCTATGAAATTGAAAAAGAATTAATCAATGGCAAACTTAAAGTGAAAGATCTACCCAAAAAATGGAATAAACTGATGGCACAGTATGTTGGAAAACGTCCATCAACCAATAAAGAAGGCGTATTGCAGGATATCCACTGGTCAGGTGGGGCAATCGGTTATTTCCCAACGTATGCACTAGGTTCAGCATATGCTGCTCAAATCTATCAATCAATGAACAAAGAAATCAATGTTGAAAAAGCAATTGAAGATAATAATATTGCTGCAATCAATTCATGGTGCAAAGAACATATTCACAAATTTGCTCAAACCAAGACACCTAAACAAATCATGCAAATTGCTACAAAACAAGATTTTAGCTCAAAATACTATGTTGATTATTTAAAACAAAAATTCAGCAATTAAGGAAAAAACAAAGAAATGCTCTCTATTCGATCATTGTATCAAGTTGGCTATGGACCCTCAAGTTCACATACGATGGGACCTGCCAAAGCAGTCAAAATCATTAAGGATCAAATTCCTGATCTTGACTACTATGAAATTACGCTTTACAATTCTTTAGCCTTGACCGGAAAAGGGCATTTGACAGAAGAAGCAATCAGGGAGTCACTTTCACCAAGTCAAGTGACTTTTTCGACGTCTATTGATGTTTATAAACATCCAAACACACTCATAATTAGAGGATACAAAGAGCATAGTTTGATTATTGATAAAGAAGTTCAAAGTGTTGGTGGCGGACGTGTCGTTTTTGTTGGTGAAGAAGAAAAAGAACCATCTATCTATCCACTCAATACATTCAAAGAGATTAAGAATTATTGCCGTGCACATCGGATGTCATTAGCTGATTACGTTTTTATGATTGAAGGTGAAGGTTTTGATCAGTTTCTTGAAGAAATTTGGGAGACTATGAAAACTGCAATCATGAATGGTATATCTACAAGAGGTATGCTTCCTGGACCACTCAAAATGAAAAGAAAGGCTCCAGATTTATATAGTAGAGACGCTGAACAAGAAGTTCCTGAAATCACTGAAAATAGACTGGTAAGCAGTTACGCATTCGCGGTCAGTGAAGAAAATGCAGCAGGTGGAATCATCGTTACAGCACCGACATGCGGCGCTTGTGGTGTATTACCTGCAGTTCTGTACTATATGCATGAAAAACATCAGGTAGTGACCAAAGAACGCATTATAAGAGGTCTTGCGGTCGCAGGGTTGATAGGTAATCTCATCAAACACAATGCATCAATAAGTGGTGCGGTTGCTGGATGCCAAGCTGAGATTGGTAGCGCATGTGCAATGGCTTCCGCAGCTCATGCCACATTATTCAATCTAACCATGGATCAAGTTGAATACGCAGCTGAAATCGCTATTGAGCATCATTTGGGATTGACTTGTGATCCAGTTAATGGATACGTGCAAATTCCTTGTATAGAACGTAATGCTGTTGCTGCACTTCGGGCAATTGATGCTTGTGGTCTAGCATATTTTTTAACCGATTCACGTAAAATATCATTTGATATGGTTGTTCAAACGATGTATCAAACTGGGCTTGATATGCACGCATCATATAAAGAAACATCACAAGGCGGACTTGCTCAATACTATAAGGAGGACGATGATGTTAACTGTTGGTGATATATTTTTTGGTCGTTCAATCGACATCGATTATCAAGGCCAAGGTATCGTAAAGCATGAAGGATATGTTGTATTTGTACCAGGTATGCTTGATTATGAAGAAGCTAAAATAAAAATAACTCAGCTAAATAAGCGATTTGGACAAGGTGAAATTTACGAGTTTGTCAAATCAAGCCCGGATCGAGTTGAAGTTTCAACTCAAGGTTTGGGTAGCTGTGATTTGATTCACGTTTCACCTAGCAAACAGCTTAAATGGCAGCAAAAAATTACGAGAGAAACATTTAAAAAGATTATGAATCTAGATGTGGAAGTTCATGAAACACTCACTGATTACAATTATCAAAATTATCGAAATAAGAGTGTATTTCACGTGATGGACACACCATATTTAACGCTCGGTTTATATAACAAGGAGAATACTGAACTCACTGCAGTTGATCAGTTTATCTTATCTGATTTAAAGACAAACGAAGTCTTGAGATATCTTTCTATTAATAAAGTAATCATCAATCCAAGAGTCTTTAAACACATGGTTTTTAGAACCAATTTAAAGCAAGAAATATTAGTAACTTTAGTAGCAACCAAAGAGCTTTTTCTAGGTAGAGAACAATTGATTGAGCAGATCAAAGAGATTCCTCATGTTGTTGGTATAACTCTCAACATAAACACTCGACCTAATCGTATTTTGGGAAATGAATCATTAGTTTTATATGGTGAAAATCTCATTACTGAGCCGATAAACGAAATTGAGATGATGATCAATGATCAATCATTTTTCCAAATTAATCTTCCAGTTATAGAAAAAGCATATGCCATCATAAAACATGAAATACCAAAAGATCAGACCATCGTAGATGCGTACAGTGGTGTAGGTAGTATTGGATTCTATCTGGCAAATGAAGCCAAAAAAATTATTATGATTGAGTCCAGTCTTGAGAGTTCATCAATGGCAAAAAAGATTAAGGAAATATACCATTTTGATCACGTTGAAATCATTGATGATTTAGCAGAAAAAGTCATACAACATTTCGATGCTGACTATTTGATTGTTGATCCACCACGCAATGGACTCATTGAAACATTTACTCAAGCAATCCTTAAAAAAAAGTATAAGAAAATATTCTATCTGTCTTGTGATGTTAAGACATTGGTCAGAGATATATCCATCCTTACATCTCAATACGAGATTAAAGATATTTACCCGATTCGCATGTTTTTCCATACAACATCGCTTGAAACCTTAGTAGTTTTGACTCATAAATAAATGGATAAATAAAAAACTCAAAATTGAGTTTTTATTTTTCACTTCTGACGAAGGGATTAAATCTTTTTTCATGTCCAATGGTTGTTGCTCTCCCATGACCTGGATAAACATCAACATCATCAGCAAAGAGCTGATAGATTTTTTTTATACTTTGGTAGATCATCATTGAGTTGGAGAAAGGAATGTCAGTTCTTCCAATGCTTTGAAAGAATAAAGTATCTCCAGCAAACAATACTTGGTCTGTATAAAGGACCGTTGAACCTTCTGAATGACCAGGCGTCTCATAAACTGTGAAAGTCTGATTAAGAAAATGTAATTGATCCATATCGTCGACCCAAACATCAACTGGAATTTCATAACCCCATCTATTGTATGGACCAACCATGAACCAAATCTGATCTTTCTTCGGAGCATAAACGGTTGTCCCAAACAAGTCCTTGATTTGCTTGACTCCACCAACATGATCAACATGACCATGAGTAAGGTATATACCCTCCAAAATCAATTGATTGTTTTTGATGTAATCAATGACTTGGGTGCTTTCACAACCCGGATCAATAACAATAGCTTTTTTACCCTCGTATACAATATAACAGTTGCTTCTATAGTCGCCTAATACAAATTTCATAATCTCCATCATATCACCCAAACATATTATAACATATTGAACTTTGCAGTCGTATTCCATGCATTTAGAAACGAAAAAAAGTATAATGATTGAGGTAGGAGTTGAGAGATATGAAAATAGCAAATAATTATATTGAACTCATTGGAAAAACGCCAATGCTTCGATTAAATAGATATGAAAAATTAATAGGAAGCCAAGCAGAAATTATTGCCAAGCTTGAGCATCATAATCCATTATCAAGTGTCAAGGATCGTTTGGCTATAGCCTTAATTGAATCGATTGAAAAATTGGGATTGGTTCATGAAGATACAGTATTTGTTGAACCAACTTCGGGGAATACAGGCATCGGGTTAGCATTCGTTTGCGCTGCTAAAGGGTATAAGTTAATTTTAACGATGCCCGATTCAGTTTCAAAAGAAAGAATCCTAGTTGCAAAAGCTTTAGGAGCAACAATCATCTTAACCGATGGTTCTTTAGGAATGAAAGGCTCAATCGATAAAGCTAATCAGCTTTTAAAAGAAAACCCCAACTATGTTATGCCTATGCAGTTTGAAAATCTAGCAAATCCTGAAATTCATCGAAAAACAACAGCGATTGAAATACTAGAAGACACGGATGGATTAATTGATATATTTGTAGCAGGTGTTGGTACAGGCGGCACAATAACCGGTGTCGGGGAAGTTTTAAAGAAATTTAATCCTGCAATAAAAATTGTTGCTGTTGAACCAAAAGATTCACCTGTTCTATCAGGAGGCAAACCAGGATCACATAAGATTCAAGGTATTGGTGCAGGTTTTATTCCCGAAATATTAAATACTAAAATTATTGATCAGATTATTGCAGTATCTAATGAAGATGCATTTGAGACAGCAAGACTCTATGCAAAAACTGAAGGTGTATTTGCGGGTATTTCATCAGGAGCAATCTTATATGCAGCTACACAACTTGCTAGACTTGAAGAAAACAAGGGAAAGAGGATTGTTGTCATCACCTGTGATACTGGTGAAAGATATTTATCGACAGCACTATATAACGATGGCATTTAAATGTACTAGGGGAGATGTTGCAGCAGCAAAACGATATGATCCTGCTGCACCATGCAAATTGATGATTTTTTTCACCTATCCAGGAGTTATTGCCTTGAGGCGTCATCGGTTTGCCCATAAACTTTATCTTAAGGGATTAAAAAATCTTGCAAGATGGATTTCATATCGAACACGTAAAAAAACGGGGATTGATATCCACCCAGCAGCTGTCATAGGCAAATGTGTATTTATTGATCATGGGATGGGTTTAGTCATAGGAGAAACCGCTGTCGTTGGTGATCATAGTGTTTTATATCATGGCGTTACTTTGGGAGCAAATACTTTTGAAAAGGTGGATCGTCATCCAAAGTTAGGAAAAAATGTGATTGTGTATGCCGGAGCAAAAATCATTGGTCCAGTTCACATTGGAGATAACTCAATTATTGGGGCAAATTCTGTTGTGGTCAAAGATGCACCAGCAAATAGTAGATTAAAAGGTATTCCAGCACATCATTTTTCAACAAATACAGCAATAAAATGATTCAAATTTGACATCCTATTCTTTTTAGAATAAACTATGTTAATGTTAAGATATACATTGACAAAAAATATAAAATTTGTTATCATTAATTGAGTTTTAGGAGGAAGTATATGATTTGGGTAGATTATATAGTAATAGTTACAGCAGTTTTGCTTGCAGTAGTCGTCATGATGATGCATTCAACTGATAATATCAAAGATGCTTTCAGTGGTGAAAAATCTGAATTATTTAAGAATAAGAAAACTAGAGGTTTTGAATTATTTTTAATGCGCACAGCTGCAGTATTGGCCGTCGTTTTGGTTGTCACTGTTGTTTTATCAAACAATTTACAGCACTAATACAAATGCATATTGATAAGTAAAAAGTGTTTCCAATGAAGCGCTTTTTTCATTGAACGAGGTAAATTATGCCACAAAGATATTTTTTAGACCAACTCAATCAGCCAATTATGGGCCAAGATGCACATCATATTAAGAAAGTCATGAGAATGAATGATGGGGATGAAATTATTGTATGTGCCAATCAAAAATGTTTTTTAGCTTCAATTATATTGAATGATTTATCAGTGTCTTATCAAATCATTCATGAACTTCAACAACCATCATCAATGGATGTCACTTTGATTCAAGGATTACCCAAAGGATCAAAAAATGAATTTGTCGTTAAATATGCAACCATCTTTGGTACGAAAAAAATTATTTTCATACCCATGCAAAGAAGCATTGCAAAATTGGAAAATACTGAAAACAAGTTGAAAAGACTATCTTTGATAGCCAAAGAAGCAGCAGAACTCGCTCATAGGTTCGACGTCCCCGAAATTCTTTTCGAAAAATCTTTGAATCAGGTTCAATATGAGGATTATGATTTAATTTTACTAGCAGATGAAAATAACAAAACACAAATGATAGATCAGGTCATACCTGGATCAATAAAAGCGATTAAGATTGCTTTGATTATTGGTCCGGAAGGTGGTATCACCGATGCTGAAAGAGATGTGCTTCAAAACAAAAAAGCAATCTCCATTTCTCTTGGTCATAATATCATTCCAACTGAAGCAGCATGCCTTTATGCATTAAGCTATCTCTCGACCAAAAAATCATAAATTATTTTGACAAATTTTCAAAAATCATATATAATGAATGAGGCTATGAACCTAGCGTGGAAGGAGGGCAGACAATGCCTAAAACAATCGTTCGCGAAAAAGAATCAATTGAAGATGCTTTACGTCGCTTTAAACGTGATGTTTCTAAGTCAGGAAACCTCCAAGAAGCACGCAAACGTGAATTTTACGTGAAACCAAGTGTAGCACGTAAAGATGCACAACGTGCAGCACGCGCCAAGAAAAAGTAAAGTTTGTAAAATTCGCACCTTAAACGGTGCGTTTTTATATTTTGGCTAAAAAAAAGTACCCCAGTGCTTTTTTATTTTTGGGCATGTGGTATAATAAATACACGGTAAGGAGCGGATTTAATGAAATTAAATCGACAAATTCATCATGCCGAAGCCATCGCTCGATTGGTAGGCATACAAGATCGTAATCTATTGGTTTTCAAGCAATATCTAGGTATGAATGTTTCTGTAATGGGTTCTGAAGTTATTACAGATGCTCCAAAGGAACAACTACCATTGTTGGAAGCTATTTTTGCTGTCTTAATAGAGCTCGCAGAGCATCAGATTCAATTATCAGAAAGAGATGTTATGTATATCATCAAACTGGCTGAAAAAAATCAGCTAGAAGATGTATTTGAGTTATATCAAAATCGGAAAAAAGTTTTAGTCAATGATTCTGGTCGTTCCATTTATCCTAAAACATTTAATCAAAAAATCTATGTTGATGCAATCTCCAATTACGATTTAGTTTTAGGTGTGGGTCCTGCAGGAACTGGTAAAACATATTTAGCAGTTGCCCAAGCAGTTGCCGATTTGAAAAATAATAAAATAAAAAAATTAATTTTGACAAGACCTGTTGTTGAAGCAGGTGAAAACCTTGGATTTTTACCAGGAGACTTAAAAGAAAAGGTTGATCCATATCTTGTTCCGTTGTACGATGCACTTTATGAGATGCTCGGTATGCAAACAACGTTAGGTCTTATTGAAAAAGGTATCATAGAAATTGCTCCACTTGCATATATGCGAGGTAGAACTTTGGAAAATTCATTTGTTATTTTAGATGAAGCACAAAACACAACTCGAGTTCAAATGAAAATGTTTCTGACACGATTGGGATTCGCATCCAAAATGGTAATTACAGGAGATCCATCGCAAACTGATTTACCCAAAGGTTCATTATCGGGATTAAATCAAGCGTTGATTTTACTTGAGGGACTTGATGACATCAAGATTGTTCAATTTGAGAAAATAGATGTCGTCAGACATCCATTAGTACAACGCATACTTGAAAGGTATGAAACCAATGAAAATCCAACTTCATAATCAAACCAAAGAGGATATCAAACCGATTAAGGAGATTCTTCAAAAGATTTTCAAACCAATCAAACAAGAAAAGAATATACAAATCATATTTCTTGAACAGCAAGCTATTCATCAAATGAATATGACCTACAAACAAATCGATAGACCAACAGATGTTTTAAGCTTTATCAATGATGATGAAAAGGATGATTCACTCGGTGATATCTTCATTTCAATTGATCAAGCTAGAATTCAAGCGCTTGATTATGGTCATTCATTTGAAAGAGAAATAGGATTTTTAGCAGTCCATGGATATTTACATCTTTTGGGGTATGATCACCATACGGATGAAGAAGAAAAACAAATGATTGTAGAACAGGAACGCATTTTAAGAAATGCGGATTTAGAAAGGAACTAACATGAAGAATCTTGAACAAGCATTACTTGCAAGAAGTCGTGCATATACACCCTATTCAAATTTTAAAGTCGGCGCAGCAATCTTATTAAAGGACGGTACCTACGTGCTTGGTTCGAATATTGAGAATGCATCGTTTGGTTTATCTAATTGTGCAGAAAGAAGCGCATTATTTTCTCTTTATAGCCAAGGCTATAAGAAAGAAGACATTGTTTCTATGACTATAGTAGCAAATGATCATGGTCCCGTTTCACCATGTGGTGCATGCCGTCAGGTCATGCATGAATTATTGCCAAAAGATACTAAAATCATTTTGGCCAACACTTTAGGAGAAACAATGGAAACAACGCCAGATGGATTATTGCCATATGCTTTTATACTGGATGAAAAACCTAAAGATGAATAACCATAAGTCTGGGTTTATTGCGATTGTTGGTCGTCCCAACGTCGGGAAATCAACATTGATCAATGCCTTGATTGGTCAGAAAGTTTCAATCATCAGTCCAAAACCACAAACGACAAGAAATCGGATTATGGGTGTATATACTCAACCCGATTATCAGATGATTTTTGTGGATACCCCTGGTATGCACAAGGGTAGAGACTTGTTAAATAAATCAATTGATAAACTTGCTGTATCCTCTATTAAGGATGTTGATATGGTATTGTTTGTTGTAGATAATCCTAGAGGTGCGGCTGAGGATATCATCATTCAGTACTTCAGAGGATTGAAAATTCCTGTTTTTCTAGTCATTAATAAAATTGATGAACTGAAAGGTCGTTCTGCGATTGATGAAGTGATTATTTCCTATCTGGGATCACATGAGTTTGAAGGCGTATTTCCAATATCAGCTCTAGATCATACCCATTTGGATAAACTCATTGAAACTTTGATCCCATATTTACCTGAAGGTCCTCTATATTTTCCAGAAGAGATGAAGAGTGATCAAAGTGAATATCAGCTGATGTCAGAATTGATTAGAGAAAAGATTCTTTATCATACTGAACAGGAAGTTCCCCATTCGGTTGCTGTTGTTATTGAATCACTAGAAGAAAATGATGAGCTCAACACTCTAGATGTCTCTGCATTAATTATTGTTGAACGCACGACACAAAAACAAATCTTAATTGGTAAAAATGGAGATAAAATTAAAAAAATCGGAACTGAAGCTAGAAAAGAAATCAATAGTTTGCTCAATACAAAGATTCATTTAACACTTTGGGTAAAGATAAAAAAAGATTGGCGGAATCGTCCAAGCGACCTAAAGGCTTTTGGTTATGGTAATGAAAGCTGATGGAGGGTTTAATTTATAAAGTGCAGCCCTATCAAGAGCATGCTCGACTACTATTTGTTTATACACCTAATGGTAAAAAAACTTTGCTAGCGCAAGGTTCTCAAAAGCTCAATCATCCCAATCGCATTTTGGCTCAATATTTGACCCAAATTGAGTTCAAGGATCAAGATAAGAGCTTTTTGACCTTATCGGAAGCAAAAATTCTCAATGATTTTTCGCAAATCAAAGAAGATTATACGTTAACGAAAAATGCAGCATTTATGCTAGAAATTATCGACCAATTGGTTGTTGACAATTACGATCATCAAGAAATCTATCAAGATTTGATTTTAGCACTATGTGCAAAATATCCTGAAGTTGCTAGTTTGAGTTTCGCTTTGAAGATTTTAAAACCTCTTGGATACCCACTTGATTTAAACGCAGATGGTAGAGCAGTATTAGGGGTCAATATTGAAAAGGGTGGCTTAGTCTATCAAGGCGATGCTGATATCGTCGATTTGGATATCAAAGAAGCAATCGTTTTACTCAAGCTGAATTTTGTACCTTATCAAGATTTAGAACTGTTTGAAATGGAGATTATCCATAAAATTAAAGCTTTTATTTTAAAATACTATCAGTATCATTTACAATCAACACTAAAAAATCTACAATAGACATTAAAGGATGTGTTCAAATGGTTACATTAGATCAACTTGTTCAATATGCAAAATCAACTGGATATATATATCAAGGAAGCGAACTTTATGGCGGTTTAGCAAATACCTGGGATTATGGCCCATTGGGAAGTTTGCTAAAGAAAAACATCAAAGAAGCATGGATTAAAAAATTTCAAAGACAAACACCATATAATGTTTTACTTGACAGTTCCATATTGATGAATAGCGAAATATGGAAAGCCAGTGGACATGTTGGTGGTTTTAGTGATCCACTAACTGAATGCAAGAGTTGTAATCAACGCTATAGAGCAGATAAATTAATCGAAGATCATGACCCATCTGTTACAGCTGATGGATGGAGTACTGATTTGATGTATCAGTATTTAATTGAACATGAAGTAGTATGCCCCAATTGTGGTAAAAAGGAGTTTCTACCCATTAGAGCATTTAATATGATGTTTCAAACACATCAAGGTGTTGTTTTAGAACAAGCAAATCAAATCTATTTACGCCCAGAGACAGCACAGGGCATTTTCATTAATTTTAAAAACATTCAAAGAACATCTAGAAAAAAGATTCCATTTGGTGTTTGCCAAGTAGGCAAAGCCTTTAGAAATGAAATCACTCCTGGCAATTTCATCTTTAGAACAAGAGAATTTGAACAAATGGAATTAGAATTTTTTTGTAAACCAGGAACGGAAATAGAATGGTTTAACTATTGGAAAGCATTTTGCATGGACTGGTTGATTTCTTTAGGTTTAAAGAAAGAAGCACTTGCTTTTGATGACCATAAACCTGAGGCTTTAAGTCATTATTCAAATGCAACCACGGATATTCGTTTTCAATTTCCTTGGGGATTTGATGAATTATGGGGGATAGCGTCTAGAACAGATTATGATTTGAAGGCACATCAACTTCAATCAGGAGAAAGTTTAGCTTATCTTGATCCTGAAACAAATGAAAAATATTTGCCTTATGTCATCGAACCGTCTGTTGGTGTTGAAAGAATCGTTTTAGCCTTATTAACTAACGGTTATGACGAAGAAACACTCGAATCAGGTGATACAAGACAAATCTTGCACATCCATCCTACGCTTGCTCCTTATAAAGCAGCCATATTACCATTAATGAAAAAAGATCATAGCCAAAAGGCTATTGAAATATTTAATGAACTCAGTCAATATTTTGATGTCGTTTACGATGAAACGCAAAATATTGGAAAGAGATATAGAAGACAAGATGCCATTGGTACCTATTTATGTATCACCGTTGATCACGATACAGAAAAGGATCATGCAGTAACAGTTAGAAACAGAGATACGATGTTACAAGTCAGAATACCGATAACAGAACTCAGAAGCTATATTGAAAAAGAAACTCAGTTTTAAATAAAAGAAAGAAGGCATTCATGAAAAAATTCGTCGGACTGATATTATTCATCTTGTCATTAGCATTCATGAGTGGCTGTACAAACAACCCTGAACAACCAACCGAATTACCTATTCCTGATTTAACCATTGCTGAACAGGTTGAACTTAAATTAGACTCTTTGAGTCTAGATGAAAAAGTAGCGCAAATGATTCAAGCTGAAAGAGCATATATCACACCTGAACAGGTTGAAACATATGGCATAGGCTCTATTTTAAGTGGTGGTGGATCTCATCCATCATCGTATATGAATACGGCTGATGAGTGGTATCAAATGTATTTTAAATATCAACAAGGTGCTCTTAACAGTACGAGCGAAATTCCTATCATTTATGGAATTGATGCAGTGCATGGCAATAACAATCTTTATGGAGCAACCATCTTTCCTCATAACATAGGTTTGGGAGCTGCAAATGATCCTGAGTTGATGTATGAAATAGGAAAAGCAACTGCACAAGAAATGAGAGTTACAGGTATTACTTGGACATTTGCTCCAGCAGTCAGCGTGGTTTCAGATATCTCATGGGGGAGAACCTATGAGGGATTAAGTGAAAATCCAATCATCCATCAAAACCTTGTACAATCCATGATTTTAGGATTGCAAGAGAATGGTGTTAGTGCTACAGCTAAACACTATGTAGGTGATGGTGGTACCTATGGTGGTACGGATCAAGGAAATGTTATGCTTGATGAGCAAACGATTAGAGCGATTCATCTTGCACCCTATTATGAAGCTATTGAAGCAGGTGTTGACACCATCATGATTTCATTTAGTTCAATCAACGACATGAAGATGCATGGTAATGACTACTGGATTAATGATGTATTAAAAGATGAAATGGGATTTGCAGGTTTTATCATTAGTGACTGGAATGCAATTCATCAACTTCCAGGTGATTACAGTGATCAAATTGTAGATTCAGTTAATGCAGGTGTTGACATGCTGATGGAGCCTTCAGATTGGTTATCTGCGTATGAAACACTCAAAATAGCTGCATTAGATCAACGCATTTCACAAGAAAGAATTAATGATGCTGTTTCAAGAATTCTAACAGTCAAATATACAAGAGGTCTCATGGAAAATCCATTTGATCGTCTTGACGCCTCTACTAATCTATATACACAACAGCATCGTGATATTGCTAGAGAAGCAGTACGAAAATCATTGGTTTTATTGAAAAATAATGATCAGGCATTGCCTTTATCTAAAAATCAAAGTATATATATTACAGGACCAGCTGCAGATCATGTAGGGTATATGTGTGGTGGTTGGACTACATACTGGCAAGGAAATACCTCAGCGAGCATTGGTGTGGGTATCTCAATCAAGCGTGCTATTTCAGATATAGTAAGCACACAAAGTTTAAATTTAGCGACATCTTGGACAAATGCTGATACTGTAATTATTGTTTTGACAGAAATACCATATAGTGAAGGTGTTGGTGATAATGATCAATTGACGCTAACATCAGGTATGTCACATTCAAATAACGCAGCAGCACTTAGTTTAGCTCAAGATGCGAAAGCAGCAGGTAAAAATGTCATTGGTATCTTAATTTCAGGAAGACCTTTAGTATTGGGGAACCATTTAGATTCTTTTGATGCCTTGATTGCAGCATGGTTACCAGGGTCTGAAGGTGGATTAGGTATTGCTGATGTGATATTTGGAGATTATGATTTCACAGGTAAATTATCATTCACTTGGCCAAAAGATTTGTCTCAAATTGGATATACATCGACTAGAGCGGTCTATGACGAATCATTTGTGATGTTTCCATTTGGATATGGTCTGAATTATTTATAATATTTTAAAGAAAGGACGACGCATATGGAAGATAAACTAATTTTGGAAATCAATGAAAAAACGCCGATTGTTGACTTAGTCAGCGAGTTTGTTTCACTTGCCAAAAAAGGTAAAAACT
>CAZPLF010000005.1:0-74333 GCA_964587475.1 uncultured Mariniplasma sp.
CTATTGATGAAGCATTTAGAGAACAATGTCTCATCTTATTTAAGGAATATCAAGATAAAGAAAAAACACTATATTAATAAAAGAAAAGCCGCTCGAGAAATTCTGAGCGGCTTATTTTTATTTATGAATTAACGCAAATACCATCGTTAGTTCCACGTTCTGTAGACATATTTCCACGTTCTGAAGTTGATGAGTTTCCACCTTTTCTAAATTGGTTCTTAATCATATTACTTAAATCATAACCAGCACCAATAAGTCTATCTCTTGAAAATGCTGCTAGGTGATTTTGTGATGCTGCTTGTAAATATTCAAATACTGTTTGAACATCATCTGGTAAATCTACTTGGTTCAAGAAAGTTTCATACATTGCGATGTTTAATGTTTCTGCTTCCACACCAGTTGCTAATGCACTTGATATTGAATCTGGTAAGACAACATAGTCTGCTGCATCATTAACTGGAACTTCAATGCCATAAGCTACAAATAATGGTAATAGTAAATCGATATGAGTTTGTTCTGCTAAAACGATTTTTGTGAAAGGTTTCACTTCACCGTAAGCTTCAATGATTGCATTGTATGTTGCTTGTGCCAAATATTCATCTTGAATTGCACTGACTAACATTTCTTCAACTGTATATGTGCCATCTTCACTTAAAGCATATACACCATAATCTTCGACAACTGCATAATCTGAAGTTGCGCTAACACTAAATCCTACAAATGCGATACCTGCTACCGCCAACCCTAATAAACTAAATAACATAAATTTCTTTTTCATTTTTGAATGCCTCCTTCTAAGTGACTTCGGTTAATATACAAGGGTTTAATCTGATTTATTGGGTATGGGAGAAAATATGGATTTTTGTGTGAAAATTGTCTATAAATGGTGTGAATCATGTGAAATACTTAAATAAATAACATTTTTTAATAATTATTGTCCCATAAATAGCAAAAAAAGACTTTAACATTTTATGGATTATCCTCATCCATTTTGTTAAAATCCTTAAATCAAACTATTTGTTCCCCATCGTCATAGTCATGACTGCTTTGGCAGTATGGAGACGGTTTTCAGCTTCTTGATAGACAATCGAATGTTTGCCATCAATGACTGAATCCTCAACCTCATTACCGCGATCCGCAGGTAGCGCATGCATGTAATAGACATTTGGACTAGCTAGCGCAATCATATCTTCTGTACATTTCCAGCTCTTGTAGGATTCAAGTAGGTCATCAATCACTTCAGTTGATTGATTATTAACCCAGCTTCCCCAATTTTTAGGAATGACAACATCAGCATTTGTAAAAGCTTCTTTCATGTCATGTGTGATTCTAAACGATCCACCATGTTCTTTAGCATTCTGTTTTGCTTTTTCAATGGCCCAAACAGGTAAATCATAACCTTCTGGATAAGCAAGTGTTACGTCCATACCATATCTTGGGAATAACAAGATTTGTGTGAGTGGTACACTGATTGGTTTCTTGTGGCTCTTTGCATAAGCCCAGATGATAGAAATCTTAAGTTTTTTTGTTGTTTTTGCAACTTCTTGAATCGTCATTAAATCAGCTAAACCTTGCATAGGGTGATAAATATCACATTGAAGATTCATAATAGGCACTGTTGAATGAGCAGCCATTTCACGAATATATTTATTACCTATACCCCAATTACAATATCTGCATGCAATACCATGGCCATAAGATGATAGGATAACGGCTGTATCTTTTGCACTTTCACCATGTGAAATTTGCATCGTGGAAGTATCTAGGAATGTTCCATGGCCTCCAAGATGAGCAATACCTGATTCCATAGAGTTTCTTGTTCTAGTGGATGCTTCAAAGAACATTAAAAACGCAGTTTTATTCGTCAAATATGGTGTAGGTTCATTGTTTAAGAATTTTCTTTTAAGTTCTTTGGATACTTCCAAGAGCTTATCAATTTCTTCATTAGACCATTCTTCTAGTGTGATGAAGTGTTTACCTTTAAATAGTGGTTCCATTTTTATTTCTCCTTTTTAACATGCTTTAAATACATCAGCGGGATAGCTGCATACATTGCACAAGCTTCAATTAAGTCCTTTTTAAAGGTCTTTTCGTTTGGTGCATGAGCTTCTTCTTCATGTCCAGGTCCAAAGCCGATACAAGGGATATTGTGTCTTCCCATGATTGAAACACCATTGGTTGAGAATGTCCATTTGTCCACGATTGGATCTTTTCCAAATAATTTTTGATAGGCTTCAACTGTTGATTGACATACAACATGATCTTCTTCTAATACCCAAGTTGGAAAATAAGATTGTGTTGGATAGACTAATCCAGTATAAGCTGGTCTTTCATAAGTATACATTTCCACAATCGCACCTGCAGCTTTAACTGAAGGCAAAGCTCTGATTTCTTCTAGTGCTGAAAGATATGTTTCACCATGAGTGAGTCTTCTGTCAATAGAAATTGAGCATCCATCGGCGACAGCACATCTTGAAGGTGAGCTGAAATAGACTTGGCTTACTGTCATTGTACCTTTTCCTAAGAATGGATCGTTTTTGAGTCTATTGTTCAATTCTTTGATTTCTAATAAGATCGGTGCCATCTTAAAGATTGCATTATCTCCACGTTCAGGTGCAGACCCGTGGCAACTAATCCCATGAGTACTGACTTTGATTTCCATACGTCCGCGATGTCCTCGATATATTCTACATGAAGTAGGTTCAGTAATAACAACAAATTCAGGTGTGACTTTGTCTTCTTCAATGATATATTGCCAGCATAAGCCATCACAATCTTCTTCTTGAACGGTTGCAGTTATTAATAAAGTATAATCATCTTCAAGTTTTAAATCTTTGATGATTTTTCCTGCATAAACCATGGATGCCATACCGCCTTCTTGGTCAGAAGTTCCTCTACCACCAATCGTTTCTTCATCTTCATATCCTTCATATGGGTCAAATGTCCAATTCTTGATTTCACCGATACCTACGGTATCTATGTGGCCGTCCATCGCAATTAAATGTTTGCCATGTCCGATTTTTCCAAATAGATTTCCCATTGGATCAATAGAAACAGAATCAAATCCAACCTTGATCATTTCTTCTTTAATTCTAAGAATGACATCCTTTTCTTCGCTTGATTCACTTGGTATTTTAACCATGTCTCTTAAAAAACGCGTCATTTCCTTTTCATATGCTTGTGCTTTTTTTAATATTTGTTCAAATGGAATATTAATCATAATTCTTTACCTCTTTTCTGAGTGATCAATTGATCATAATGATGAATCAATTCATACTCGTCATTCCAAAATTTCATATTTCTCATCTGGTTTAAATAATCAATTGAGTAATTGAATCTCAACCAGTCATGTTCTTTTTGTTTAAATAGTCTTTCTTTTTTCTCCATACTTCTCAAATCATCAACATTTTCGGTATCGACTTTTAAGAATATGTCCTTAAACCAACGTCTCAAAACAAAATCTTCAGTTTCAAGTACGCGGTTATCCAAGTTTTCAATAACGCTGTTATATCGATCAAAACCATCGGTTGCAATTGTAACGATGTTGTCGTTAACACCGAGTTTTAAATATTTTGCCATTTTAATTGCACCAAGAATGTTGCATATGGTCGATACACCAAAAATATCTCTTAAGCTTTCAGCGACCTTTGGATCAACACCATTTTCAACTAAAATGTGAGGTGCATCATGGATAATTTTTAATCCTCTGACTGAATCTTCATCTTCAATTAAAGCAACAAAATCAGTCGTTAAAACATTATGAATCAATGTACACATCTTATCTCCGATACCTTCAATACGATGCTGACCAACCCCACCATTCATCAATGTTGAACATTCATATGGTTCTAATGCTACAACCTTGGCTTCAGGGAAAGCTACTTTAATCTGATCGCCTGCAGCAAGTGTTCCAGCGCTTCCTGGAGCTGATGTAAAGCAAGCAATTCTACCGTTCCCGATGCCTTTTACAGCTTCAATTGCACTGTTACCAGTCACGTGACGATGGAATCTATAATTGGGTAGTAACTCAAATTGTGCCAAAGAGCGATAATCGGGATTTTTCTTCAATTCATATGTGCGTTGCAAAGTTAAAATGACATCAGACTCAGTACCTGGTGTTAAATCTAATTTGGCACCATATCTTTGAATTCTATCATATCTTTCCTTGCTCATGTTATCTGGCATGATGACAATAGCATCAAATTTCATTAAGTTACAGATATAAGATACACCAATACCAAAATTTCCTGTCGATGGTCCTAAAATTGTGTGTTTTTGTGGAATGATATCTTTATCAACACATCCTTCAATCAATGTAGAATATGCTGGGCCAACTTTATGTGATCCCGATGGAAAATATCTTCCAAGCATCACAATGATGTTTGCATCAATACCTGTTAATTCTTTTGGCAATACAATTTTATTAACTTCATTCTTTTCATTCTTCCATGTGATATTGAATAAGTTGATTGGATCTAATTCATTATTTTTTGCATGAAGAGCTTGTTTTCTAATTGTAGGATCTATATGACTTGGATTTAACATTTCATCATAGGTAGGTCCAAATGGTACTTTAGGCATGTTTTTTGTCTCCTTTTTCTTTCATATATTGTTTTAATTCTTCCAGTTTAGGTTTAAGTAGTACTGGAGCTTTAACGGCTTTTTGAGCATTTACTGGATCTTTTAGACCATTACCAGTCATGATGACAGTTACAGATTCATTAGGTTTAATGATACCTGTTTTGAGAGCTTCTTCTAATCCAGCTAAAGCTGTTACTCCAGCAGGTTCACCGAATATGCCTTCTTTGCTACCTAACATTTTCATACTCTTTAAAATGTGTTCATCAGTTACAGCAATCCATGCTCCATTAGAAAGTAGAACGGCACGTTGTGCCTTGATTGGATTTCTAGGAATACCTACGGATATGCTATCAGCAATCGTGTTTTCCTCAGCTTCTTTCATCGGTTCAGAATTCAAATATGCATCAACAAATGGAGAGCATCCTGTACTTTGTACACCTAATAATCTAGGTATTCTATTGATTAATCCCAATTGGAAAAAATCATAAAAACCTTTGTATACACCAGCAATGGTACAACCGTCTCCAACTGATACACAAACCCAATCTGTTGGATAAAAATTGAGTTGTTCAGCAATTTCAAGTGCCACTGTTTTTTTACCCTCAACCAGGTTTGGATTGATTGCAGCATTTCTATTATACCAGTCATAGTGATCAATGGCTAATTTTGATAATTGAAATGTGTCTTTATAATCACCATCGACACTGATCACATTAGAACCGTAGATTAGTAACTGATTCAATTTGCCAATCGGGGCGCGTTTAGGGACGAAAATTACACTCTTTAATCCCATACGAGCAGCGTGGCACGCAAGACTAGATGCAGCATTTCCTGTTGAACTGCATGATACCGTATGATATCCTTGTTCCAAAGCTTTTAAAACAGCAACTCCGCTTGCTCTATCCTTTAGAGAAGCACTTGGATTAACACCTTCGTCTTTGATGTAAAGCTCTTTGATATTTAAGGTTTTTTCTAATTTGTTTGCACGATATAAAGGTGTCCATCCTATTTTAAGCATTTCATGGACATGTTTTCTTTCTATGGGGAGTAAAGGTGCATATCGCCACATAGAAAAATCATCTTGATTCTTAAAATAATTGATATCGACAAACTTCTTCATTGCTTGATAATCGTACTCGATGTCTAAAATACCTTTTTCTCCACAGGTTGGACATGTTAAAATATCACCTTTGTAGTCAAAGGTTTGATCACATATGGTACACCTATACTGTTTAACAAAACTCAATTTAACACCTTCTTGTCTACGTCTATGCTTACAATCTTAAATTGATCGACATCAAATAGACCACGATCGGTCAATTTTAATTTGGGAATAACTGGAAGTGCTAGAAATGCTAAGGATATGAATGGATCATCGACATTGCTATTCAATCCCATTTTTTGAATCTTTCTCTTCATATTAAGTAGGGTTTCTTGGACAAGTGTCTCAGAGTGTGCAGTCATGATACCTCCAACTTCTAGTTCGAGATATTCTGTGACTTCACCATCTTGAACGAGCACGATACCACCTTGAATTTCTTGGATCTTTTTAGCTGCAACCCTCATGTCTTCATCTGATGAACCAACGATGATGAGATTGTGAGAATCGTGAGCGATTGTCATCGCTAATGCACCATTCTTAATGCCAAATCCTTCGACCAGACCAATACCGATATTTCCTGTATGATGGTGACGTTCGACGACGGCTAATTTAAGAATATCCACATTTGGATCGTAGACATAAAGATTGTTTTCCACTTTGACTTCTCTTAACAACTCTGTAGTCGTTATGTTGTTGCGTATGAGTCCAATCACACGAACATATTTGTCTTTTAACTTCAATTCGAAAGAAAGCTCTTTTTCTAAATGCACTGTATGGATGACTTCTTTGGGGATATGGGTTTTAGCTTCAAATAAGGGCTCACCCTTCTTAGCAACAATGTTACCTTTAAAATAAACAATATCAGGCTCTATATGATACAAATCATCAAAAACAAATAAATCGGCATCCTTGCCAGGAGCGATACCTCCAAGATTGGATAATCCATAGCAGGTTGCTGCATTGAGCGTTGCCATTTTGATGGCGTCAATGGGATTGATGCCTGCATTTATAGCTAGATTGACGTTAAAATTAATGTGTCCTTCTTCTTTGATGTCAAAAGGATGTTTATCATCTGTACAGAAAAGTACTCTATTGATGTTATCTTTATTAAGGCCTTTTAATAATGCACGTGTATTCCTTGTTTGTGATCCTTCTCTTAAGTGGACGTACATGCCTTTTCTGATCCGGGCAATCATTGATTCAATTACAGTACATTCGTGATCTGTCATTACACCAGCAGCAATATAGGCATTTAGATCATTGCCTACAACGTCAGGAGCATGTCCATCAATGATGAGTTTTCTCATCAATTCTATTTTTTCATGAATGTTATCATCACCGGAAATAACAGATGGATAGTCCATGACTTCTCCTAATCCAATCACTCTTGGATGTTTCATAAAAGATTCAATATCTTTTGCAGAAACTTTTGCTCCATTGTTTTCATCCTTGGTTGCAGGAACACAAGATGGAATCATCATATAGACATTAAGAGGAATATTTTCGCTATTATCGAGCATAAACTGTATCCCTTTTGAGCCGCATACATTGGCAATCTCATGTGGATCAGCAATGATTGTTGTCGTTCCCTTAGGAACAACAATTCTTGCAAATCCAGGAGGGGTGAGCATCGATGATTCAATGTGAACATGTCCATCGATAAGTCCAGGAGATACGAATCTGTTATTGATATCGTGTTCTATTTTTCCTTGATAAGAACCCACACCAACAATCTTTCCATTTTCAATGGCAATATCTCCCAATTCAATTTCACCACTATAAACATTGATTATTTTTGCGTGCTTAAGAACAAGCTCAGCTTTTATTTCTCCTCGGGCAATCTTCATGATTCTCTTGTAATCCATAAGTCACCACCTAAATCATATTTTTTCAATAAAATCCTTAATTAAATTCAAGGCTACTTGTTGTCTATATAGCTTATTTGATCTTTGGTCATCAATGGGTTTAATCAATTCTTGATATTGAATTAATATATCAGGAATCAACTTCTTGAATTTTTTCAAACTCATTTTCTTATACATCTTTTCAAATGAACGGTTTCGAATAATGGTCATATAAACTGCACCTAATGCAATTCTAAAATCAGTAACATGATCATCTTCAATGGTAACTGCCCCAGCAAATGATACCTTAGAGATTGCATCTGCTTGTCTTCCTCCAACTTTGACCCAAGAAGTCTTGGTAAAGTTATGAATAGGAATGACAATTTCTTTAATCAGTTCATTATTTTGAATGACTGTTTTTCTTGGACCAATAATAACTTTTTCAATGGGTAAATAACGATTTTGATTTACACTTGACAATACAACAAGGGCATCCATAAGATAGAGTGGAACCAAACTGTCTCCAGCTGGAGAAGCATTGGCAATATTACCTGCTAATGTCGCCATATTTCTAATACCTGGAGAAGCCATTTCTTTAATGACATCTTTAAGTAATTGTGGTACATCATCATGATGCAACAAAGTTTCTAATGATGTCATCGATCCGATTCTGAGTTGTGTTTCTTCCTTAATGACGTATTTAAGTTCTTCTAAGTTAAAAAGATAGATCATGTTCGAATTGAAAAGCGGAGGCAGATCGGACGAATTTCGTTTTTGAATCATTAGATCTGTTCCACCTGCAATCACATGATAGTCACTGGTATATAAATAATTAAGTGCTTCTTGAAGGTTTTTAGGAATCACGTGTTTTACCATAGTCCGTCACCTTTCTTAGCTGCTGTTTGGATGGCTTTAACAATCATGTTGTACCCTGTGCAGCGACAAAGGTTTCCTGATATGCCTATCCGGATTTCTTCATCAGATGGTTTTGGATTTTGATTGAGCAGACTTTCAGCAGCAATCATCATACCTGGTGTGCATATACCACATTGAGATCCACCTTCTTCAAGCATAGCGCTAGCTAAAGCTTGATATCTTTTTGTCTTGGAGAAACCTTCAATGGTAACAATTTCTTTTTCAGCTATATTTGCTAGTGGTAAACAGCAACTGTGTACAATATGCCCATCTAAAAGTACGGCACATGCTCCACATTCACCTTCACCACAACCTTCTTTTGGTCCCGTTAGGTTGAAGTAGTTTCTTAAGACATCAAGTAAGCGACTGCTTGGATCAAGATTAAGTTCTACGTCTTTTCCATTTAATTTGAATTTAATCATGATTTCATCAACTCCATTATGTATTCTGGTGTTGCTGGTATTTTATATACCTTCTCTTTGATGGCTTGTTCAATAGCTAAAGCAACCGCAGGCGCACCACCAACTAAGGTGAGTTCGCCAACACCTTTGGCTCCATATGGGCCTAGAATATAAGGATTTTCCATAATAACAGTTTCAGTCTTAGGCATGTCAACTGCAGTAGGTATGATATAGTCAGTCATATTCTTCTGTCTTAATTTGCCTTGTTCATGCTTCATAACTTCCAAATAGCCATAAGCAACACCTTGAGCAATACCACCATCTGCCTGTCCTAATACCAAGCGTTCATCAATAGCCTTACCTACATCATAAACACTCCAAATACCTATGACCTTGGTCTGATAGGTAACCGGAGATACTTCGACTTCAACGATATTAACTCCCCATGAATAAGCGGGATATGCATCGCCAATCATGGCTTCCTCATCCCATTTGATATATTCAGGTTGTTGATATTGCTCAATGACTTCCATTTCTTGATCATCAACCCATGTATTTTTAAGTTTCAAAGCTGCTCTTGCTAAAAGACCACCAACAATCATAGTTGTTCTTGAAGCAACTGTAGGACCTGAATCCAAGATAAAATCGGTATCTGGATTGTCAAATGACACCTGCTTTGCAGGACATCCAAGCGTTTGAACAACAATCTTTTTTAAAGCAGTCTTTGCTCCTTGTCCCATATCTACAGCAGCAACCAATAAATATACGTGATTATTTTTATCTTTTCTTAATTTAACCTTAGCCTTGATATGGGTGCTTTCACCACTACCAGTAAATCCACAACCATGTAAAAACCAGCTCATACCAATGCCTTTAAAGACTAAAGGATTCTGATAAGCTTTTACTTTATTGTGATAATCAGAAATTTGAGTTGCTTTTTCAATCATTTTTTCCATAATAATCGGATCTCTGAAAACACCACTTGTTGATGTCATATCTCCTTGTTTTGCAAGGTGAGATTTTCTCAATGGAAACGGATCAATATTGAGTTCCTTTGCGATATGATGAATGAGCATCTCAACGGCAAAAATCATTTGTGGAGCACCAAAACCTCTAAATGCTCCATTAGGCACTGTATTGGTTTCATAGACATCTCCTGAAATATCGAGATGATCGATTGTATAGGCTGATGTAGAGGCAATCATCGCTCTAGCTAAAACAACACCACTTAAACCAATATATGCTCCGCTATCTAGAGATACATGTGCCTTAAGACCTTGAATACGATGATTTTTATCGATTGCAGCAGTTAATTTGATGGTTGATGGATGACGTTTGGTCGTGTTTTCCATATCTTCCTCACGCTCAAAAATCATCTTGATAGGTTGTTTGATTTTCTGTACAGCAACAGCTAGTTGACATGCCATAATCGAAGGAAATTCTTCTTTTCCTCCAAATGCTCCACCGACAGATGGTTGAATGACGCGGACCTTATCGTCAGCACATCCCAATGTATTGATCACTGCATTCTTAACATAATAAGGGCATTGAATGGATCCTATCAAAGTAACTTTATCTTCGTCTTCTGGATATGCTATGAACCCCTGAGGTTCAATATAGGCTTGTTCCTGATAACCTGTTTCATATGTGTAATCAACAGTTTTGAATGGCTTAGTAAAAGCTTTTTTGATATTTCCTTTGCTAAAGCTTTTGTGGACAACACTCGATTTGTAATCAAATGTTGGTTTCAATATTTGATACTTGATTTTTATTTTCCAAATGATGTCATTGATAATCTGCTTATTCTTGCCGATGACAAGCATGATGGGCTCACCGATATAGTTGACTTGCTTTTCAGCAAACACTGGCCAATCATTAAAAATCATCTTGACGTAGTTTTCTCCTGGTATGTCACGATAATCAACGATAAAATAATCCTTGGGCAATTCAGGGATTTCAATATTGATTATTTTAGCTTTTGGATGAATGGATCTGACTGTTTTTGCATGCAATATATGATCCATCTTAATATCACTCACATAAAGTGATTTCCCAGAAACCTTTTCTACATGATCTTCCTTAGGTATCGATCGACTGATATCCCTCACATCATCACTCCTTTTATGCCATCACGATAGCATCAGTTGGACACTTAACTACGCATAAACCACATTCAAAACATTTCTTTGGATCAAATGTAATTTTATCTTTCATAGATATTGCAAAATATGGACAAACATTGACACATATGTTACATTTAATACATTTTTCTTCAATCAAAGATGGCACACTTGCTTTATATTTAACATTGTTTAACAATGAAGTGTTGATGACATCTTCTACACTACTAAAACCATAAAATTCAAGTTTTTTAGGAAGGTCGCTAATAATCTTTGCATAAAGTTGTTTACCCTTCAGTAACGCAGCAGAAAGCATCTGAACACCTGACGCACCAGCCAAAAGAAATTCAATCACATCATCAGCAGACTGAATACCACCAACTCCGATCACGGTTAAAGATGGTTCAGCTTTTTTTATGGTATAAACTGTTGCTAGTGCAAGATTCTTAATGACTGGACCGCTGGTCCAGACAAATCCTGATTCATTGCCATAAAGAATTGATCTTGATGCAATATCTATCTTCATGGTAGGTCCTAAAGAATTAATAGCAACAATGCCGTTAGCACCATTTTCTTTAATGATGCGTGCAAATTCAGCAGGATTAGGAATATGTGGGCTAATCTTCATATAAAATGGTTTTTTTGTATGACTTCTAATGGTTTTTACGGTTTGAGCAATCACAGATAAATCGGTACCTACATAATGTGTGGATACTTCAAAGGCATCAGCAAATGGATCTAGTAATGGAATCAATACTTCCATATCATCCTTGGAATACCCAACACTGATGATGAGTGGTCTATCCTTTTGTTTCTGATATTCGGGTAAAAACTCTTTGACCCATTTTTCTACTGGATACTCACTCCAAAGTTCACTATTCATAACATATTGCTTATCGCCATAAATACATGGCTTTGGTATATGTGGTTCTTTGGTTGAAATTGTCTTTGTAACAACAGCGCCACATCCAGCGTCTTTCATGAAAAGTAGTTTTTCTGTATCGCCTACGAGTGGTCCTGATGCGGGCATCAGTGGATTTTCTAATACAAGTCCATCAAATGTGGTTTTCAAATTCATGATTGATCCTCCTGATTGATTCTATCCCAAAGCTTTTGTGCATATTGGCTTGCTTCTTGATATTTAGCGATTAAGTCATTGCTAACCTCATAGTTGCTTACAATTTGTTTACCTGCTACAAAAACATGTTTAGGTTTGAAACTATGGAATAATCCAAAAAACAAATGTCCCATTGCATTGTCTTGGTTGATAGGTGTTGGAAGAAGATAAGGAACCATTAATAAATCAGCTTCATATCCCTTTTGAATCTTTCCTAAATGTATGCCAAGAATTTGGCTTGCATATTGATAAGTCTCATTAATTATTTTCTTTAACTCGTCTAATCCGAATAGATTAGGTGTTTGGTCAAGTAAGTGTGTTGCATAGTAAAGACTTAAATATTCACTAGTCATTGCTGATGATATTCCATCGTTACCTATGATCACTTTCAAATCATGATTTCTAAAAGATTTTAGTGGTGGAACACCAACACTATTATTCATATTCGAGGAAAAATTGACTGCAATCACACAATCCTTTTCCTTAATCAATTTCAGTTCTTCATCATCCACATAAATTGCATGTGCAATGATACTATTTTTATTGAGTAAACCGTGGCGGTTTAATCTGTTGATGATCTTCTCTTTGTATTTATCTTTACAATCTTTCTCATCCATGACGCTTTCAGCAACGTGGACATGGATTGGCATATCCCCTAAAGATGCTTTGACTTTTTTTAGTGTATCTTCTGATAAACTCATCGATGCATGCAATCCAAATAATCCTTTCGTGAATGGAGAACTATAAAGCTTATTAAATGAAACATTTTCTTGAATGGCTTTTTCAACATCAAAACGATCACTTGTTTCAAATGCAAAAACACCTCTTAAATGCACATCGTCACAAACAGCCTTTTTAAGTGTCTCAAGTGAACCCAGTATATCGATACCACTTGCATGATGATCTATCATCGTTGTTACACCATTTTTCACATGATCAACAGCACTGACGATACCGCTATAATAAGTTGTTTCTAAATCAATATTGCGATCTAATTTCCACCATAATTGATCTAAGATATCTTGAAAATTCAAAGGGTGAAAGGGGACTGACATCCCACGAGCAAATGTAGAGTAAATATGCGTGTGTCCAGTAACAAGTCCAGGCATTACTAAAAAGCCAGTGCCATCAATAATTTCATATTGTTTATCTATAAAGGCTTTCATAGGGCCGACATCAAGTATTTTATCGTCAAAAATGACGAAGCCTTTTTCAATAAATGATTGAAAATCATAAATGCGTGTATTGATGATAGCTTTAATCACTTGAAGTCACTTCCTTTTATCCATTGTCCTTGTCCACCTAAAAATACGCCATTCTTTAAAACGAAATTGCCTCTCACAAGCGTTGAAATAACTTTGCCTGCAGAGGGTTTATTTTCATAAACGGAATAGTCACAAGATCCATGATTGCCATGAACATAGGTGCTGCTATCGGGTTCAAAAACAACTAGGTCAGCATCATAGCCTTCTTTGATTTCACCTTTATGATTCAAGCTTTGAGTCCATGCGACTCTGCTTGTCATCTTAGGAATTGCTTCATCTCCTAAATGATATCTCATGATACCTAAGGCATGTTCAATGCCACCAATGCCAAGTGGTGTTTGTTTAAGTGTGGGTTTATTCTTATCTATTTGCATAAATGCACAATGATCAGTGCCTATTGTGTAAACAGCTTCTTGATATAAAAACATCAAATCTTTTTCATGTTCTGTCCTAATCGGTGGGGCAAATGTATATAAAAAACCATCTGATCTTTCTAAAACATCTTTGGTGAATGTAAAGTATTGAGGACAGCTTTCAACAAAGAAATGCTGATTCAAAATATCAGGATAATTTTGAATCAATGCTTCTAACGTCTGTCCGCTTGATAAATGCACCATGTACATCCAACCACCTGTTTGTCTCGTAAACTCTGCAAGCTTCAAGGCTTCACTTGTTTCACTGATTGTTGGTCTACTGGTAAGTAAGTCTTTATATGTGAATTTGGGGTCGAGTATAATCAAATCATCATTTTCAATGTGAGCCATAATCAGAAAATGATATCTTTTGGACAGTTCCAATAATTGAAGAATTTCAGAATCATAGGTCCGTCTATTTGAATCTGAATAAGTTGTAAAAAGCTTTAACGTATTCATACCTAGTGATTTCATTTTTTTAACAAATGCTTCTAAATCACCTTTTGGGTTTTTGATGCAAGCATGAAAATGATAGTCGACAACACTTTTTTTAGCTAATGCCATACGTTTGTTAAATGCTATTTCTAAATCTATTTCATTATCAACTGGATCGAGAAAATCGACATAAGACGTAATCCCTCCGTATGCAGCAGCAACGCTTCCAGAATAAAAATCATCCACTGATTTGATGAAACCCAAATCCAACTCAAAATGAACATGTGGATCAATGATTCCAGGTAATACTTCTAACCCTTTAAGGTCTATGGTCTCAGTAGCAGGCAAAACAGCATCACTAAGCAATGCTATCTTATCTTTTTTGATATAAAGATTCGTAAATTTCCATGATTGATCGATATAGAGTTTGCCATTGATGAATGCTTTATCGTACATATAGACCTCCTGTTATACTTGTATAACCTTGACATTTTTTAATTCATAGTGTTCTACGACTTGTTCCAAGCTATCTATTCTTGTTGATATGATTAAATCGAGATTGGATTCAATCATTAGTCTAAAAATGCGATCATATCCGTATCCTCTTAATTCAAACGCACCAATTTCATCGAGATAGATGGGTTCAATTCTGTTTTCTATCAATTGCTCAATTGTTTTTTCTATCCAGCTTAACGTGAATAGGTTAATGAGATAAGGTCCTACTTTTCCAGCAATAACAAAACTTTCAGAAAAATAATTTTCATGAAGCAATAAAAGTTTATGTTCTTCTGTTGCCAGTCTTGTCGCAGTAAAACTGTGGACCTTGTTTCCATCCATTTTCTTGATAGAAACAAATCCATCTCCTTGTTTTTGCTCTTGATAAAGAGCTTTTAGAGCTGTTGTTTTTCCTTCATTTATTTTCCCAGTAACGATGGTGATCATCTATAGTCTCCCTCATGTGTTTTTGACCTTTTTTATCAAAATGTAGAGCTAAAATTTCTGATGCAATCGAAATTGCTATATCCTCAGGTGCTCCACCGCCAAGATCCAATCCTATGGGTGAATAGAAATTGCTTAAATCGATATCATTTCCAAATCGCTTATAGGTCTCTTTCAAATAATCTTTCAATTTTTCAACAGAACATAACATGCCAATATATTTAGGTTTCAATTTGAGTTCAATGATTTTATTGATGACATGATAGTCATAAGCATGTGACGGTGTGCAAACCACAACGAAACTTCCGTCTTTAATACCATTTTCTTCAATGTATGGAGCAAAGTGTTGATGAACAACTTGATCACCACCATCAAATGCATCAATAATCTCTTTTCGCTCATCGATCACGGTTAAATGAAAATTTAGTGGTTTTAATACCTTCACTAAGGCTTGGCCCACATGGCCACCACCAAAAATATATACATAGTTTTTGACACCTAAAAATTCGTAGAACAAAGTAACTGTTCCTCCACAAACCATAGGTAGTGTTTTTGCTTCTGGTGTAACTTTGCCCTTGTCAAGCAAGTATTTTTCAGTTAAGTGTGTTCTTGTCTTTAGAAGTTGTTTCGCTTTCTCGATGGCATAGTGCTCAAGTGCACCACCACCAACAGTACCAAAAAATTCACCAGTTTCAACAACCAGTAGCTTCTTTCCGACTTCGACAGGGCCTTCTCCATCTTTTCCAACAGCAGTAATCATAACCATATCTAATCCCAAAGTTTGATATTTCACAACCTTTGAATATAAATCATTCATATCATCATCTCTTTTCTTCTTCGATGCACTGGTTTAATTAAAGGTAGAATGTGAGCAGTACTGCAACAACAAATGTTGTTAAAGAAACCAATAAACTTGGTTTAAAAGTAAACTTCACTATATTTCTAATCATCAATCGTCCAGCATATAAGATACCAAGAATCAAGGCTTCCATAAGCCCAAGATAAACCACTAGATTAAGCATGCTAGCAGTATTTGCAAGTTGTGGAAAATTGAAACCTGTCAAAGCGTGATTGATTGATATGTTTGCTAAAAAGAGTGTTCTCCATGAAAATCCAACCAATGCAATACCAGCGAGTTTGGCTAAAATTGGTTTCTTTTCAATCAAGGGAATGAATATAACCATCACCATAGATTGTAGCATAATCGCAATCATTGGATTATAAGTCTTGATGGGCGGGAGCCCAGGAAGGAAAAAATTGACTGCCTTAATGGTTGCTGCAATAGCAGCGACATAAATCATTGCCGATTTTGATTTGGTATTCTGATAAGTAACAATCATTAAAATGGCTGCAATAGGGAACATCACGCTTCCTGATACCAAGGGTGGTAAAAATTGCAACACATAACCTAAAGTAGCTTCTAGGATACCCCAGACAGCTCCAAAAAATAATATATAAACCCACACATTTCTATTTGTTTTCATTTGCATGCTCCTTTTGTTTTAAAGCCATCATACCTTCATATATTTTTTGTGGTGTGATTGGTAATGAAGTTATTCTTACACCAGTTGCATTGTAAACCGCATTTGCAAGTGCTGCTGGTGGCGTATCAATGCCAATTTCACCAACGGATTTAGCGCCAAATGGGCCTGATTCCTCATAACTTTCAGCAAACTCTGTTGTTAATTTATGGATGTTCTTGGTTGTTGGAATTTTGTAATTTAAGAAACTATTGGATAAGAGATTACCTTTGTTTCCGTATTTAACCTCTTCATATGCAGCCATGCCAATGCCTTGTACAATACCACCTTCAACTTGCCCTTGAGCAAGTTTTGGATTGATTGGTGTACCGCAATCGACGACGCTCACATAATCCATGATTTCATATTCGCCAGTTTCTAGGTCTAATTCAATTTCAATGAATCCTGCCATAAATGGAGGTGGTGACTTAGTACCCACATAACTGCCTGTTGCAGTCAATTGTTTTTGATCTTCATTGTAATATAAGCGGTTTGCTAAATCACTGAAAGTAATTTCCTTTTCACCTGATTTAAATGTATAACCATCAAATTTGACATGCTCTAGTTTAACCTTAAGTGCTTTTGAAGCTTCTTCTAGAAGCATATCTTTCATAATTTTTGCAGCATTCAATACAGCATTTCCTGAAACATAGGTTGTACTTGATGCATAAGCTCCCGTATCAAAAGGTGTTAAATCTGAATCTGAAGAATAGACGATAACTTTATCTACTGTCGTCATGAGTTCTTCGGCAGCTATTTGAGCCAGTATTGTATCGCTACCTTGTCCTATGTCGGTTGCACCGACCATGAGATTATAGAATCCATCATCATTCAATTTGATGGTTGCTGCACCCATATCAATGTATGGAATCCCACTACCTTGCATTGCTATTGCCATACCAACAGCTTTAACTTTGTTATCTTTAAGTTTTTTTCTTGGGTAAATATCTTTCCAATGAGATAATTCCAAACCTCTTTTGACACAGAAATCTAGTTTGCATGATTCCATATTCATTGCTGTACCTTCGGTACCTTCACCCATAATAGCAAAGATTGGTGATGTCTCACCCTCAAGTATCATATTCTTTTGTCTAAATAGAATTGGATCCATGCCAAGCTTTGTACATAAAATATCAACTGCTGATTCTACTGCAAAATTACCTTGGATTGCTCCATACCCTCTAAAAGCACCAGCAGAAACATGATTCGTATAGACCACTTGACCATTAAAGCGGACAGCTTCAACTTTGTTATAAAGTGGTAAAACTTTAGATCCAGCTACCATGAATACCGTTAGGGCATGTTCACCATAAGCCCCTGTATCTGACAAGATATAACAATCAATAGCTTTAAGAGTTCCATCTTTATCAGCACCTAGTTTGATATCAATGCGCATAGGGTGTCTGGTATAAGCTGATTCGAAAACTTCTTTTCTCGTATAATTGATTTTTGATGGTTTGCCAGTTCTTAATGTCACTAAAGCAGCAAACATTTCACCATGAAGTGCTTGTTTACCACCAAAACCACCACCGACTCTAGGTTTGATGACTCTAATTCTAGAAAGAGGTACATCGAGTGTTTGAGATAAAATACGACGAACATGGAATGGTGTCTGTGTTGATGAGTATATGACTAATCTATTTTGAAAATCTATTCTTGCATTGACCGAATGAGGTTCCATCATGGCATGAGATTGTGCTTGAGTATAAAATGATTCCTCAATGACGACATCACATGATTTTAAGACTTTATCAACTTCTCCGACATTCATTTCATATGAAGCAGCAACATTCTTTTTAGGCAAAAATCCGATGGGGAACATTTCGCGAATGCCTTCTTCAGGATGAATAACGGATGGGTTTTCAAATGCCTTTTCAAAATCGAGTACTGGTTCTAAGACTTCGTACTCCACTTTGATGAGCTTCAAAGCTTGAATAGCTATTTTTTCATTGATTGCAGCAACGCATGCAACTTCATCACCGATATATCTGACGTATTCATCAAGAACAAATTTATCGTGAGGTGATGGTTCGGGATATCCCTGTCCAGCACGTGTAAATGACTTTTTAGGAACATCATGGTAAGTTAAGACAATTTCAACGCCATCAAGTTCTCTAGCTTTAGATACATCAATGGATTTAATTTTAGCAAATGCATGAGGACTTCTAAGAATTTTTATCGTGAGTGCATTTGGATCTGCCAAATCGTCCGAATAAGCAGGACGTCCCATCATAATACCTTTACCATCAATCGATGGTGTCTTATGTTTGACTATTCTCATTTGTTGTCCTCCAAATAACGCTTGATGGCTTTCAATTGTGCTTGGTATCCTGAACATCTACATAGATTGCCAACAATATAATTTTTAATATCTGCTTCTGTTGGATTCTTATATTCATTTTTTAAAGCATAAATCGTTAAAGCTAACCCTGAATTACAAAATCCACATTGGTCAGCACCTTCATCACCAAAAAAATCACTGATATGGGACACTTCATTTTGAATGCCCTCAACTGTCGTCACATGCTGGCCTTCAATTCTGACAGTTAAAACAGTGCAAGATAGAACGGGTTTGCCATCCAAAAGGACCGTACAAACGCCACAAGTCGATTCATTACATCCGTTTCTAACACTAGTCACATAATGATTTCTCAATGTTTCAAGCAAATATTCATCAGGAGAAACATCAAATATTCTATTTCTACCATTTAAAAGAAATTCTACTTTCATTTGAATGTCACCTCCTTGATGCCACGTTTAACATACGATTTTGCTAATGCTTTTCGATAATCTTCACTACCTGATTTATTTGATCCAAATTTGATAGTATCTAAAACGATATTTGAAGTTTTTTCTATGACTTCATCTGAAATTTCTTTTTGTGAATTGAGAAACGCCATGGCTTCATGTGCAAGAACTGCACCACCGGGTCTTGACCCAATAGCAATCTGAAAGTCATTTTCCGATTTAAAGACAGCAACATTCAAAATGGCGAATTCCAATGGGGTTAGAGCAACTTTTTTAAAAAAGCCTTTTCCTGTTTTTTTCTCAATAATGATGTGAGTCAAGATGTCATTGAATTTACCCTTCAGATTTAGAAAATCTTCTAAGCTCATTTCCTTATTGGGATAAAAAACTAATTTAACGGGCAATGTTAAAAGTGCTGGAATAACATCGGAAAAAGCATAGCGACCAACAATGGTTCCACCAATTGTTGCTATATTTCTAAAACCAACACCTAAAATCACGCTAAGACTTTGACTGATGAATCCATGCCCCAGTTTCATAATGCTTTCGTTTGTTTCAAGTTGTTGCAAAGTAACCATGGATCCAATTTCTATTGAGGATTTAGATTCGATAATCTGATCTAGTTTTAAATCCTTCAAATCAATGAGTGTTTCAATGCTTGGTGAAGATAACTTCATCCATGCTCCACCTCCAATAATTGCGTTTTTTGGATTTGAAATGAGCAATTGATAAGCTTCATCAAGTGATTCTGCTTTATGATAATTCTTAATCTCCATCTTTTTCATCCTTTCTCGTTGGTTTTTCAAGTTTCATGTAATCTTCTATGGTATCAATATCGGTCAAGATATTGGGATCTTGTGTTTCCATGATGAATAAATCATGCCGATTTCTGAAATCCTTTAAGTTTGATGATACAGGTTCGTCCAAAATGGGCTTAATCAAATGTTTTTGAATGAATAGAGGATGACCTTTTCTCCCTAGGTAGCTTGGAACCCTCATTTCTTTTTCTCCATTCATGAGAAGCTCATAAGTCGATGAGTGAACAAAAGGACAATCACCAGGAAGAACAAAAAAATCATCATTAACTGAAGAAACACCTGTTTGAATCGAACTAAACATGCCGTGATGATAATCTTTATTTTCAATGCATGTTACCCGGTCCAAAGGTTTCATTGCTGCTTCAATTTCAAGGTGATAATGCCCTGTAACGACAAAAATATGGCTGACAAAAGGTGTCATACCATGGATTGCGTGACAAATTAACGACTTGTTTTTGTACATCAAAAGCATCTTATTAGTTTTTGCTCGGCTGGAGTATCCTGCCGCTAAGATGATTCCTACTGCCATACGGAACACCTCAAACTCTATATAAAAACAGGTTTCTATTGAACACCCTGCTTATACATCAATCCAAATTAACTTGAAAAATCGTTTATTTTCTTTGTTATCTTTATTAATATCATAGCATTAAATACAAAAATAAACAACACTTTATTAAAGTGTCGTTTGTTTATTTGTGTTATTATATTTGCTTGTTATATCTGGTTTTTTGGTTCGCAAATCGTCATATAGTATTTAGATTTTTGATCGAGTAGTAGTTTTTTAAGTGGTTCATATAACCACAATATGGTTAGAAAATTACTAACAGCCATGATGATTTCAAATAAAACATCTGCGTAAAAATAAGTTAGAAATGGAATGTCTAGAATCCAAATAGAAACCGGGATAAAGAGCCACCCATAAATAAAACCAAACAAAAATCCAATGATGGCAAGTGACCATGCTGATTCTGCTTTCTTAAAAACTGTGTGCAGCATGATTGGAATGAGTAGCCAACCAAGCAGCATTGCAGGAATTTGCATGGGAATGACAGGTCCAAAAGGAGATAAAATATTGATAGCAAACACATGAATCACGACGATAAATATGGTTTTCTTAAAGCCAATCACACGACTATACAATACAATCAGTAATGCCGTAAACTGGATATTAGGTAAAAATGAAAGTGCGATTTGCTGTACAAATAGAATTGAAGCTAGCACTGCTATTAAAGCAGCATCTTTGATCGCTTGATGTTTCTGGCTCATGATAATCCCTCCGATACTGATCGAACCGAAATACGAATTTGATCTTGATTGCTAAATTCAATACGACTGACGCCTTGAGTGGCTAAATAGAAATCTGATCCATCAAACAGTTCAAATGCTAAAAAACTATTGGACCAATCAGTTTGAATGCTAAAATCGTCATTAGCTATGCCTAAAAGAATTTTTCCTTCATATGCGAAATTTTGAAAATCATATGAACAACTCGCATCTGCTTGATAAGATGACGATGCACATGTGAGTTCAAACTCCCTTTGGAGAACATCATAGAAACTATCATTTTCAAGATAGCTAACATCACCGTTAAATACCGTTTGTCCATTGTCATCAACAATGGTGATTCGAAGCGTTCCATCTGATGTCGCTTGGTTGCTGGCAGATAAAAAATGCACTAAAATAGCCGTTATCAAAACGACAATGATACTTACAGCTATTTTTAGTGCAGTAGTTTTCATCTATTTCTCCCCTATATTTTATATGTCAAATAAATTAAATGCTGGATTACCCCAGACATCCCGATAAATCTTATATGCTACAAGTGCTGAAAATGCCTGAGGTGTTGAAAACGCCATATCAGCCTGCTCATCGCCTAACATATATACAAATGAACTAAACATTTCATATCTGACCAATGCTTCAATCAGATCCGTGCCGTCTATCGTATAATCTTCTCCTCTTGGGTTGATACCTTGAGCAACCAATCCGATAACAACTGCTGCTGTTGAAGATGCATTTGCACTTCCATAAGCTTGAATACCATCTTTAGTAAGCATAGTCTGAATGTATTCAATCATAAACTCAATAGTATCTGTTGTTGATGCGTCATCTTTATATGGTGATAAGGCTAAAAGCACCATGCCAGCAAAATCAGCATCCAAGTAAGGTTGTGCCGGTGCCAGAGTTACTAAACTATTCAAGACAGCATCAATTTGAGTTTGTGCGCCTTCTGTCATTGTCAGTGCGGTAAGCAATGAACATGCATCATAATTATTATTGGCTTCAAAGCCTGATAAAGCGTTTTTTGTTGTATTAAGATTCAAACTTAGTGCCTTCTCTAAAATAGTTGTTTTAAAAGTACTTGCAATCGTATCTCTTAATAGGTTCTCTTCTGGAAAAGCCAATGTAGTAGAAGCCAATATAGGTGAAGGATATCCATATAAATTCAATTGCTTGATTGCTGCTAAAACATAGTGATCAAACATCTGATCATTGATATAAACATCATAGTTGAAAGATAGAAATGATTGAATTAACATATCTACAAGAACATCAATTTCATCAAGCATTGTTGTCTCAACAAATGATATTTTCATACCATCTTCAAGAGCCACACCATCAATACCTGTCATCATCATTTCATCATTAACATAGAGTGCATAGTAATAATTGTAAGTCACTTCATATTCTGTTGGATAAAAATCAGCAAGTCCATTAACAAATATACCATAAGCAGAAGTTGAATAGTCAAGTCCTATTGCCTCATCTATTAAACTTACAACGTCTGATGTATCATCTTTATCAAAGATGATATTTGCATCTAATAAGACTGTCCCACTCAAATCCACTACTTCAACATCAAAGGATAATGTATCAGATTCTTGACATCCAGCAAGCATCAAAGATACTAATAAAACCAAAACTACAAACCAAATTTTTTTCATGCCTTTTTCTCCTTGTATCATAAAAAATCCATACCTTTTGGGGTATGGAAATAGACAAAAAAGCATTGTCCTTCTCAGCCCCAGAAGATGACTATAAGTTGACTGTTTGGTAGGTCTCCCGGCTTAACATCATCCTACTTTGCACCTTCCCGCTCATAAGCAGTGGTTTTTGCATTTCGTCCGTTTCACGGTTGCTGGGACAGCTCAAGAATTAAACTTGATTCCCTGTTATGTTTGTTTCAACACCAACTGGTCAATTTAGTTACTTTAATTATAAAGCATGCAGTTCAGATAATCAATAGAATTCCTAGAAAAAAAATCACATAATTCATTCTTCATCCTAAATCAATATTTGATAGACGTTTTTGAGTAGTTGGTCTCTTAAGTCATGTGCTGTTTTTGTCATACTCTCAACTTGCGTTTTATATTGTTTTGCTGCAATTTTATCGTTAAAACTAGATAGATTAATTAACACATTCATACATGCTCCTTCAACACCTACGGCAAGTTGCATAATAGCAACTCCTAAGTCAGACATCGTTTGTTTATTACCGTATTTGATGAGAAAAGGCATTTGATGAAGTGCACTGATTGAAAGACTTGAAACCAATATTGGTACTAAAATAGCTTCATTTGTTCCTTCTTGAATCTTTTCATTACGAATTTTTATTTCTTGTTCTGTTTCTTTGGGCATTTGATATGCTTTCATGATTAAATTAAAAGCTTCTGTATCTTTATCAATCATGCTGATTAATTCATTTTTTATTGTAGTCAATTCCTTTTGTACATCAAGAAATTCCATTTGAATTTCTGGGGTTAAGGCTAGGTATTTTTTCTTACCTATCGTTAGATGTCCTACCATTCTTGCTAAGGATACGCCCAAGGTTGATGCTAAAGCTGAAACAGACCCACCACCTGGAGCAGGAGATTTAGAGTCAATTTCGTCAATGAATTCTTTAATCGTTAAGTCAACTAATTTCATGATTCCCTCACAATCTGTCTATTTGAGACAACAAATTTACCATGTATCAATACATGCTTTGCATGATTAACACCAAAATGATAGAGCAAGTAACTTAAATTTGGAGCATCCATCAAAACGAGATCTGCTTCTTTACCAATTTCAATGGAACCCGTCATACCGCTGATACCCAGATGATAGGCGGGATTGATTGTTACTGCATTGAGAATTTCTTCAGGACTCATTTTCAACTGATTAGAGGCAAGATGCATGATGAACTGAAAGTTTTCAGTTGGACAACTTCCTGGATTATAGTCTCCAGCAATAGATACTGCAACATTAGAATCAATCATTTTTCTTGCATTTGCATATCCTTTATTCAAGTAAAATGATGTTCCTGGTAATAGATTGGCAATTGTATTGCTTTTAGCAAGCTTTAGGATGTCTTTATCGCTTATTGCCATGAGATGATCAACGCTTGAGGCACCCATATCAACACCTAATCCAGCACCACCTAATGAATTGATCTCATCGGCATGAAGTTTGATTGAAAATCCTAGATCTTTAGCTTTTTGTAGTATGGTTCTTGTTTCTTCAACTGAGAAAACTCCAGTTTCACAAAACACATCGACAGCATCAGCAAGTTTTTCTTTTTTGATATATGCCATATCACTCATTAATTCTTTAATATATCCTTTATTGTTTCCAATATATGATTTTGGAATTGCATGAGCACCCATATAGGTTGAGATGAGTCTAACAGGATGGTTCTCTTGAAGTTTTTTAGCTACTTTGAGTTGTTTTTCTTCTGTTTCCAAATTTAACCCATACCCGCTTTTAGCTTCAATTGATGTCACACCGTAGAGCATCATTTCTGACAACGATCCCCAAGCATGACGATACAAATCGTCAAATGAAGCATGTCTGGTCTTTTCAACGGTTCCTAAAATCCCTCCACCTGCTTTTAAGATATCTAAATAAGGAACGCCAGCTCTAAGTTGTGCATATTCACCTTCTCGAGTTCCTGCATGCACTAAATGTGTATGTGAGTCGATGAAACCGGGCAAAAGAATTTGCATGTGTGCATCATGAACGACCGTGTTTGGTGAAATGTAGTCTACATAATCATGGTCGCCAAAATCAATGATGATGCCATCTTTTATTGCTACAAATGCATTTTTAATCTCCTTGATTTTAGACATTTCAAGACCTCTTACTGGAGGTTTCAGATAAGGTGTATATAGTACACCAATATTATATATGATTAAATCAGCGTTCATAAGTCCTCCTTAAAGATTGGCTTCGATCATTTTAAGTTCATTAAAATCTCTTAATTTCAAATATTTGATACTATTGTTGGTAATCTCTAACATGCTCATCTTCTTGTCATATGGGAGTTGATCGACACTCAAATAATATTTTAGTGAATCTAATAATGCGTCTTTGGGTAATAAACCTACAACTTCTGATCCTGTTACCTCAACTTGATATCTTTTGGCTTCCATTTTTACGGTTTCAAAAATACGATAGATAGGATTTTTCTTGAAATCCAAAATATTCATCGTTACTTGAACGTGATTTCTTTCATCTAAGAATACCGGTCCAGCTTGAATATGTTGAAATCCTCCACTTGATTGTCTAATAGCTTTCGCAATTGCATTGGCTATTTTTTCATCAGTCGTATTTAAGTCAATGTTATAGGCAATCAAAGGAATTCTAGCACCAATGGCAGTCACACCAAATGTTGGGTGCATTTTTTGAGGTCCAAAATCTGGTTTCCATTCTGGATCTTTGATCTTTTCGCTCATTCCTTCAAATTCACCTTTTCTAATTTCAGGCAAATTGATACGAGATGGTATTTGAGCAGCTTTTGCATATAAATAGATAGGTATATTTAATAGTCTAGATACATTTTCTGCTAATTGCTTGGCATATTCGATACATGCTTCAATGGTGATATTAGATATTGGGATAAATGGGACAACATCGACTGCTCCCATGCGAGCATGCTCACCGTGATGTAGATTCATATCTATTTTTTCTTCTGCTCTTTTAAAAAACTCCATTAAGGGTTCAAGCATAGCTTGTGGATCACCAATCAAGGTGATCACACTTCGGTTATAGTCTTTGTCGGGTTCAACGCTGATGCATTTAAATCCTTTTTGATGTTTAAGGGGCTCAGTAATGTAGTCTATTTTTACTAAATCTCTGCCTTCAGAGATGTTTGGGACACATTGTACGATGGGATTCATCAGTTCATCTCCTTCTTTGCTTTCTCTATAGCCTTTTTAATCAAATCTTCATCAGCAAGATTTGGTATTGTGATCATCGAATTATTCTCCATAGCATTGTAAAGTTTAGCGGTTTCTATCGCATGTTCATTTCTTGCCCATGATCTTCTTGAAACACCTGCCATGACGTCATAAAGCATCGCAGATTTTAGAATTTCATCAACACGTGTTGAGCCATCTAAAACCATACCGTATCCGCCATTGATCACTTTACCTATACCGACGCCTCCACCATTATGCAAAGCGACTAAGCTCATACCTCTTGATGCGTTACCTAAGGCAACCTGTGTTGCCATGTCCGCCATGACATTTGAGCCATCTTTAATATTAGAGGTTTCTCTAAATGGACTATCTGTACCTCCGGTATCATGATGATCTCTACCGAGCATGATTGGACCAACTTCTTTGTTTCTAACCATTTCATTAAACTTAAGAGCAATCTTCAGTCTGCCATATGCATCTTGATAGAGGATTCTTGCTTGTGTGCCAACAACAAGCTGATGCTTCTTTGCATCTCTAATCCAATTATAATTATCTAGATCTTGAAATCTTCTTTGATAATCAATAGCAGCCATCGCTGCTTGATCGGTTTTATCCAAATCAGAGGGGTTACCAGATAGGCAGACCCATCTGAATGGACCATACCCATAATCAAATAAGATTGGTCCCATAATATCTTCAACATAAGATGGATAAACAAATCCATCTAAATCATTTTCTTTATTCTTGCAGATTTCTTTGATTCCAGAATCATAAATTGCTTTTAAAAAACTGTTGCCATAATCAAAGAAATAAGTTCCTTTTTCAACAAGTTTTTTGATGACTTCATAATGCTTCTTCAAACTCTGATTGACAAGCTGAATGAATTTTTCCTTATCTGTATTTAAAAGATTAGTTCTTTGGTCAAAGGATAAACCTTGGGGGCAATACCCGCCATCATATGCTGCATGACAACTCGTTTGATCGCTTAATAAATCGATATGTTTTTGATTTTTCTCAGCATATTCTAAAAGATCAACAATATTACCTAAAAATGCAATCGCCTTATTCTTTCCTTTTAGGATAGCTTGATCTGCTTCATCAAACGCTTCTTTGGGTGTTTTTGCAATCACCGAAACCCAGCCTTGCTGGTATCTGGTTTGAATGCGTGATTCATCAACTTCTGCAATGATACCAACACCACCTGCGATTTCGATGGCTTTACCTTGTGCGCCACTCATGCCACCAAGACCAGAGGAAACAAACAACTTACCTTTAAGGTTATGTTTGGAATCTATATTTAATTTCATACGTCCTGCATTAAGCAGTGTTGAATATGTTCCATGAACAATACCTTGCGGTCCGATATACATCCATCCGCCTGCTGTCATTTGTCCATAGTTTGCTACACCAAGTGCGGATGCTCTTTGAAATCCTAAGGCATTATCATATTGACCAATCATCAGTCCATTGGTGATGATGACTCTTGGTGATTGTTTGCTTGACTTAAATAAACCAAGAGGATGTCCCGATAGGAGAACAAGCGTTTGTTCATCATTCATGATTTCTAAGTATTTTTTGACCAGATGATATTGCATCCAATTTTGAAAGACCTGACCTGTTTCTCCATAAGTAACTAATTCATATGGATAAAGAGCAACCTCAAAATCAAGATTGTTATCAATCATGACTTGAAAGGCTTTACCCTCAATGGTCTGTCCTTTGTATTCTTCTAAAGGCTTGCCATAAATTCTTTTTTGAGGACGAAACCTATAGCCATAGATGCGACCTTTAGAAAGGAGTTCGTTGGCAAATTCAACAGCCATCTTTTCATGCCAAGCAATTGGTAAATATCGTAAAGCATTTTTGATTGAAAGCTCAATTTCATTTTGGGTGAGAATCAACTCTCTAGTTGGTGCTCTTCTGATTTTTGAATCAAATTTAGGAAGTTCTGGCAGTGTAGAAAATATTTGATCTAATCCAATTTCAGTCATTTTATGCATGAACATCTTCCCCTTTAAAAACAACCTTTTCAAATGCTTCATCGATTAAGATTTGTTCCATCTGATGCAAGTAGGGATACATCACTTCATCATGTGAAATGAATGGAATAAGTGAACGAATATATTGATATGCTTTAGCCGTTTTATCGCCTAATTGAGCTTTTTCTCTAAAGTCAATTGCTTGAGCAGCAGTTAGCATTTCCATAGCAATAACTTTTCTAGAATTCTCTAAAATCGATTTTGCTTTTCTAGCAGAAATAGATCCCATAGATACGTGATCTTCTTGATTTGCTGATGATGGAATCGAGTCAACAGATGCGGGATGTGCAAGTACTTTATTTTCACTAACCAGTGAAGCTGCAGTATATTGAACAATCATGAATCCAGAATTCAAACCTGAGTGTTTAGCTAAAAAGGGAGGTAGTCCATTTGATAAATTTGGATTGACCATGCGCTCAATTCTGCGCTCACTTATACCAGCAAGTTCAGCGATGGATATACCTAAATAATCAAATGCCAAAGCGAGAGGTTCACCATGAAAATTACCAGCACTAATCGCTTGTTCAACGTCTTCAAAAAGAATTGGATTATCTGTTACTGCATTCATTTCTCTTTCAACGATATCAAGCACATGTTCCATAGCATCTGTCACTGCACCATGCACTTGAGGTGCACAACGAAGACTATATGCATCTTGTACACGTAGTTCATTTTGATGGGTTATATGCTTACTATTTAATAAATTATCTCTCATTTCCTGAGCCGCTTTGATCTGACCTTTTTGGCCTCTGACTTCTTGAATACGAGGATCAAAAGCATCAATGACTCCACCCAAAGCCTCCATTGACATAGCAAGTGATAGGTTGGCAAACTTGAGTAATTTAAAGCTATCATATAGTACAAGGCCACCAATCGCGCTCATCGCTTGAGTACCATTGATTAAGCTAAGTCCCTCTTTGGCATAAAGCTCATCGATGGGTTTGATATCGGCTTTTTTAAAAGCTGATAAGGTGTCCATTCTAATCCCTTCATAAAAGACTTCGCCAAGTCCAATTAAAGGTAGACTCATATGTGATAACAACGCTAAATCACCGCTTGCTCCAAGACTTCCCTTTTCAAAAACTACTGGAATAACTTCTTTATTTAGCATTTCAATTAATTTTTCGATTGTACATAAGCGTATGCCACTATATCCTTTAATGAGTGCGTTCACTCTTAAAACCATCATTGCTCTTACTATATCAATGGGCAGTGGTTCACCAACACCACAAGCATGGCTTTTTAAAAGATTTTCTTGTAGTTTTTTAACTTGATGCTTGTCAATAATGACATTTGCCAAGTGCCCAAAACCAGTGTTAATGCCATAAACCGCTCTACCGTCTTCTACGACTTTTTCGACAAAAAGACTAGCTCTTTGAACTAGCTCCTGGCTTGATTTGGCAATTGAAACCTTTTCATGATTTCTGGCTATTTGATGTAATAATTCCAGAGTTAATGATTGTCCGTCTAATATAATCATGGTTCCACCTCAAGTGATAAATTTTATGTTCTTTCGTTTGATTACATAAAAATGATAACGCTTTCTTTATAAATTTATTCTACCATAATATTGTCTTTGATATAACCCCCAAGCAATACAAAAAAAGGATTTAGTGCTCACACTATATCCTTTTGCATTCATTTGAAAATGATTATGATAATCTTATTCCTCAAAATTCATTTTTGAAATGATATATTCTTGAATTTCATTTTCTGTTTTTAAGGTAAGCACATGTTTTGCTATAGCTTGGAACTCGCTTAATGAGTGCGTAGTAATCATTCGTTTGATATTGGCTATGGATGCTCCATTCATGCTTAATTTTCTTAATCCCAAACCAATAAGTACTGGAACAGCTATTAAATCTCCACCGGATTCACCACAAATAGATATTGGCTTATCAGCCTTATCAAATGCTTCTATCGCCATTTTTATGACTCTAAACATACTGGGTGCATAACTTTGATAGTACTTTGAAACAATCGGATTCATCCGATCGACAGCGGTCAAATATTGACATAAATCATTGGTGCCAATACTTGCAAAATCAACGACTTTTGCGACGTGGTCTGCAACCAATATGATGGATGGTATTTCAATCATAATGCCAAATTTAAATTTGGGATTGTATTCAATCTTATGATTCTTTAAATCTTTTTTGACTTCTTCAAGAATGGCCTGTATTTGATAAATGTCATCCATGCTGCCCACCATTGGAAACATCAGCCATAAGTTCCCATAGACAGATGCTCTAAGAGCGGCTCTGATTTGGGTCTTAAACATTTCAAGATGTGTAAATGATAAGCGGATGGCTCTATTTCCTAAAAATGGATTTTCTTCTTTAGGCATATCTAAGAAACTTAGTTCCTTGTCGCCACCGATATCTAGTGTTCTAAGAATGACAGGTTTCTGTTTGAATTTTTCTAGTGTTTTCTTATATACTTCAAATTGTTGATCTTCAGATGGCATCTGTGTTCTTTCCATATATAAAAACTCAGATCTAAATAAACCAACTCCGTCAACAAATCGCTCATAATCCAATTCTTCTTGACTAGCAGAACCCATATTGAGTGAAACTTCTATCTTAGTGCCATCTTCTGTGATGGCTTTCACATCAAGATAACGCTTAGTAATCTCTTGTTTAAATAAATATTCTTTTTGTTTGTTTTTATATGCCTCTATGGTATCCATATCGGGATTGATAATAACTTGTCCTTTGATGGCATCCACGATGATCCATTCATTTTGTTTGATTTGTTCTAGTAAATGTCCAATACCAAGGATGGCAGGAATTTCATAACTTTTAGCAATAATTGCCGTATGAGATGTCATACCACCGACTTCAGTGATGATTGCTTGAACATTTGCTCTATCTAAAGTTGCTGTATCTGATGGATATAAATCTTGAGCAATGATGACCGATGGTTGATTGAGCAAAGATAAATTCGACTCAGGAATACCTTCTGAAATACGTAATAATCTATTTCTTACATCCTTTAAATCTATCACACGTTCTCTAATCAGTAAATCATCAACGTTTGCAAGTAAGTCAATATATTTTTTAAAGCCAACTTTAATCGCATATTGATGAGAAAAATGATTATCTCGAATAAGTGCTTTGATTTCCTCTACGACGACTGGGTCGTCTAGCATTTCAAGATGGGCATCAAAAATAAATGATTTTGTGTCTTCTTTTTCTTGTAGAAACTGCTGAATCTTGGAGATTTCAACTCGAGCATTTTCTCTAATTGCAGCATATTTCTCAATCTCTTGTTCAATCAATTTTATGTCTATGATTTCTTTTTCTATTTGTGGTACATACTGTTTGTAGACATATGCTCTACCGATGCCTATACCATGAGATACAGCATTACCTTTTTGAATTGAATTCATAATCTTTGTTTCCTCCGATTTGCTAGATCAAAAAATTTTTAATTGCATATGCAATGCCTTCATCATCATTTGATAAGGTGATAAAATCTGCATGCTCTAAAGTATTCTTAGTTCCATTAGCCATTACGACAGATATACCAGCAACTTCTAACATGCTAATGTCATTATCATAGTCTCCAAAAACACATACCTGTTCTAAACTGATCTTCATATATTCCGCAATTTTTCTAACTGCTTCGCCTTTGCTCACGCCATGTGATGAAATATCTGTATATCCTATACCAGATGTCATGTGCATCAATTGCGTGTCTGACTCTACAAAATCAACAACTTTTTGTGTTTTCAATGGATTCATTTCATAAATGAGTAACTTTTCAATGTTCTCATAGTCATCAATACCTTGATCATATAAGATGATTTTTATTTCTTCAGACTTTTCTTCTTTTGCATGCTTGTTATACAAATTAAACTTCTCAATTCGTTCACTGTAGGGTTGAAAGTAGCACGCATCCCTTTTTAAAATATTGCACTCTATATGGTTTTCTACGCAAAATTCTACAACTTTCTTAGCATCTTTTGTATCAGCAAATAATTGCTGAATAGGCTGTTGAGTAGAAAGATCATCGATTGCCGCTCCATTAGAGGAAATTACAAAATCTTTGAGTTCTAAAGTTTCATAGAAATTTTTTAGCATGCTAAATATTCTGCCTGAAGCAATCGCAATCTTGATGCCTTTTTTCTTGAGTAAGTCAATAGCAAGTTTACTTTGATGAGATATTTTGCTTTTACTTGTTAAGAGTGTGCCATCCAAATCAAATACTACAAGTTTAACATCTCTGCCTCTTGCTTTCATCATTTCTAGTTCCATGTAGTGACCTCATATCAAATAGAATTTAGCCGTATTAAAATACGACTAAAGTTTATAGTGTAGAAAATACATAAAGATTTTTCTATTATTATTTTACCTTATTTTTTGACATTTCTTAAAACTAAATCGATTGTTTGTTCACATTCTAAGTAGATTGATCTAAAAATAATATTTTTATCTAGATGATTACTGGTGATCTGCAACCAATGCTGCTAGTGCGATGCTATAATACTTGCTTTCTTTAGAGTCTGCTCTACTTGTTAAAACGATTGGCTTCTTAGCTCCAGCTATGACGCTTGCGCTTTTTGCATTTCCTAAAAACATCATACTCTTATAAAATACATTGCCTGACTCAATTTGAGGCATAAGTAAAAAATCAACATCTCCTGCCATTGGATCTGTAATGCCTTTATGAATCGCAGCTTCTTTATTAATTGCATTATCCATAGCAAATGGTCCACCTACAATACATCCTTTGATTCTGTCATTTTGATTTCTTAAAATCAGTTCCTGTGCATCAAGTGTTGCCTGCATTTTTGGATTTACTTTTTCAACTGCAGCAATACAACCTACATTAGGTATTTTAATACCTAAGGCGTGAGCGATTGCTACACCATTTTCGATGATTTCCTGCTTAATTTCAACATCAGGTGCTATGTTCATCGCGCCATCACTCATGAGTAACAACTTATGATAAGTCGGTATTTCCATGACACTGACGTGTGAAATCCTATTTGGTGTTCTCATACCAAACTCTTTATCTAATGCAGCACGAAGGATAATAGCGGTATCCACCATGCCTTTCATCAAAATGTCCGCCATGTTTTGACTGATCATTTTAACGGATTCCTCACATGCTAAAACAGGATCTGGAATATCAATGATTTGATAATCATCAATATCCATATTCAAATTGAACATAATCTGTTTGATCTCAGCTTCATCACCAACTAAAATAGCTTGAATAATGTTATCTAGCATGGCCATATGAACAGCTTCTAAGACATGTTCATCATTTGCAACAGCCACAACCACCGTCTTTTTTTCCAATAGTTGTGCTCTTTTTACAATATCTTGCATCGTTTTAATCATCAAATTTTCACCTACTTATAAATTTTTGCTTTTTCATCACCTTTAAGTACACGATAGGCACCAAAAGCTAAAGCTTCCATTTCATCTTCACCTGGATAAACTAATACAGGCGCAATAAAATCAACTCTTTCTTTAATCAGTTGAATCGTCATAGAATCGTATGCGAGTCCTCCAGTAATGACGATTGCATCTACTTTACCCTTAAGAACTGTACTGCAACTTCCAATTTCTTTAGCTATTTGATAGCACATGACTTCGTAAATGAAACGTGCCTTTTCATCGCCTGCAAGAATTCTTTTTCGAATTTCAGCACCATCATTTGTTCCTAAGTATGCTACCAGTCCACCTTGACCGTAGTTTTTTCTTTGAATTTCTTTAAGTGTATATTTACCCGATAGAGCCATCTTGTATAAGGGTCCCATTGGAACTGAACCGCTACGCTCAGGTGACATGGGTCCATCTCCATCAAGTGCATTGTTGACATCAATAACGCGTCCATAATGGTGAACACCAACGCTGATGCCACCTCCAAGATGTGCAACGATTAAGTTGAGGTCTTGATATTTTTTCTTTAAATCGTGGCTTGCCTTGAGGGCAACCGCTTTTTGATTGAGCGCATGAAAAAGGCTCAATCTTTGAATTTCTGGCATCCCCGTATATCTGGCAATATCATCCATTTCATCAACAGCAACAGGATCGACGATATAACTTGGAAGATGATAATTGTCAGCTATATTTTTAGCAATAACACAGCCCAAATTAGAGGCATGTTCTCCTCGAGGAGATTTCTTGATAAAATCAACCATTTCATCGTTGATTTCATATGTTCCCCCTTCGATGGGTTTGAGTAAGCCTCCACGTCCGACAACAGCATCAAGTGTTGATAACTCAACTTGAGATTCATCCAATGCTTCCATGATGGATTTCATCCTGAAATCATACTGATCTATGATGTGTTCGAAATGAGAAATCTCATCCGAGTCATGTCTGACGCTAAATGTATAAATTGGTTCTTCATTTTCATAAATAGCTAATTTTGTTGATGTTGAACCTGGATTAATTGCTAAAATGCGAAATTTCTTCATAAATGCTCCTTGTGGTTAAACTATAATTTTTCAATGGCTCCTAAGCGATCTGCGATGGCTGGGTGTGAGTAATGCAACATAATGTAAATAGGGTGAGGATTCAAATTTGAGTAATTTTCAGTAACTAAGATGCGAAGTGCTGACATCATATGTTTTTTATCTACATATTTGGCAGAAAAGGCATCAGCTGCATATTCTGCTTTCCTACTGAGATAGCTCAATGGAATACCTAATATAAAATCAATGGGTTCAATTAGGATGCTGAATAAAATCAGTCCGAATCCCAAATGAATGCCCGTCAGTCCAAAAGCAGTTGCTAAGGCTGATGATTGCATAATTAGTCCAATAATCACTGCATATAATCCGAAGATAACAATGCGTTCTAGAATCATTTTAGGCGCATCTTTATGCATAGCATGCCCCAATTCATGAGCTAAAACAGAAAGGATTTCATCTTCAGATAATTTTTCAACGAGTGTATCAAATAAGACAACTTCTCTTGTTTTACCTAATCCACTAAAGAATGCATTCAATTTCGTCGATCTTTTTGATGCATCCATGATTGAAATTGCTTTAACCTGAAACCCTACTTCAGTAGCAAGCGCTTCAATTCTAGTTCTTAGCTCTCCCTCTGGAAGAGGAGAAAGCTTATTGAATAATTTCACAAACACCTTGACATTTAAAATAAACATCAAAACAATAATGAGTGAAAGTGCAATCCAAGCAAATAAAACAAACAACCAAAGTTGATCAACAAATTGCAAGTATAAAAAGCTGAATAAAGCGATGATAGCTCCAACCAAAACTGTCATTAGCAATAGGTTTTTGATAAAATCAAAAAAGAAAGTCTTTTTCTTTGTTTTATTAAATCCATATTTTTCTTCAATGACAAAAGTAGCATAATAACTGAAAGGAATATTAATAATCGATATGCCAATTAAGATGACTCCAAGAAATGATAATGTTCTTAATGTAGGACTGATAAACCAGCTATTTGTCCATCCCTCCAAAACTCCGAAAAACCCGAAAATCAATAAACCCAACGTTAAAGCTGTGTCAAAGATTTTCTTAATGAGTCCGAATCTCATGTTATCCATGGTGTACTTCAACCATTTCTGGTATTGTTCTTTATCATAGATATCTTTAACATTATCTGGAATTGGTTTATTTCGATAATTATAATTCAGCAAAGAAACAACCAAATCCACCACAAACATAATAAGAATAAGTCCAACAATTAAATAAGCAATCATAATATCCTCCCAATGATTAAGTTTCTATTGGTCTAAATGTCGATGTAAAATGTCTTAGGATTGGTGATTCATAGACAAATTCATACCCTTTAAGTTCCTGACGATGTTTGTAAACGTGAATAACGGCATCAGCAACAACATCCATATGCTTATAGGTGTAGACACGTCTAGGAATCGTTAACCGCATCAGTTCCATCTCTGAGACTTTGTTTTCGTGTGTATCAGGATCTCTTCCTAACAATAACGATCCAATCTCAACAGCTCTAATACCGGCTTCTAAATAGATAGCATTGGTAACAGATAATGCTGGAAATTGATGAGAAGGGATATGTGGAGCAAATCTTTTACATTCAACAAAGACAGCATGACCACCGATTGGATACTGAATGGGAACACCAGCTGCCTTAAGCTTATCACCTAAATATCTCACCTGATCCGTTCTATGTCTTAAATAACGTTCATCAAGCCCTTCCATAAGTCCAACAGCCAAGGCTTCCATATCTCTGCCATTCATGCCTCCATAGGTAGGAAAACCTTCATAAGGGATAACAGTGACCTTGCATTGATTAAATAATGCTTCATTATCTTTAATCGCGATGATACCACCCATATTGACAAGCCCATCTTTTTTAGCACTCATCAAGAAGACATCAGCATAGCTACATTCTTCTCTAGCAATATCGATAATTGCCATATCTTCGTATCCTTTTTCTCTTTCTTTGATGAAAAATGCATTTTCGGCATATCTTGCACCATCAATGATGGTAGGAATATGATACTTATTGGCAATCTTTTTGACTTCTCTTAGATTTTCCATGCTCACTGGTTGACCACCAGCAGAATTGTTTGTTATGGTCATGATGATACCAGCAATATTTTCTTTACCTTTATTGACAATCAATTTTTCTAATTGAATCAAATCAAAATTTCCCTTAAAGGGGTGATTGAGATCAATATCAAAACACGCTTCAATGACACAATCTATTGCTCTTGCTCCAGCAAGCTCAACATGTGCTCTTGTCGTATCAAAATGGATATTGGAAATATAATACATACCTTTTTTAGTCACTAGCTGTGGTAAAAAAACTTGTTCAGCACCTCTGCCTTGATGAACAGGCATGAAATATTGATAACCAGTTATATTTTTGACAGCACTTTCTAGTTTAAAGAAACTTCTGCTACCAGCATATGCCTCATCACCAACCATCATGGCACCCCATTGTTCCTGGCTCATAGCTCCAGTACCAGAATCAGTTAGCAAATCAATATAAACATCTTCGCTTCTCAAAGAAAAAGGGTTATACCCAACATTTTTCAACAACATTTCACGTTCTTTTCGCGTTGTCTCTTTGATTGGTTCAACCATTTTGATACGATAAGGCTCAGCAGTATATTTTTTTTCCATGGAATATCTCCTTTATGTCTCTACTATGATTATACATCATAGACAACAGAAAATAAACCCTTTTTGTAAGCGCTTTTATTTATTTTATCTATATCTATTATGATTGCAAAGTTAAATTTGTATATTGCTTATTGATTATGTTTCTTATATTCAAGAACTTCTTCAATTGTTGGTGAACTTTCCTGTGCTCCTATTTTCATAATTGACATACCTGCACATATATTTGCAAACTTAATGCTATCTTCAATGTTATTTGATTTTATGAATTCAGAAGCAAAGGCTGCAAGGAAAACATCGCCTGCTCCAGTGGTGTCTACGATGGGTACTTTGATACCATCAACAATCTTTAACTCCATTCGATCATGAAAGACGGCGCCCATAGATCCTCTAGTTACAATCAATTTATTCGGATATTGTGCACAACTCAGTTCGATTGAATGATTGGAAAACATTTGATGAACTTCAATTTCATTGGGTATGATAAATGTCAACTTGTTAATAATCTCCGGTTTCAATGTTTGATAAGGGGATGGATTTAAAATAACGGGCACGTGGCATTCATCGCAATATTCAATGACATATTCAACGATGTCCATTGGGATTTCCAACTGTAAAAGAACGATTTTAGCTTTCTTCAAAATAGGTTTTGCTTGATCAACCATTTCCTTTGTTATTTTTCTGTTTGCTCCAGGAACACTTATAATCGAATTATCTCTTTTTCTCGATTGCTGGATGGTAACACATGCGACACCTGTGTAATCATTTACGCGGTGAACATGTGTGTGATTAACGCCATATTTCTCAAAGTTTTTAACAGCTATCAATCCAAAAGCCGCTTGTCCAACACAACCGATCATAGCAACTTTGTTACCTAGTTTTGCTGCAGAAATCGCCTGGTTTGCACCTTTTCCTCCTTGAAGAAAATGAAAGGCTTGTCCTTCAATTGTTTCACCTATTGCAGGCATTTTATTAATTTCAAAAAATAAATCCATATTGATACTTCCAACAACAACAATATCATAGTTTGTTTGCATAGATATCCTCCAAAAATTGCTTTTGATTCAATCATTTTCATCTATATTATACCATCAATTCATGTAATACATGATAATAGGTATTCCGCTATTATTTAGGGCGATGTAACAAAAAAAGGCAAGCTTGCCTTTCTTATTTTGTATTAAGAGGTAGTTTAACTTTGAAGGTTGTAAATTCATCTTCTTTGCTACTTACCTCGATGTTTCCTTTGAGTTTATCAATAATTCTTTTAGTGATGGATAAACCAATACCACTACTAGTTTGATGTCTTGATTTTTCAATAACGTAGAATAGTTCAAAAATATGATTTTGTTCTTCTTTGGATATGCCAATACCATAATTTGTGATAACGAATACAACTTCCCTACCTTCTGATTTAACCTCAATATCAAGCTTTTGATTGTTTTCTGAATAATTTATCGCATTCTCAATGAGATTTTTCCAAATTTGATAGGTGAGTTCCTTATTGCTCAAAAGATGGACCTCTTCAATATCAAGATTCAACTCAAGATTTTTTTGTTCCCATGATAATTGAAGCATTTGAATCACACTTCTTATCTGTTCAGAAACATTAAATTCTTGGTCAGTTTTGACAATTGAAGTGCTATCTAAAATTGAAAGTTGCAACATATTTTTTGATAGATTAGATAATCTTGCAGATTCTATAGCAATGATCGCAGAATATTCAACGATTTCCTCTGGAGTTAAGTTCCCCGATTCAATCAATTCAGCATAACCCTTGATGGCACTTATTGGTGTCTTGAATTCATGAGAGAAGTTTCTTACGAATTCTTTATTAAGATACTCATTTGCCTTCAGTTCTTGAACCATCTGATTAAAATCATTGGTAAGGCTTGATAATTCATCTTTGCCTTTCGATGCTATATGGATATCAAAATTACCATGTGCCACCTGTTTGGTAGCAACACTCAAAGTTCGTATTCTATTAATAATCATGTACTTAATAGCAAGACCAAATAAACTTAAACTGATACCTGCAGTAATTAACATACCAATCAAGAAAAAGGGAGATTGAAAAATCTCTTGTTGAGGAAAATTAACAAGCGTTTGAAGGATGATGCGTGGAAAAATGGTTGACAATCCTAAGACGACAAATATTGTTATTAAGATCTTAACTGATAATTTTTTCATTTGACGACCGCCTTATAACCCAAACCTCTTACCGTGATAATCTCAAAATCATCAGAAGGTATGTGTTCTCTAAGCCGTTTGATATGAGTATCAATGGTTCTATCGTAACTTTCAGAATCAAATCCCCAGATTTCATTCATCAATTGTTCTCTGGTGTATATTTTATTTGGGGAAGATAAAAGCTTGAAGATCAACAAAAATTCTTTTCTCGTCAATTCGATGAAATGACCATTTAAAATGCACTCACCTGATTGGTAATCTAAGGTTAAATTTTTAAGTTCAATCTTGTTTGAACTCACTATTTGATATCTTCTGAGTAATGCTTTGATTCTTAAGAGCATTTCATTTAAATCGATTGGCTTGACCATGTAGTCATCTGCACCACTGATAAATCCTTTTTCTTTATCCTCAAAACTATCTAATGCAGTCAGCATGAGAATAGGTAATTCGGGATGAGAAATTCTAATTTTATTGGTCAATGTGATGCCATCCATAATAGGCATCATCACATCAGTAATGATTAAATCTATATGTTCTTTTTCAAAGATTTGGACGGCCTTTTGGCCATCCTCAGCTTCGATTGTTTCATATCCTTGATTTGACAAATATTTTGAAAAGAGTTTTCTAATGTTATATTCATCTTCAATAATGAGTATCTTGATCATAGAAATACCTCCTTATTACTTTTAAATTATATCATGCAAGACCCATATTATTCTGTTCTTAATGCAATAACAGGATCTCTTCTTGCTGCAATACCACTTGGAACTAACCCAGCAACCAGTGTCAATATAGTACTTAAAATGATGAGTCCTAACGCACTTGTTAAATTAAGTGTAGAAAATCCTGGAACACCAATTAATCTATTGATGATGATATTGACTGGAATGTTAAGTGCCATAGCTATCAGAACACCGATGACGCCTGATGAAAATCCTATAAGAATAGTTTCAGCATTAAATATTCTTGAAATATCTTTTTTACGTGCACCTAAGCTTCTCATGATACCAATTTCTTTTGTTCTTTCAACAACGGAAACGTAGGTTATAATACCTATCATAATAGATGATACAATGAGTGAGATACCTGCAAATGCAGCTAATATGACAGTTATTGTAGAAATTAATGTAGAGATAGTTGATGAAATAGTTTCAGCAAGATCAGTATAAACGATTGAATTCACTTCATCTAATCCAACATTATAGCCATCTAAATAGGTTTTGATTGCGTCTTTTGATTCAAATGAAACGGGATATATTTGAACACCAGAAGGTGCAGATTCACCACCAATGGCACGTATAACAGTATCATAAGTTAATGATGTGTTAAATGGAAGCCCAGTTAAAACATTGATGGTTGGTGATGCTTCTTGTGCAACAACAATATTCGATGTTGAATTCATGCCAATCATATAATCTGTCAAAAATGTTGTATATCCAATACCTGATGATAATAGCTCAGTTGAAGCATCTTCATTGACACGAAGAATTCCAACAATAGAAACAGTTATTGCTTCTGTACTGTTATACATCGCTTCATAATCAGTTCCAGGAATATATGTGCTTCCTAGTGAAGCATAATATAAGTCATTAGGTATGATCTTAAATGTTTTACCTAAAAAATCTGTAAAGGCATAATCTTCTTCAACAGAGATACCTAGTGATTCCAAGATACTTACATCAAGTTGGTTTTGAGCATCGACTATTAAAACAAGTTCATTGTATGCTGTAGGATATTGTCCAGCTAGAATATCGTATTGAGACTGAATAAATTCTGGACTATTAGGAATTTCATTTAAAACAGTACCTGAACTCATAAAAGGATTCATTGACTGACTAGAGACAACCTTAGTATAACCACCAGCACTTGTTTCAGCAATAATGTTTAATGAAATTGCTCTGGTGTAAGATATTGAGTTATAGAGAGTTGTATCCATCTGATTCAAATAACTTAAAAATTCATCAGATATGATGTTTGTATGGAGTGTCGTGTTGTTTGCTTCATCATATGAATAAATAATTGGATCGGTTGGAAATGAACCATCTCCTGTACCCAAATCTTGCATTCTTTGTCTTGGCTCAGAAAATATATTAGTTGCCACAACACTAGATATGGTTAAAGGAAATCCTGCCAATGTGTCACTTTGCATTTCATTAACATAACTTGTCATACCTGTAGAAATAGATAAGACGAGCGCAATACCAATAATACCTATACTACCTGCGATTGCAGTAATCAAAGTTCTTCCTTTTTTTGTAAGTAAGTTTTTAAAACTAGTTTTAAGTGCTGTTAGATAACTCATCGAAGTCTTTTTATTGAGCATTTTGTCATTAACAACCTTATCAGACTTAATTTGAACTGGTCTGGAATCTTCAACGACTCTACCATCAACAAGTTGGACTATTCGATCAGAAAAATCATTGGCCAACTCAGAATTATGCGTGACCATAATAACCAATCTATCTTTTGAGATTTCTTTAATCAATTCCAAAATTTGATGACTCGTTTTACTATCTAGTGCTCCAGATGGTTCGTCAGCAAGTAATACCATTGGATTATTGACTAGTGCTCTAGCAATAGCAACACGCTGCATTTGTCCACCCGATAGCTGATTGGGTCTCTTATGGATATGATCTGCTAATCCAACTTCAACAAGCACTTTGGTTGCTCTTTCCTTACGTTCTTTAGCAGCAACACCAGATAATCTTAATGCCATTTCTACGTTATCTAAAACTGATAAATGGGAAATTAGATTATAATTTTGAAAAACAAAACCAATGGTTGCATTACGATATGCATCCCAATTGTTATCTGAAAATTCCTGTGTTGATTTACCATCAACAAGTAAATCACCACTTGTGTATCGATCGAGTCCACCAATGATGTTAAGCAGTGTTGTCTTTCCACTTCCTGAAGCACCTAAAATAGCAACGAATTCATTCTTTTGAAATTCTAAGCTAATGCCATTAAGCGCTGGTACTGGTTTCCCAGCGACCATATAATCTTTTTTGATATTTTTTAGTTGTAACATGTCTATACCTCCTAATGTTATGCTTCTATTGTAAAGTAACTTTGTGAACTTTTAATGAACTTTGGCTTGAGATCTAAATATGTGAAAAAAACCATAAAAAAAACCAAATTCGAGTGAATTTAGTTTTCATCTATTTAATGGCTAATGTGGAAATAAAAGTTGGAATGTAATCATCTAAAAACTCTTTGCCAAACATGTCTTCATAAAAACCATGAATGGAGAACCCAACTTTGATTTGTCCTCCTATCTGATCATCTAGTGAATGACCAAATTCAAGTGGATCTTCATCCTTAATTCTTTTTTCTAGTTCTTCTTTTGGCAATTGATCGATATCTGAATATGGTATTTTGTATTTTGTGATAAACTCATGAGTGCTTTCCCATGCTGAGTAATCGTAGATGAATAGAACTGGATTACAAAATCCCGAAAGTAATCTTCCTTGTTTCTTTAAGACACGATAAGCTTCTTTCCATACTGTATTGACATCATCAACAAATAAATTGGAAACAGGATGAAAGATTAAATCAAATGTTTCATCGGAAAAAACTGATAAGTCTCTCATATCGCCTTGAATAAGTTTGATATCCAAATTTTCTCTTTTAGCCACAAATTCATCTTGCTTAAGCTGATTGGGGCTGTTATCTAAGACAGTTACATGTGCACCAGCAGCAGCTAAAGTAGGTGCTTGCTGTCCTCCACCAGAGGCTAGACATAAAATCTTTTTGCCTTTGACATTACCAAACCAAGCCATTGGCACGGGTATTCTTGGTGTTAATAATAACGAAAACTCACCTAATCTTGCTTTTTCAATGGTTTCATGATTAACAGGTACTGTCCAAATGTTTTTACATTCAACCTGTTTATCCCACGCAATCCTGTTATGCTTCAACACATCCATAATAATCACCTCATTCATTCGTTTCACTTAATAGTTATTGTTATTTATCTTTTGTTTTAAGTCTATTTTTGATTGGACACCCTTTTTTATATCTACATCTTATTAACAAAAAGACTGTAATACCATAATTAAGTGCATAAAATATACCTTTTGTGATGGTTGCCTTACTTGCTATACCAACAATATTAGATGATAAATTCGTTGATGTTAATATCAGGATAATAAATATATTTTCCATATAATCAAAAATCATTGTTGCAAATCCAAGAAATGCTAAATCTCTACTCTTTGTTTGTTCGTAGAAGAACAGACTAAAAAATATTGATAAAAGCAATGGATACAAAAAATCTAAAGGTATTTGAACAAATAAATAGATGTTTCTTCCTCGATTGCTGATCTCATTTATAAATGTTGTAGCATATGCCAGATCATAACCTTTAAACATCATCAGATCAAACATCTTTAATGATACGCCTTCAACAATCGATGGTTGAATCAATGTCATAACGAAAAAAATGACATGTGCAGCAATAAATAAAAGAATAATCAGCTTATGTCTATTCTTTTTCACTTCTTATGACTTAATAGCAATAGCATCAATTTCAACTAAAACATCTTTTGGTAATCTTCTAACCTCGACAGCTGCTCTGGCTGGCTTATGATTGCCAAAAAACTCAGCATAGATTACATTCATCTTCGAAAAATCAGATAAATCCGTCATAAAGACACCACATCTAACGATATCTTCTTTCTTTAGTCCTGCAGCTTCAACGATAGCTAAAATGTTTGATAAACTTTGTCTTGTCTGATCGGAAATATCGCTGGATACCAAGGTCATCGTTTCAGGAATAAAAGGAATTTGTCCAGATACATAAAGCGTATCTTTGACAAGTACACCTTGACTGTAAGGGCCAACTGCTTGTGGTGCATTGAGTGTTTGTATGTTTTTCATTTGAATACCTCCGTTGAACTAATTATACCATTAAAGAAATGGTTGCTTCAATGATTAAAAAAACACCTCAAATTCAAGGTGTTTTCATCGTTTTTAGATTGCACACTTCTCATAAACACATTCCGGATTGTTACATTGAATGCATCCTTGTTTTTTAATCAGAACATCACCACATAGTGGGCATAATTCTCTTTCAATTTTTTCTGGAATCTGACCACTGCTGCTAATGGTTATATGCGTTACATATTCTTTAACATCGCCAGTCTTCTTATTGGTCCATTTTTCTTCCACATGTGTATGTGGAGGAGTTGCAGGATTTAGATCTTCGGTGTTTTCATTGATGCCAGCTAAAATGCCGATTTTAGCACATCTATCTCTAAATACTGTAGCACCTTTTAATCCCTTAGACCATGCTGTCAAGTAAATGTTCATGACATCATCAATCGTTGCGCTATTATTTAAGTTGAAGGTTGAACTGATTGCTGTGTCTACATATTTTTGAATCGTTGCCTGAACATTTGCTCGATCCATGAAATCAAGATTTTGTGAGGTAATCAGTGCCCAATCGGGCAATTTCACTGGTTCAACAAACATTGCTTTTGCAAGTGCAAGCGGTGTCTTTTCCCAGACAGTGATCGTTTTTTCTTCTTCAAACATGCTAACAATACGTCTTGTATAATTAATTTGAAAGAATGGTTCAACGCCTCCGCTAACACCAAATATATTAGAAATAGATCCGGTAGGAGCAATGCTAATTAAACGGCTGTTTCTCATACCATACTTTTTGACTAATTCATCCGTATCTGCATCTATAGTGTCTTTATAGAACTTAGAAGATGAAATTTTCTCATAATCAAATCTTGGGAATACACCTAATTCATTTGCACGAAGTGCACTCTTTTTAGTTGCTGTATTCAGCATTCTTCTCATTAATACATCTAAAAAATCAAGGAATTCTGGAGTACCATAAGGTAATCTCATGCTTAATGATAAATCTGCAAGACCCATAACTCCAAGTCCAACTTCTCTATATTGTTTAACGTGTTCTCTTTGTTCAGGTAGCGCATGACGATCACCTAGCATCGTCAGTAAATCATCTAGAGCTCCAATCATTTCAGCAACAACAAAATCAAATCGATCCCAATCATAAGCTGCATGATCAGTAAATGCATCTTTGACAAATGCGTTTAGGTTCACACTTCCCAAATTGCATGATCCATGCGCCATAAGTGGTTGTTCTCCACAAGGGTTTGTTGCAGTAAAGCAAACATCAGGATATTCACTTAAAAAATGATAATCATTCATATGATCGATAAAGACTACACCTGGATCTCCCATGGTATGCGCAGCATATCCAATGAGTTCTAGTAAATCTTTAGCACGTATTGACTTTTCTATTTTTTCATAAGGGGTTTCAAAACGCATTGTCCATTTTTGATCATTTTGAACTGCTTGCATGAAATCATCTTTAAGAGCTATGCTGATATTGGCTCCATTGACCTTATTCAAATCAAGCTTGGTTGTAATAAAATCGATGATATCGGGATGATCAATATTTAAAACGAGCATGAGAGCGCCACGTCTATTGTCTTGTTGAGTAGATAATGTCGTATGAGAATACTTTTCAGCAAACACCATAACACCAGGTGTTGTATTACTTGTGTTATTGACCTTAGCACCCTTTGGACGGATATTAGATAGATTCATACCTTGACCGCCACCATAACTATATGTGCGAGCAATTTGGTAGTCAGCACGATAGATACTTTCCAAACTATCTTGAGGATCTTCTGTCACATAGCAATTACTACCTGTAATATTGCCATCTCTGCCTATCGCATAAAGGTTTCTACCACCAAAAATAGCTTCCTTATGTCTTAAGATTTTTTCAAGTGCTGAGTTGCCAAAAGCAACTCTCTTGATAAAATCTCTTTTTGTTTCTCCTGGAATCAGGTATTTGCTTAAAATCAAATCTTGGCGTTCATCATTATCAAACCATGGATTTTCACGTTCAACCTTTTGTTTTTCGCGATATTTGATGTATGCTTTTGCTGCTTCAAATTGCTTTTTCTTCATTAAATACAATTCAACGTCATCTTGAATTGTTTCAATATTCACTTCTTGATTCTTTGGATATGCCTTAGTGATTTCTTGTGCTTGCTTTATGCAATCCTCTTCAGAAAAGTCAGCGCCAACATTCTTGTATGCCTTAAGCATAGCGTTCGCTATCTTTTGAAGATCAAATGTTTCTTTTGAACCGTTTCTCTTTAATACAAACATCTTATCCACCTCTTATTTTCATTGTTTCAATATATTCTATTCGAACATAGAATAGTGCTCCACTAATAAGCACCTTTTATGAAACAAAAATGATATTTTTTTCAGATAATTTTCTTTTTAGTACTTGAGTAATCCTTAAATAATGTATCATTGTTTAGTGTTTATTATAACGGTTGTTTTCATGGTTTGCAACTCATTTAGAGAAAGTTTTTTTTATTTAATTTAGCGCATTTTTTTAATGTTAGCGGGCAATGGCTTTATAACGCTTTTGCTTGGTATTTGAGATAGCTTGATTGAAAATAGATTTTATTTTTTTGTCTGAGTTGTTTTTTATTCACACAGATTCACTAACTTTAAACAATCATAAAAAAGAAGACTTTCACATGGTGTGAAAGTCCAAATAGCACAAGTTATTCTCTTTGCTTTTTTTCCATGTAGAGATATTTATCTGATAAACTGAGCAATTCATCTAGATATTCACTGTCCTCTAAAAAGGAAGCAATTCCGCAACCATAATTAATTGGGATAATTTCTTTGCCGATGATGAGTGGATTTTGACTCGTTTTTCCTCTAATCTCACTCATCCTTTTTTCAGCACACTGTTTGTTGCACTTAGGTATGACGAGTATAAATTCATCTCCGCCAGTTCTTGAAAAAAACTCAATTTCTTGGAGTTGTTCTAAGATTACTTTACTAAATTGTATCAAATATGAATCTCCAACTTCGTGTCCATATTGATCATTGATAATTTTAAGATTATCTATGTCCAATGCGCAAATGGAAAATGGAGATTTTGATTTTTTCGACTTTTCAAAAAGCTCATGTAAAACTGTCTGATGTTGTTGTCTTGTATATGCACCAGTTAGCGAATCAAATTTTGATAATTTGTAAATATCTTCAACAAGAATTTGGTTTTTAAGTGCCATTTCGATTTGCTGAGCTAAATGTTTAATGTAAATTTTGTCTTTATCTTGAAATGCATCGAAATCCTCGATGTTGTCTAGGTTGATAAAACCATAAACTTCATTACGGACAGTAATAGCACAAGTCAAAACAGACTTGGCAATCAATGCATTTTGACTGTCAAGCTCCTGTGCTGTTTTCGAATCAAGATTGGCTCTATTAAAGGTTTTAATATCACGAATAACCGTTGGTTCAAATAGATTTCCTAATTTAGATTGATACATATCTTCAAATCGAAGATTTACTTTTTTAAGTAATTCAATATCATATCCAACAACTGCTCGAAATACCATCTGATCTTTATCTCGGATTAGAATGCTACCTGACTGTGCTTTAGGAATGACTTCAATTGCTCTTTCTAAGATTAATTGTAAAAGGTTGTCTAAGTTGTCATCTTTGAGCATTTCAGGTGTGATATCTAGCATACTTTGAACAATTTTGTAATTTTGGCTTAAGTTTTCAAATTCACCAAATAATCGATTATACTCGCTTTCTCTTACTTCTTCATGTTTTCTAAACATGTACATTGTTACAAAAAGAATAGAAGGTATTAACAAAAATGTGTATTGGAGAGAAACAGTAGTTGTTTGATCAATCAAGTAAATAACTGTGTTGAAACCAACAAAACTAATGAATATAACGATACCACTGACTAATTCATTTTTAAAGGAATAAAATGCTCCAAATCCATAAAGCAGTGGTATAAAAAGAAGCAACAAATAGTCTAGAGATTCAACGTGTGGATGATTGAAATGGCCACCTGGCGAAAATAATAAGATAAAAAATATCCCAATAAGAAGAATGGAAATTCCTCTAGTAATATAACTAATAATTATCACGAATCGTTGAATTTTAGTATTGTTACACAAACCATTCACCTCTAATTAGTCTACCATTTGTTAAACACTTTTTCAGCAAATCCAGTCATATGATCAATTCGCACCTAACTTATATATAAAATATAAAATAGACATTTATAAGCAAATTCATTTTACCATTAAAAATTAAATCTATCAACGCTTCATTGGTTATGAAAGTTGTGAACTACTCCCACCACTTAATGAAACTCATTAGAAGTGGGGGCTTCTTGGGTAAAGCAGACTAGTGTCTGCTAATTGACCAAGCTATAAGCGTCTGTTCCATACGCTTTGGTTACATATTTTATTAAGCCTTGAACACCAATATTAATTGCTGCATTTAGGTCTCTATCCATCTTATGTCCACACTCACAATGATATATGCGTTCAGAAAGTTTAATATCACGCTCTCTTCCACACTCACTACAGGTCTTCGTGGATGGATAATACTTATCAATCTTGATTAAAGTCTTTCCCAAATCTTTTGTTTTATACTCAAGATATCTTGTGAATGTACCAAATGATGTATCGTAGATGGATTTTCTGAAATGCTTGGTTTTCGCCATTTCAGTTAAATCCAGTGTCTCGATACCGATTAGATCATAGGTATTTACCAAATATCTAGATGCTTTATGTAAAAAGTCTTTCCGTTGATTCTTGATGTGAAGATGTAGAGTTGATAGTCTATCTCTTTGTTTCAAGTAGTTACTTGATCCTTTAACTCTCTTAGATAAGATCTTTTGTTCTTTAGCTAACTTTTCAAGTGCTTTCTTATAGTAATTGGGATAATCTGCTTGATGTCCTTCACTATCCATATAAAGACCTTGAAGGGTATAGTCTAGACCAATCGCTCTTTCAAATGTTTTCTCTGGTTGTGTTAAAAGATTATACTCAACTCTTAAAGATACATCGTAATGCTTTCCATCTTTCTTGATGGTTGCTGCCTTAATGACAGATCCTTGAGGTAACTCTCTATGGAGTTTAATCTTAACGAGTCCTAGTTTAGGGAGTTTGAGATAAGTTCCTTTGATACGGATATTATCATTGGTGGTATGGGTTGTATAAGACTGTATAGGGTTATGTCTCGATTTATATTGAGGCTCATCATGAGACTTATTGAAGAAGTTGCTGTAGGCTTGTTTCAGATGTAGCCAAGCAGTCGTTAGACTTTGAGAGTCCACATCATACATATAAGAAAGTTGTTCCTTGATGTATTTAGGATTCATATACTGATGACTATTTAACAACTCAGGGTACTTTCCGTAAAGTTCATAGATAGACTTTCTTTCTAAAAGGAGCATATTCCACATTTTTCTGACACAGCCAAATGTTTGATGAATGAGATGAATTTGTTTAGTTGTAGGCTTGAGTTTATAGACATAACCTTTGATGGTTTCATTCATCTTTTTCACCTTGGTTTTCGATATAAGTGCGAATGATCTCTGTGGTAACACCACCGGTTGTGATTAGACAAAAACTTCTTGACCAAAACTGTGATTTCCACAGTTTCTTAGTCACATATGGAAATAATTGTTTAATCGTTCTTGAAGTTGCACTCTTATAGGTATTAATGAATTTGGAGAGTTCACTGTTGGGTTCTGCTCTAAATAAGATATGAACATGATCTTCGTCATGGTTCATTTCTTCCAAATGAAGATTATAACTTTTGCCAATGAACACGAATCTGTCGATGAGATAGTCTAATATCTCTTCATTTAAGACACGTCTGCGATACTTAACGACTAAAATAAGATAATAATACATCTTGAACACTGAATGATTATTATTATCTAATTTCATCTTAACCACCCCATTTAGTATACGACGACCTATATACATATTATATCATATATTAATAAGAAAAAGGCAATTATTTATACAGATTTTAAAGTGTTATAATTGGGGTTTCATTCATCTCCCACTTAATCCTTTGAAGAGGGAGTTTTCTGAAACGATTAGATAAATATATTAAGTTTTCCTTAAGTTGCGAATTTAGCGATATAATAAGTGTAATCTATTGATTAAAAAAGTGAGTAAAAAATGAAACAGTACAAAATTGGTGTTGGTGATTTGGTTTCTTATCTCTATGCATCTGGTGATTTAAGTAGTGAAACCTTTCAAAATGTTTCTTTACTTGAAGGAACCAGAGCACACCAATACATACAAAACCAATATGGATCAAAGGATCAGGCTGAAGTACCCATTCAAATTGGGTTTCAAGATGATTCTCATAATCTGCTCATATCAGGTCGCATTGATGGCCTTTTATTGATTGATAGCTATACGACCATTCAAGAAATCAAATCATCGAGATTTAATATTTTTGAAGAATTATTTGAAGTACATCAAGAGCATCTGTCCCAACTTAAAATGTATGCTTACATGTACATGAAAAACGAAGAGTTGACTGAAATTGATGGGCGTGTTACCTATATTCAACTAAGTGATTATCAACAACGTCATTTTGAATACATTTTTCATGTTGAAGAACTGGAATCATTCTTCTTAGATTCCATAACAAAATATTTGGTTTGGTTAGATATTCTTTTTGAGCACGATCAATTAAAATTGATATCTCTTGGTGAAATGGTTTTCCCTTTTGACACCTATCGAAGAGGACAGCGGGAGATGATGAGTGCTGTTTATCAGACAATGATGGATCAAGACATTTTATATGCAATTGCTCCAACTGGCATTGGTAAAACCATGGCAACCCTTTTTGCAAGCTTAAAAGCGTTAAATGATAACACGCAAAAGATATTCTATTTGACAGCAAAAACAGTTGGAAAGCAAATTGCTTTGGACTCAATGGATATGTTGCATGAAGGCACATTAGAAACGAAAACCTTGGAGATAACATCTAAAGACTCCATTTGCTTTTTAGATAAAAGGGAATGTGATCCTGAAAAATGTATGTATGCCAAAGGTTTTTTTGACAGACTACAAAAAGCAACAAAAGATATCTTTCAAAATGAAAAGTTGATGCGAAGATCAGTTGTTGAAAGGTATGCTAAAAAGCATACGATATGTCCTTTTGAATTTAGTCTATTTGTTTCCTATTTTGTTGATGTCATTATTTGTGATTATAATTATGTTTTTGATCCAAGAACACATCTGATTCGCTATTTTGACGAGCAAAACTATAAACCATTGATTCTAATTGATGAAGCTCATAATCTTGTTACTCGATCGAGAGACATGTATTCCTCAACACTAGTCAAATCAGATTTTATTAAATTAAGAAGATTGGGATCTAAACTGAAACCAACGATTAGAACCGGTGTTAAACATGTTTTAGATATCTATGATACCTTTGAAGAATCATTAATTGATCAACCATTCATGTCCTCAAAATCGCTTAACAACGCTTTTTACGAGACTCTCAAATATTTGATGAAGAAAATTGAAAATGCACTCAAAGAGAATCCGAGGTATCCTAGGAAGGCTGATGTTTTGGAAGGATATTTATCCATATTAGGCTTCACGAAAATCTATGAGTACTATAATGACTCATACCTAACCAATATTGAAAAAGTTGATGATGATATATTTTTAACAATACAATGTTTGGATGCATCAAGATTTATCTTAGATACTCTTAAGAATAAAACGTATGGTTCTGTTTTCTTTAGTGCAACGCTTTATCCTATCGATTACTACCAAGAATTACTCACACAAAACGAAGGTGAAACTTTAAAGATTCAATCACCTTTTGACCATCAAAGATTAAAGCTTATCATCATGGATAATATCTCTACAAGGTATCAGGATCGCTTACAATCCATCCAAGGAGTTGTCGATACAATTGTTTCTGTGGTCAATTCAAAAAAGGGAAATTATATCGTTTTCTTCCCCTCTTATCAGTACTTGAATCAAGTTTTAGAACAATTGCCTGTTGACATACCTGCTGATATCCTCATTCAAAAAAGAGATATGGAACATATGTTAAGGGATTTGATGATTGAAAAATTCAAGATTCAAATCGAACGTTCACAATTGGCATTTTTTGTGATGGGTGGTATGTTTGCTGAAGGTATCGATTATATCGGCGATATGCTCAATGGCGTCATCGTCGTTGGTGTTGGACTTCCTATGATCAATGAGACCAACAATCAACTTAAAACCTATTATCAAGAGCAGTTTAAAAAAGGATTTGATTATGCTTACCAATATCCCGGGATGAATAAAGTCATTCAGGCTGTAGGTAGAGTCATTCGTACTGCCTCTGATTATGGTGTCGCCATCTTGATTGACGATCGTTTCAGTCAAGCCTCTTATCGCAAGTTATACCCGCCTGAATGGAAGCATTATACAGTTGCAAGAAATCAAAAACAATTAAGTGGTTCACTTTCTGAATTCTGGCATAAAATGGAAAAATAAAAACCCCAGTTGGGGTTTATTTTTTGTGTTTAACTGCTGTATTGATTGCGTTGTGGTAAACATAAAACTTCGTAAATAAGAATTCAGTAATCAAGTTGATCACCATCGTAATGAATAACACAAGATATGCATTCCATCCAATGCCTGTCAAGGCATCTCCCCACCAAGTTGACAGTGGTGTAAATAATGCATAATATCCAGCGACTTTCATCATCGCAATCGGAATATTGTTTGCTGACTTGAAAGTGAACTTTCGGTTTAACGTATAATTCCATAAAACAGATAGTGTTAGTGCAATGAGATAAGCGGGCCAATAGACAAAATGTGCAATTTCAAATAGTAATGTAAATGATATAGCTTGAATAGCACCTGCAGACATTGAGAACAACAAAAACTTGATAGCTTGAATATAATGATCTTTTTTCGTTAACTCAGTTTGCAGCTTACGTTCTTCAGATAGATTATCTTCCATGTTGATTTCCTTTTTTCATTCTTAATTCTTCTATTATAACACCACTTATCTATTTTGAAGAAAAAAGAGCATCTCTACTCTTTTGTATACTCAATATCAACAATAATCTCATTATGTCTCAAAAAAGGGAGACTAAAAGGTGTATTGAATCTAGCAAGCCGATATGGTCCTGTGGATACAACGTGATTGTCTTTCATCCAAACATCAAGTTTATTCTTTTCTTTTTCCACGTGTCTAGAAGTGCTAAGACCTGAAAAAGAAATAGACGCTGCATGATGTTTAGGGTAATGCTTTGTTATAAGATTTGGATTCGTTGGGATTGGAATATTTGTTCCTTTATATTTTGATGGAACAACAAATTCCATAGACATCGATGACTCATTAAATTCATTGATGACAGGCACTGTCATCGAGATTTTTTCTTGATTTTGATTGTTCCCACTAATATAGCTAAATAAAAGATTAAAACCACTATAACCAGATAATTTCTTTTCATCTACTGAGGTCGTATCAAATTCTTCGTATAGTCTAATCTCAAATTTTCGATCTTTTTTAATCACTTCATACTTTGGAGCTTCATATTTTGGCATGTTATCACTTCCTTATTTTTATCTTACCATTTATAAATGAAATCACTCTTATAAATGCTGTAAAATACTCATTTACATAAACCATAAAATCCCATACAATGCTATTTGGCTTGTATCAATCCGTCATCACTTGTATAATGGTCAATAGAGGAGAATATAGCCTATGAATGCCCTAATAAAAATAAAACGATTTATCAAATACCAACCCATTACAAGTTCTATCCTTTTCATCAATCTTATAATGACTGTCATTCTATTTATCGATGGTAATTTTTCAATTGTTACATTGATTAAATATGGCGGTCTAAATCCTTTACTTATTACTCAATTCCATGAGTATTATCGTTTACTTACTGTCATGTTTCTCCATGGGAGTATTATCCATTTTCTAGTGAATTCATTTGCAATCTTTTACTTAGCAGGGCAGATGGAACTGATCCTCGGACCAAAAAAATATGCTTTGCTCTATTTTGTTTCTGGTATAGGTTCTAGTTTACTGGTCGTCTTATTTGGTGCACAAGATCAAATAACAGTTGGTGCCAGTGGAGCAATCTTTGGTATCATGGGTGGTATGCTTCTACTCACGTTCACCAGATCCAAATGGTTCAATAAACAAACCATTCGTTCAATTAGACAAATGACAATTATCAATCTAGCCATTACATTTCTTGTTCCTAACATTAGTGTCTACGGCCATTTAGGTGGTTTGATTACGGGAATCATCCTGTTTTATTTCATCACACCTGAAATACCCTACTTTTTTGAAAAACAAAGAAAACAAAAACAAGAAGAACAAACAAAAGACCAGTTCAATTGAACCGGTCTTCTTTATTATTCATTTAAGAATTATTATTTTTTAGCGCCTTCAAATTTACCGTTTAAATAAACAGCAACAACTTCAGAAAGCCAACCGAATGCCAAACCGACTAAAAGACCAATTGCAGCTGGAAATAAAGTTGCACCAGTAATTGTAGCACCTAGAGCAAAGAATGTAGAAGCTCCAATGAAAGCACCAGGAATAAAGCTTAATAACTTAATGTGAGCTTGGAAGCACATCATACCAGCACCAATCGCAACAGCGATAAAAGCGCCTAAATTATTAAAATTGAATAAGTTCCAAATAAATACGATTGCAACACCCCAGAAAATACCAGTAAGGTTAGCTGCAGTACCTTTGATGAATCCTTCTTTTTTACCGCCAGCTGCATAGAAAGTTGCCCAACCTAAGAATCCAGCAACACCAATGCCTGCTAATGGAAAATTAGCAACGACTGTTGGATAAACTTGAACTAAAACCTGAAATAACCCTGCCAAAACACCTACACTAATTGCAACTGCTAATAAAAATTTGTTTAATTTCATTTGTTTTCTCCTATTTTTTTTTATACTACTAGTTTTTTGAAGTTCTTAACTTGATTGGTAATTGCTATTTCTGTTGGTAGACGTTCAATGCTTGAAGCTCCGAAGAAACCAGCAATGCCCTTAGTTCTTGCTAATACATATTTTGCATCTTCTGGTTCAGCAATAGGTCCACCATGACAAATAACTAAAATGTCTGGATTTACTTTGATGGCTGCATCATGAATTTCTTGAATTTTAACAACACAATCATCTAAAGTAAGTGCAGTGTGTGCACCAATTGAACCCTTAGTTGTCAATCCCATGTGAGCAACTAGACAATCAGCTCCAGCTTCAGCCATTTTCACAGCATCATCTGTATTAAATACATAAGGTGTTGTAAATAAGCCCTGCTTATGTGCTTCGCGAATCATATCGATCTCTAATTGATAACCCATACCAGTTTCTTCTAAATTAGCACGGAAATTACCATCAATAAGTCCCACTGTTGGAAAATTTTGAACACCTGAAAAGCCCATATTCTTTAAATCTCTTAAAAAGTAAGTCATATCTCTAAATGGATCTGTACCGCAAACGCCTGCGAAAACTGGAGTCTTTCTAGCGATAGGAAGTACTTCACGAGCCATTTCTACAACAACTTGGTTTGCATCACCATAAGGCATTAAGCCTGCAAGAGATCCTCTACCAGCCATTCTATAACGACCTGAGTTGTAAATGATAATCATATCAACTTCGCCTTTTTCAGCACATTTTGCTGAGATACCAGTACCTGCACCGGCACCAACAATTGCGCGTCCTTGCTTCAATTGATCAAGTAAACGTGAACGAATTTCTTCAATTGTGAAAGCCATTTTTTATTCTCCTTTTCTATTTATTAATGAGTTCAATTAATTTCTTAGCAAGTGCTAAAGCAAATTCATTATCATTGATGTGTTGATCAAGCTCAATTAATTCAACCTTTTTAGTATCTAAGTTTTTGCGAATTGCATTAAATAATGCTTTATCTTCTTCAACACCTAAGAAAGGCATACCGACTGCATCAATCATTGAAACGCCCTTAAGAGGAATAAAGAATGCTGCATTACCAACTGATTGGCTAACTTTCTTAGCAATGATTTCTCCAAGTTTAGCATTTTCTTCTACAGTTGTACGCATTAATGTAACTGTTGAATTGTGAACATAAAAATTACGTCCTTCAAACTTAGTTGGAACTGTATCAACAGGTCCAAAGTTAACCATGTCAAGTGCACCAACTGAAACAACTTGTGGAACGCCACCTAATGAAGCAGCATCTAAACGATGAGGTCCTGCATTTAGAACGCCACCAACAAGTTCATCACACCATTCAGTCGTTGTAATATCTAGAACGCCTGTGAAATATCCTGACTTAATTAAACCTTCCATTGATTTTCCACCTGAACCGGTAGCATGGAATACAACAACTTCATAACCTTGTGATTCTAAATATTCACGTGCTGTTGTCACGCAAGGTGTAGTTACACCAAACATTGTAGCAGCAATCAAAGGTTTAGTCGATTTTTCAATTTCTTTTTTATTCTTGACAATACCAGCAATTGCTAAAGCAGCATTTGTTAAGATATCACGAAGAATATTGTTTAAACCAGCAACATCAACGATTGAGTACATCATCATGATGTCTTTAACGCCAACATATGGAGATACGTCTCCAGCTGCCATGGTTGAAACGAGCAACTTAGGAACTCCAACAGGCAATTGTTGCATAACATGAGCAGCAATTGATGATCCACCTGAACCACCTAAAGAGATAATCCCGCCAACTTCGCCTTTTTCATAAAGATCAACAACGATTTTAGCAGCACCCTTCATCATGGTTAATACGTTTGTTCCTCTGTCATTAACTTCTCTTAGCTTTAATAAATCAGCGCCTTGAGCCTTGCAAACATCAAAATTAGACACATCTGGTGTGAATGTAGGTTCAAATATACCTGCATCTACAACAATTGTCTTAACGCCTTGGGCTTCAATGATATCCTTCAAAAATTTGAATTCATTGCCCTTAGTATCGAGCGTTCCTAAAACAACAACTTTCTTAGACATTTTCTATCCTCCTTATTCATCTGTAACATTCTTCTTCGAATGTACGCAACCTGATTATAAAGTAAAGCGTTTTCACTGTCAATATGAATAAATTTTCCCACTTTTTTGGCCTTTTATTAATAAATAATGAGAAGTGAGAAATTATTGCTCACTTTGTTTGAATTTAAAACTATATATTGTACTATTCAACATTTATCGATTAAAAAGTGGGAATTTTGTTTCCCACTCTTGTTTTTATTTACCTTAAACTTTTTTTTGTAAACCGTACTTTTTTATCTTATTATATAGTGTTCTACGAGTCATACCTAATTTCTCAGCAACTCTCGTCTGATTCCACTGTGTTTTTGATAGTTCATTAAGTATGAGTTCCTTTTCAATGACCATGGAGGAATTCTTAATATAGTTCACTGTATCGTCAATTGGAATCAATCCATAAAATGATGCAGGTAGAAATTGAATATCCAATAAGTCATGATCGCAAAGGATTGCACCTCTCTCTAGAGCATTTTTCAGTTCTCTCACATTGCCTGGCCAGTCATAATTCATAAAAGCATTCATCACACGTGAGGAAACAGAAATGTTTGAATTGTGTTTTTCATTGATGACTTCCATAAATGTTGAAACATATAAGGGGATATCTTCTTTATGTGATCTTAAAGGTGGAAGTTCGAGTGTAATGACATTGAGAAGATAGAACAAATCTTCTCTAAATCTTTTTTCTTCTATTTCTTTATAGACGCTCTTATTGGTTGTTGAAAGAATACGCACGTCGATGTGGATGGTTTCATCTCCACCAACACGTTCAAATTCATTATCTTGAATGACTCTTAAGACTTTCGCTTGCACATCCAGGTCAAGCTCTGTAATGTGATCTAAAAAGAGCGTGCCATGATTGGCAGATTCAAATCTACCTATATGTTGTTTGTCAGCACCAACAAAGGCACCTTTTTCGTGACCGAAAAGTTCGCTTTCAATTAAGTTTTTAGGGATGGATGCGCAATTGACTTTAATGATAGGATGAATGGCACGGTTTGAGTTGTAGTGTATTGCTTTAACCACTAAATCTTTACCCGATCCATTTTCTCCTGTAACTAAAACATTGTTGTCATAATTTGATATCTTAATGATCAGATCACTCAACTCTTTGATGACCTGACTGTTTCCTGTAACAGTTGTGACACCTTTTTTACCCATGAGGTGCTGTTTTAAGACTTCGTTTTCTTTTTCAAGTTCCATAACTCGATTAACGCTTTTGAATCTCTTAGTGGCATCTTTAATGCTGTTTTCAACAGGAGTTACTTCAAAGACTGAACCACCTATATAACCAACAGCTGATGTTTCATTATAAAAACGTGACATGACTTCTGGGTCTCTTACGATTGATCCACCGTAGATTGTAGGGATAATATCAGGTTTGATTTCTAGAATTTTTTCAAAAACAAGATTCGCCATAGTGATCTGTCGATCGACATAAGGTCCTAGTTCATCTTCGCTAGGACGGTTGATATACGTCCATCCAAAGTGAAGACATAAGACATCAACATTCGCTTTTGCCATTTCAATGGCTTCTTCTAATGTAACGGCAAACCCAACAGTAAATAAGTCCATTTTTACTGCCAAGCGCATTAGATCGACTTCTTTTTCAAAGCCTTCGTTGTTTTCTTCTAGGAATTCGCGATATTGACCATCAATTAAACTGACCGAAGGAAAATTATTAATCCCATCAAAACCAGCATGAATCAATTTTTCTATCAGTTCTTCATGTGTATATGTGGGATCTTGAGCACAAGCTCCAAATATGATAGGAATATTATCAACTCTAGGGATGACCTCATGATGCGCAAATTCAAAAACCATGTCATTAGAATTGGAAAAAGGAAGCATGGCCGCTATGGATGTTACACCACTCATTCTAAATCGACCAGCATTTAGAGCAAGCAATAAATCAGCTCCCCCAAAGGAAGCTTGTTGTCCTGAGCGTCCATTACCGATACATACACCAATAATTGGCTCTTTTGATTTCATTGATTCTTTAAGATTTTCGATGATTGATAAACGATTCATAATAAGGGATCCCTCATTTATTTTCTAGTCAATATCTAAGTTGGGAAAAAATCCCCCACCATTCAGTACTATGATATCACGAAAGTGATTAAAATATTAATATAACAAAAAAGGGAATATTTTATATCCCCTTAATTCACATTATTTTGACGACTCAATCATGAGTTTTACAAGGTTATTGGAAAACTCAGTTGGATCTTCAATCGGTAATCCTTCAATCAGTAGAGCTTGATGATAAAGAATACTTGCATAATCATCAATTTTCTTGTTGTCTTTTTCATATATAGTCTTTAAAGCTTGGAATAGTTCGTGATTGGGATTAATTTCTAGAATTTTATCTGCATGAATATCTTTAGCATTTGGCATCTGCTTGAGCACTTTTTCCATTTCCATACTAATACCTTCACCTGAAACAAGACAAACTGCTGATTCCTTCAAACGATAAGACAGTTTGACATCTTTCACCTTATCTTTAAGTGCCTTCTTGATAGCTTTTAAGATATCTTTGTTTTCTTTTTCTTTAGACTTTAAGTCTTCTTTCTTAGTCTCATCCATTAAATCTGTATCTGCTTGAGAAATGGATTTGAATGGTACTTCATTATAGGATTGCATGACTTGGATCATGAATTCATCGATTTCATCGGTGAATAGTAATACTTCAATATCTTTATCCTTCATCATGTCCATTTGAGGAAGATTTAAAATACTTTGTTTAGATTTACCTGTTGCATAATAGATTGCATTCTGGTCAATTTGTTTTCTCTCGATATATTCTTTTAATGTGAGGTAGTCATCACTCTTGTTGGTTTTGAATAATATCAAGTCTTGCAGTTTTTCTTTATTTAAGCCGTAGCTTTCATAAATACCATATTTCAATGCATTCTTATAGTTATCATAGAAAGTGATATATGTTTCTTTTTCGTGTGCTAGCATATTTTCCAGCTCACTCTTGATTTTCTTCTCTAAATGAGCAGCTATCTTTTTGACTTGATGATTCTGTTGTAATAGTTCACGTGAAATATTGAGTGATATATCTGATGAGTCAACGAGTCCTTTGACAAACTTGAAGTAGTCAGGTAATAAGTCTTTATTCTTATCTTGGATAAACACACCTTTGGAATAAAGTTGAAGTCCCTTTTCATACTTTTCACTATAGAAATCATAGGGAGCTTTTTTAGGAATAAATAACAATGATGTATAAGTCAGCATGCCTTCAACGCTCGTATGGATGACCTTAAGTGGATCTTCATAATCACCAAATTGGTGTTTATAGAAAGTATTCATTTCATCATCAGTGATCTCGGATTTGGATCTCTTCCAGATGGGAACCATCTGGTTTAGGGTTTCAACTTCTTGAGTTTCTTTTTTATCTTCAGTTTTGGTTACCATCATATTGATTGGATATCTGACATAGTCGCTATATTTTTTAACTAAAGATTTTAATGTGTATGTTTTTGTGTAAGTCGAAAATGTTTCTTCATTTTCTTTGTCATCTTCTCTTAAGTGCAAGATGATTGTCGTACCAAATGCAACTCTATCTATTTCATCAATGGTATATGAAGTTTCTCCATTTGATACCCATCGGTATCCGGTTGTAGCGTAAGGAGATCTTGTTTCCACGATGACCTTATCAGCAACCATGAATGCACTATAAAATCCAACACCAAACTGACCAATAAGATCGATGTCTTCTTGATCCATTTTCTCTAAGAATGATTTTGAACCACTCTCAGCAATCGTTCCGAGGTTGTTAATCAATTCTTCTTCCGTAAACCCAATACCATTATCAGCAATGATGAGTGTATTGTTTTTCTCATCAGGTGTCAACCAGATTTCATAGGTTTCAGGTGGAATGTTGGTATCGGTTAATGATAGAAAATGTCGTTTGTCAATCGCATCACTTGCATTAGAGATCAGTTCTCTTAAAAAAATTTCTTTTTGCGTGTAAATCGAATGTGTCATCAAATGTAAAAGTTTCTTTGATTCTGTTTTAAATTGTTTTGTTTTTGCCATAAGTATCGCCTCCAATAAAAATATTAATCAAAAGTGTGTTATGTGTCAAGTCATTTGTATTTTTAAGACAAAAAACACATAATTTATGCTTGGACTTTCTCACTTTTTCTTGACTTAGCCATCGATAATAAGAAGCCTAGCACAACAGAAAGATACGCTGCCATTAAGACGCGATAGTTTTCTGGAAGTAAAAAAGTAATGGTATGTGCGGGAATCCAAAAGAAAGGAATTGTTTTTAAAACAATAAAGTTCAGAAATTCATGAAAATCAATGTGGTTTGTAACATCTTTAAATTTCACATGAGCTATTTGATTGAGGTTTCCATTTCCAAGTTCAATGTATCTATCAGTGATTCGATGAAATAGCATAAACGTTGGAGCGAAAAACACATTCATGAGTATGCTGATCATTAATGCCGTGAGCAATGAAGCTAAAAAAGATGTATTTTGAATACTGGGTAGCAAATGAGCTTGTTGTGCACTGATGACACCACTAGAAAATAATTTGAAGATAATGACAAAAACCATCCCTAAAAAACCCCAAACAATGAATTTTAAGATGATACCTTTATCACCAAAATAAAATCCAGTCTTAATCCGATGCACAAGTCTTTCTCCAAGACTTGCAAGAATTGCTGTCTTGATAAATCCCATTAAATACGGATAAGACGCTGTGGATTGTTCAAAAACTGCTCTTGATTGTGGAATGACGACAATCAAAGAAAGTAAAACAAGAATGAGTATCCAGAGATAGTCGCTTTTCTTCATATGTTCCTCCAAATGTTTGGCTTTGAAAAAGGGTACAACATGTGTACCCTTATCATATCATTAAATCGATTAATTTATGCTTTGTGATTGCGATCGTGATAATGTGTATGAAGTAAGTGATGTGATAATTCTCCTAGTGGTTCCTTTAGGAAATCTTCATACAATGCGATAACTTCAGGATTTTCATGAGATTTACGCAAAGTCATGCTAGCATCAACTTGATAAGTTGAATTAATTCTTTCCTGACGTATCTTATTGGTTGTTCCATAAGGTTGTCCACCACCACCAATACATCCACCTGGGCATGTCATGATTTCAATGAATGCATAAGGTGAAGTACCTTCTCTAACTTGATCACATAAAATCTTAGCCATTGATAATGTATGTGCAACAGCAACTTTAACCATGCTGCCACCTAAATTAATTTCAGCTTCCTTGATACCTTCAAGTCCTCTTAATTCTTTAAAGTCGAGACTTTCCAATGGTTTTTTATTAACAACTTCATAAACTGTTCTGATGGCTGCTTCCATAACACCACCGGTTGCTCCAAAGATTGCTGCAGCACCTGTTGTGATACCAAATGGTGAATCAAATGGTTTTTCATCCAAGTTTTCAAAATCAATACCCATTTGGTTGATCATCTTGCCCAATTCACGTGTAGTCAAAACAACATCGATATCAGGACTATTTTCATCAACTCTCATTTCTTCGCGTTTTGCTTCATACTTCTTTGCTGTACAAGGCATCACAGAAACAACAAATACATCTTTAGGATCTAAACCATTCTTTTTAGGATAGTAAGATTTAGCAAGTGCTCCAAACATTTGTTGTGGAGACTTACAAGATGAGATATGATCTAAAATATCTGGGTAACGTGTTTCGGCATAATTGATCCAACCAGGGCAACATGATGTCATCATTGGTAATACACCACCATTGGTAACGCGGTGAATCAATTCATTGCCTTCTTCAATAATGGTTAAGTCAGCGGTGAAATCAGTATCAAAGACTTGGTCAAAACCAAGAATCTTCATTGCTGATACCATCTTACCTGTAACAATTGTTCCAATCTTTTGGTTAACTTCTTCACCTAAAGAGACACGTACGGCAGGTGCAACCTGAACGATAACATGTTTCTTAGGATCAGCAAGAGCTTTCCAAACAAGATCAGTATCATCTTTTTCTGTGATAGCTCCAACAGGACATACGCTTGCGCATTGTCCGCAGAATGTACAAAAATCATCGGATAACTCTTCATTAAAGACAGCAGAAACAGTCATATCTTGTCCTCTGCCCATGATAGCTAAGACATTTGTGCCTTGGACATTTTTACAAACATCAACACAACGTCCGCATTTAATACATAAATTTGGATTTCTTACGATTGATGGATTGTTCTCATCAATTTCGCATTTTTCAAATACATTTGGGAACCGATTTTCATCAATACCTAAGTTCATAGCTAACTTTTGCAGTTCGCATCTCATATTTTTAACGCATGTTGTACAATTTGTGTCATGATTTGACAAAATCAATTCAACAATAGTCTTTCTAGCATTTAAAACTCTATGGGAGTTGGTTACAATAACCATCCCTTCAGCAACTGGTGTAGAGCATGAAGAAACAAGTCCTTTTCTGCCTTCCACTTCAACCACACAAATGCGACAATCAGATTTAATATTCAAATCTTCATAATAACAAAGTGTAGGGATATTCATGTTGAATTTCTTTGCTGCTTGTAAAATCGATGTATTTTCTTCAACAGTTACGGGAACATTATTTATCGTTAAATTTACCAATTTCATATCCTCCTATGTTCTCTTTAGTCTATTAGACGATCAAGATAATCGTCTCTAAAATATTTGAGTGATGAAATGATTGCTGTTGGTGAGGTTTGTCCCAAACCACACAATGATGCCTGGTGAATCACTCGAGCGAGTGATTCCAATGACATGATATCTTTCACCGTTGCTTTATGTTCAATAAACTTAATGATAAGATTAGCCATTTGGATATGACCTTCTCTACATGGTGTACATTTTCCGCATGATTCATGTTGGAAGAATCTGACTATTTTTAATAAAATATCGAATAAGTCAAATCTTTCGTCCATGACGATAATCGCACCAGCACCAGTTTTTGATTCAAACTCTTCAAAACGTTCAAAATCAATAATCATATCTAACATATACTCAGGGATGATTGGTCCGCATGCGCCACCTAATTGAACCATCTTAATCTTGCGATCCTTTTCAATTCCACCGCCTAGTTTATAGATAACATCTCTAATGGGGACGCCAAATGGAATTTCAAAAACGCCTTTATTCTTGACATTTCCTGATAAAGAAATAAGTTTCGTACCCGTCGATGAAGGTGTGCCTATTTTAGCAAATTTAGCTCCACCCATTTCAATGATTGTTGGTATGGTTGAAAAAGTCTCAACATTATTAATCAATGTTGGTTTTCCATATAATCCAACTGAGGTAGGAAATGGAGGTTTAACTCTCGTTCTACCTGGATTGCCTTCAATCGATTCGATTAATGCAAATTCTTCGCCACATACATATGATCCAGCTCCAGATCTGACTTCAATATCAAAGTTAAATTTAGAACCGAGAATATTTTTACCTAAGAAGCCTTTTTTCTTTGCTTCATCAATTGACCATTTTAAAAGACTAATTGATTTTTGGTATTCACCGCGTACATAAATAAAGCCTTTTGTTCCACCTGTTGCATAAGCAACAATAATCATACCTTCAAGAATTTGATGTGGATCATTTTCCATGAGATAGCGATCCTTAAAATTGCCTGGTTCGCCTTCATCAGCATTACAAATGATATATTTATCTTTGTTTGTTTCCTTAGCTAAACCCATCATCTTTATTGCTGCTGGAAATCCTGCACCACCTCTACCACGTAAATATGACTTTTGAACTTGTTCAATAATTTCTGTCTTTTCCATGGATAAAGCTTTTTTTAAATTTTTGTATCCATCAAACTTGATATATTCATCAATAGATAATGGATTGATCTGTCCAAATCGTTTGGAGATTAATTTCATTTCAATCATCACATGTACACCCGATACTCAGATAAAATAGCCTTAATTTTGTCAGCTGTCAAGTGTGTATAGATCTTGTCGTTGATTCTCATGGTTGGTCCAGCTTCACAACAACCTAAACAACTTGTATACTCTAGAGTAAACTGTTGATTTGGTGTTGTTTCATTAACGCGAATTCCGAGTTCCTTTTCAATTGTTTTTAAAATATCCACATCAGAACTAACATAGCAAGGAACATCCTTGCAAACTTGAATGATGTGTTTGCCGCGTGGCTTGTCTGAAAAAAACGTATAAAACGATAATACACTGCAAACCTTGCTTTCAGGTATGCTTAAATACGAGGCGATCTCTATGATTTCTTCTTTTGAAATATAGTGATTGCTTTTGACCGTCTGATAATCTAATAAAATTTCAATCAGCTGGTCTTCTGTTTTTGGATACTTTTGAAGCACTTCTTTTAGTAACATTGCTAATCCTCCTGTTTGAAAGTTAAAAAACAACAATAAAAAATTGTCCTCGTGTCGTGTGCTCTATGTCCCTTATCAAGTCAACAAAGTTGTCTAAACTTAAATTGGAAAAATTCTCCAATGAATAAGTCTTGATTCATGTGATGAAGCAAAGTAAAAAGATGGATGCCATTTTAAAAAAACCTCTGAATACTCTATTTCTTCAGTTCATCGTACAATTTACTTTAATGATAATATGAAACGCTTTGAATGTCAATGTATTTCGGGAAAATAACCTATTTAATCAACAATTATAAAGTATGTTAAATCATGTGTATTGAATCATAAAAAAAAGCCCAGTAATCTACTTGCTGGGCTTTAGTTCAATATTTAGGATTTCTTAACAATTTCGAGCACTTGAGCATAAATCAATTCATTAAGCTCGTTGACTTCAATATCAATTGCTCCATTGACAAACTGGAACAATAATCCAGTAATGAGTGCTTGAATAACTTGAGCTGTGTAAGGTTTGGGTATTCTAGGTTCGAAAACGCCTTCAATAATCCCTAGTTTGAAGATGCTAGAAAATCGTTCTTTCATCTTATCTCTAATTTCACTTGCACAAACTTCAAGTTGTTTTCCTTGGTGAATAAATGAACCTTGATCAAAATTCATGATTGCATCCATGATGATTTTCGCATCTTTCATGACGAATAGTATTTTTTCTAGTTGTTCGATGAATGCGGTTTTGAAATTCATGTTTTCGATATCAGACATTAAAATATTTTCATAGTGTTTGAGTAAGTAGATATATGTTTCTGATACCATATCCTCTTTACTGCTGAAATGTTCATAAACTGTGCTTTTCCCTATTTCGGCTTCTGCTGCTATTTTTGAGATTGTGATTTGTTCAAGATTATCTCCATCTTTGATGTGAGAAATGACTGCGCTTAGTATTTTATCCTTTGTTGATATCATTTTTTTTCGCCTCATCTCTGACTTTTCTAAAGTTGAGTGCTGCATAGATTGTAGGAACTACAACAAGTGTAAGGACTGTTGCATAAATAAGTCCTCCTATGGCAGTGATTGCCATTGGTTGTAAGAGTTCAGCACCCTGACCAATACCGATCGCCATAGTAAACAGTGCAAGAATGGTTGTTAGTGCCGTCATTAAGATAGGTCTAAGTCTAGTTTGACCTGCTTCGACAATGGCTTCAATAATGGTTCGGCCTTTTTCCCTTAACTTATTAATATAATCAATTAACACAATCCCATTGTTAACGACAACCCCAATCAAGATGATGAATCCCATGATAGAGACTAAACTCAAATTGGAATCGGTGATGAGAAGTGCGAACATACCACCCGTAAAAGCTAAAGGGATTGTTCCTAAAATGATTAAAGGATAGACAAGTGATTGAAATTGAATAGCCATAACCATGTAGACAAGTAAGACAGCAACAATAGCTGCTAAAGCAAGATCTGATACTGCTGATAAGATGGATTCGTTCTCACCCTCAAATACAACACTATATCCGCCACCATAAGCTGCAAATGCGTCGCCATCTAAATATTGATTGACTTCATCAATGACGCCTTGACTGACCAAGGTAATATTTTTACCAGGTTCAATTTGAGCTGTAACATTCAAATAACGGTTTGTACCATCTGTATTAATCGTTGAAAACCCAGTAATCTTTTCAATGGTTGTGACACTCGCTGTATCATCGGTCATATAAAGTGGTGCAAGGCTTAAGGATGTCAGATGAGGATCCAAACTCATTGGATTCATCACAAGATCACCCGCGGTAACAACTAAATAAGGATTCACGATGAATTGTACGGGTGTTCCAGGAACGTATCCTGGAAGCATTGCATTGAGAACATAGATGCCTTGACCTGATGTTTGTGTATAATTATCAATCATTTGTAATGTTGAAGCATCAAATAACTGAATGCCTCCTAAGAAGTTCAAATAATCACCAAAGATATCAAAATCAATACCACCAGCTAAGGTTTCATTGGGTAAATCTAATGTATAGTCAACACCTTCAAGGGTTACAGTCAGTGATTGAGTGACTCCAAGAGCTGCTAGATTGGCATAAAGTAAATTGATGTTATCATAAACATCCTGATTGGTTAGACCATAACTCATAGCATTGGTTCTATCAATTGTAATTTTGACATTGTCAGCACCTTGGTTTACACCGTTATCTACTTTGATGATATCAGCAGAATTGTTTAGTATTTCAGTCAAATCATTGGCAATGGCTTCAAGTGTCAACAAATCATATCCGCTAACCTTGATGTTAATACCAGTAGAACCAGTAAGTCCAGCGGTGCTATTTTGTGCAGAAACAGTGATTTCATTCACTTGAGCTTCTGTGATGTCACCTGCTAGGTCATAATCAAGATTTTCCATCAAGTCTCTAATATACGTTTCATAATATGCCGTCGATTTAGCTCTAGAATCTTTAAGATTAACCGTAAATGAAACAGAACCTGATGCTCCGCCCATCATCGTTGATCTCATCGATGTAAATCCACCACTATTGATGGTTGCTGATACGGTATCAACATCGTCAATTTCCATTAAGACTGTTGTTACATAATCTGCAAACTCTGCTTTGGTTTCAAATAATACCTGTGAAGCTGTATCAACAGACACATTGATGCTACCTTCATCAGATGTAGGTAACATAATAAATCCCTTAGAAAAAACTAAGAAGAATGAACCACCTAATAGTACCAAGACGACAATTAGTGTTAAAGCTTTATTTTTAAGTGTAAATAAAACTGAGGATTTGTACCATGATTTCATCTTCGTGATGACTTTGCTTTCAGGCTTGCTATTGTGATCATTAAGCATCTTGGATGCCATCGCAGGAACAAGTGTCAATGCGATGAGCAAACTTGCACCCAATGAATATGCAATAGTAAGCGCCATACTGATAAATACATCAGCAACCATACCTTCAATAAATGCGATTGGAAGGAATACAGCAACCGTCGTTAAAGTCGATGCAGTGATTGCTCCAGCAACTTGCTTAGAGCCTTCAATTGCAGCTTCTCTTCTTGATTTTCCTTCACCAATCATTCTAAAGATATTTTCAATAACGACAATAGAATTATCAACTAACATCCCAATACCTAAAGCGAGTCCACCCATGGATATGAGGTTCAAACTGACATTTGTAAAGTACATGAGCATGAATGCAGCAACAACTGAAATTGGTATAGCTAAGCCAACAATTAGTGTTGGTTTAACATCTCTTAAGAAGACAAATAGAATGAGTATGGCAAGTAATCCACCAATAATAATATTCTGAAGAACAGAACCAATAGCAAGATTAATATACTCACCTTGGTCTAATAAAACGGTGTAATTTGCATCAGTACCTTCTCGGTCCATAATCAAATCCAAACGGTCCATAATGTTCTTTGTTACTTCTGTAATTCCATAATCTGATTGTTTCTGAAATGAAACCTGAATGCCTTGAACACCATTGATTTTGGAATAACTGGCTGTGTTTGCATCGATATATTGGATGCCATCTTCAACGACTAAATCACTTAATAAAATGACGTTTCCACCATCGTTTAAGATTGGAAGTGATTCGATATCACTCAAATTACTTGGCTTATTACCTAAATAAAGCATCCGTAATTCGCCTGAATCCAGTGCTACACCAATCAGTCCACCGATGTTCTGATCTTCAATGATTGAAAGAACGTCTGCGTGAGTGATACCATAAGCATCAATGATGTCAGTATCTAAATTAACTTCCAGTACAACATCAGCTGCACCTGAAACAGTTACATCAGCTACACCAGGAATACTTTGTAAATCAAGAAGAATGTCTCTGTTGATCCATTCTGTATTTCTAATTAGTGCTTCTTCATCAGTGATAGCATCACTGTATGTTTTATATAATGTCACTGTCATAACAGGTAACATATCGGGACTGATTCTTAAGATTCTTGTATTGCCAACGCCTTCAGCAAAACTGATGTTATTCAGCAATTCTCTTAATTCAATGACAACTGAATCCATGTTTGCTCCATCAGCAAAAGTAATGATAGTTATGCCAAAGTGTTCATTGGACATGGATGATACTTCTTTGAAATTTCCGATGGTAGAAACAGCCGATTCAATTTGACTGGCAACTCCCAATTCAACTTCTTCGGGTGATGCCCCTTCATATGTGGTGATTGTTACTACATAGGGCAGATTGATATCTGGAAATAATGTTAAGGGTAATTTCGTAACCGAAAAAACACCCAATACGATAATAATTAATATACCCATTAAGACTGTTATGGGTTTTCTAACGCTGTATGAACTCATTTTATTCTCCTTGTATGTCGTTTAATAGCCGACCGAACGGTCGGTCGGACATAGACGATTATATCAAAGAGTATCTAACAAGTCAATGGAATTGCGTGCATAATATTATAAATGGTGCTCATTAAAATGCACCGTAAATATGAGTGAAAAATTTAGTATGAAATAGATAGAAAAAACACACATATACATCTGATGATGATTGCATGTGTGTTTAATTTTTTTATCAATGAACCAACAATATTACCTGCTGATGTTTATGTCGCCTGAAATAGTACTCTTTTTAACAATTTCGATATAATGACTTTCTTTGTTTTTGATGTCGATATCACCACTAACTGACTTTAATGTTACCTTATTTGGATAAAATTCTTTTCCATCTACATCACCACTGACTGAGCGAATTTCAAAATTATCGCAGCTAACATTCTGAATTTCAAGATCACCACTGACGGTATTCACTTTGAAATCTCCACTGATGGTGACATTTGTTAATTGACCATCTCCACTGACTTGAGAGAAATTAATCTCCTTAATTTTTGAATCCTTAATTTCACAATCTCCACTAACTGAATTCAATTTCACTTGATCAATTTGATTGTTTTTGATTAACAAATCGCCACTTGTTGTGTTGATTGTCAATTGATTGACTGTCAAATTTTTGATTTCGGAATCTGAACTTACTGTGTTATGTTTGAATTCTTCGACAACGACGTGTTTTGGCAATTCGACCAGAAATCGAAGACCATCACTTTTGTTGAAAGAAAAGTGGAATCCCATGCGTTTTGGGGCATATAATTTAAATTCATTCTTTTCATACGATACTTCATATTTATCAACCTTTCCATTACCTTCATAATACACTTTAATTTCATTGTTATCACTTAATTGATAAGTGATATCTTCTGAGATGAGATTCACGTTGACTTTGATTTGATCCTTTTCAACTGTGAATGTTTTCCATAAGACGAGGTCGTTATTATCTTCCTGCTCGTCTGGTTCAACTTGATCATTATCAGCAAGTTCTTCAGCTACCTGTTTGGGTTGGCCAAATTTGGCTTTGATTTCTTCTTCTGATAATCCCTCTTCCATAGCTGTACGAATCATTTCTTCGTGATCAGCCATAATTTCTTCAATTTCTTTATTTGTTAGTTTCTGTTTTACTAATTCTTGTCTTAAATCTTCTAAATATTTCTTCATTCTTCTTCCCTCCTTGATTTATGATTTGATAGACACCACCGATAAATGCATCCCATTCTTCTCTTAATTGAAGATAATAGGTAAAACCTTTTTCGGTCATCTTGTAATATTTTCTTGGTGCTCCTTCATTTGATTCTTCTAGATAAGTCTCGAAGTAATCTTCTTTTGTCAATCTTCTTAAAATCGGATAAATGGTATTTTCATTCACATCAATGTAATCGGAGAGTTGATTGATGATGAGATAACCATACATATCTTTTTCTACGAGAACTGATAATACGCAAAGTTCGATAATACCTCTTTTAAATTGTGCGTTCATGTAATCCCTCCTATGCACTAATTATAGCACACTACTGTTTGTCACACAATACCATTCAACACATTTTATTGATTTTGTTGATTTTTTCATTAAAAAAAGGAAATATTTTAATAATTTCCCTTTGCCTTTTTACGTTTTATAGTTGAATTACAATATTTTTGATGAGATTTCTAAATTTTAGATTAACGGTTTGAGCAACTTCAAGCACTTCCTGATGAGATAATTTCTGATCTAAAATACCACTTGCCATATTGGTTAAGCATGAAATTCCTAAAACTTTCATATCCATGTGAGATGCCACAAGTGCTTCGGGAACTGTCGACATACCGACTGCATCTGCACCAAGTATTCTAATCATCTTAATTTCTGCTGGTGTCTCATAGGATGGTCCCGTCCACCATGCGTAGACACCATCCCTTAGAAGAATTCCTAGTTTTTCTGCAGCCTGATGAGCTATTTTTCTCAATGATTTTGTATATATTTCACTTGAATCCGGGAATCTTGGCCCAAATTGTTCAATATTTTTTCCGATTAAAGGATTATTGGATACTAAGTTGATATGATCGGTAATGACCATTAAATCCCCTGGTTTAAATTCTGTGTTTATTGCACCACAAGCATTGGTTAGGATCAGTGTCTTTACACCAAGTAGTTGCATAACTCGAACCGGAAAGGTAACAGCAAGTAAACCATATCCTTCATAAAAATGATATCTTCCAGAAAGTGCGACAACAGATACACCGCTTAATTTTCCTAAAACAACAGTTCCATCGTGTCCTTCTGTTGTTGATAATTGAAAGTGGGGCAACTCTGAAAAGGGAATGTGAATGGTATCTGTCATATCGTTGATGATAGTTCCTAACCCAGATCCTAAGATGAGCCCAATTTGTGGTTGATCATCTCTATGTTTTTTAATAAAGTTTGCTGCTTCTTGTGCTTGATTATATAGATTCATTAAAACACCCTCTTAAATAGTTTTGATTTTTCTTTTTTGTTCGTACATTCTTTGATCTGCTAGGTCAACCATTTCAGCAATCGATTCTAATCCATCATCAACTGAAGAACTCCAACCAACAGCAACTGTAACATCACATGCGCTTCCATCACAAAGATCTTTTAAATTGGATCTTATTTTTTCATTATAATATGCAGCATCAGAAGTTTGCTCATCATCAATGATTAAAACAAACTCGTCTCCACCTACTCGATAAAGTTTTTCATGTTTATGGAATGTTTGCTTGATTGCTTGAGCAAGCGTTGTGAGAGCTAAATCTCCTGCTTGATGGCCTTTTTGATCATTGATTTTTTTTAAGTTATTAATATCAATGGTCAAACATAAGGTAGATTGTGTTAGTTCTTTTGACTTAAGCTCTTCAAAAGCTCTTCTATTCTTCAGAGTTGTCATCACGTCCTCGTACGCGTATCTATAATAAACATCTTGAAGTTCGAGTTGACTTTTTTGATACATGTTATCTAATTCAAGCATCGCAAACTCTTTCTTTTCATTATAGATTTGAATATCTTTGCTTACAAGCTTGTAAATAATGACAAATGTTAAATTAATAAATAGTGTGACTAAGAGAAGTATTGGAAGATCTGCTGTTCTTTCGACGATTTTAGTTGGGTAAATAGACATTATCGTGATTAATACATACGCTGCTATCGAAAATCCTGCAATAATAGGCCAACCTGATTTGATGTGATTTTGCATATATATGTATGTGGAACGATATTTTGCAATTATAAGAAACAATATACCATAAAAAACAAATGTGCCCACAATGATGATGATTGAGCTGTCAGCAAAAGGAATCGATAGTGCTCTTGCATATAGATATGCGATAAATCCAAGTGTATCTGCTGTAAACAAAGTAAACAAAAAGCGACTATCTCTATATTTTGCAAGAAAAAAAGAGAAAATAGCTGCTGGTACTGCTAGTATTGAAACCGGTATAGATTCCGGTATGATTTGATTGATCTGTAAAAGAATAAATAAACCGTAAGAAACAATAACAAATATGGAAAATGCAATAAGTGACTTCTTTATTGAATATTTTAAATCAATCAATGAAACAAACATAACTCCTGTAGCCACGTAAGAGAAAAAGAGAATGATATCAATCGCATTAAACATAGCGTACACCTCGTATCTGTGTTTTATATCATTATCCCCCCATACAATTATACACTTAAAATTATTACTTTTTTATTAAGTTTATAACCTTAAGTTCTTCTCTATAAAAAATAAATTAATAATTAGCTTTCAACGTGCATAAATTTGTTCCAATAATATGGAATCAACAAACGAATCCTAAGATACTATTTTTAAACCTTGATGAAAGATTTGAAGTAGTATTCCTATATTTTGCTATGGTGAATGCTAATGAATTACCTCTTTTGAATTAAGGGTTTTTATAAAATCACACAGAATTACATATTCAATCATTATCATTCCAAATGGTCAGATATTTTGACATAATCCGTCTTCTAATGATATGCTTAAATTGAATTGATATGTCAATTGGTTAGACACGAAT
>CAZPLF010000006.1:0-69103 GCA_964587475.1 uncultured Mariniplasma sp.
ACATGAATGGATAGAAGAAATCATTAAAAGCTAGCGATTGCTAGTTTTTTTAATAAAAAAGCTGAACTCGCAAGTTCAACTTTTGAAAAATTCTAGAAAATGTTGATTATCTTTAAGTGTTAAGTAAATGGGTAACCCTAATGCATACATTACAACTGCTTCACCAATAAAAACTGATGGAATCGAGTAATAAAGAGGTGCAAGTAAGTAACCATAAGTTAAGAGAGCGCCGACAATTAAACCATTGATGACTGCTGGCCAAACAAACGCTAAAAGAATTTTCTTTCTTGTCATATACATAAGAATTCCAGCTATTGTTGTTGCCATTGTACCAAAGATAACATCTAAAATGATTGTGGGTCCGAGTAGGTTAGCTACAAAGCAACCCAAGGTTAATCCAATAATATTCTTCTTGTTAAATAAGATGAGAATCATCAGAATTTCAGCTACTCTAAACTGAACTAAACCAAAGCTAGCAAATCTTAATAAAAAGACTAGCACGACATAAATTGCAGCAATCATGGATTGCATCAAAAAATCTTTTAAAACCATGTTTTTCATCTTTTAATCTCCCTGTTTTGTTTTAGCTGGTTTCCTAGGGTACAGCTAATGATAATTACTTTAACATTGTATCAAAATTATGATATAATTACAAGGTAAAGGATGTATATATGAGTATAAAATTTGAAGTGTTACACGTCTGTAAACAAAGTGGTGCCCGACTGGGACGCCTTACAACACCTCATGGTGTTTTTGAAACGCCTTTTTTTATGCCTGTAGGCACTCAGGCGACAGTTAAGACATTGACTCCAGAAGAGACAAAAGAAGTCTCTGAAGGCTTAATATTGAGCAATACCTACCATCTATGGTTGCAACCGGGAAGAGAACTCATCAAAGAACATGGTGGTATTCGTGGTTTTATGCAATGGGATGGTGCACTTTTAACCGACAGTGGTGGATATCAAGTTTTTTCTTTGACTGATATGCGTAAAATCACCGATGAAGGTGTTCATTTTAAACATCATAAAAATGGTTCTGCACTTTTCTTATCTCCAGAAGATTCGATTAAAATTCAAGAGGATCTTGGCGCTGACATCATCATGAGCTTTGATGAGTGTCCACCACCCTATGAAACCTATGATTATATGAAAGATTCTGTGGAACGTACATTAAGATGGGCAAAAAGAGGGAAAGAAGCATTATCTACAAATCAAGCATTATTTGGCATTGTTCAAGGTGGTTTAGATAAAGAATTAAGAAAGCATTGTGCACAAGAATTGATCCAAATGGATTTTCCTGGATACTCCATCGGTGGTTTGTCAGTTGGTGAGAAGAAACATGAAATGTATGAAATGACTGCATTCCTCAATCCAATTCTTCCCTTTGATAAACCAAGATATTTGATGGGTGTTGGTGCTCCTGATGATCTTGTGGAAAATGTAATTAATGGTATTGATATGTTTGATTGTGTACTGCCTACAAGAATAGCACGACATGGTACTGCACTTACAACTGAAGGTAAGATTGTTATCAAAAATCAAACCTATGAACATGACATGAGACCACTTGATCCTCATTTGCTAACTCATGTGTCTAAATATACAAGATCATATATCCGACATTTATTTAAAGCAGAAGAAATACTTGGTATGCGACTTGTCACATATCAAAATTTGGCCTACCTAAAGCATTTAATGGGCCAAATTAGACTGGCAATTAAAGAAGATAGACTTTTGGATTTCAAGGAAGAAATGAAGAAAAAAACGAATTATTTTAAATCGAGATAAATCATCTTTATTTTAATGTGATATTCGTGTAAAATAGAGTTAGTGCTAGGAGGGATACCTATGGTATTTGGCGAATCGGAAAATTTTGAACAAAAACCAGTCATTAAAGTCATTGGTGTAGGTGGTGGCGGTGGTAATGCTGTAAATCGAATGATTGAAAACGATGTCAAAGGCGTTGTTTTTGTCGCGATGAATACAGATGCACAAGTCTTGAAACTTTCAAAGGCTGAAACGAGAGTTCAGATTGGTAAATATTTGACTAGAGGTCTTGGTGCTGGTGCGAAATCAGAAGTTGGTAGAGCAGCTGCAGAAGAATCTATTGCTGAAATTGAAGACGTATTAAAGGATGCCGACATGGTATTCATCACAGCTGGTATGGGTGGTGGAACTGGAACAGGTGCTGCACCTATCATTGCTCAAAAGGCAAAAGAAATGGGATGCTTAACTATTGGTATAGTAACCAAACCTTTCGCATTTGAAGGCCCAGCTCGCATGCAAGCAGCTATTTATGGTCTAGAAGCATTAAAACCACATGTTGATACTTTAATTGTCATTCCTAATGAAAGATTACTCAATATATCAGGTCCTACGACACAATTATTGGATGCTTTTAGAGAGTCTGATAACGTACTTAGACAAGGTGTCCAAGGCATAGCAGAAATTATTGCCTTTCCTGGACTAATCAATGTTGATTTTGCTGATGTGAGAACCGTCATGGAAAACAAAGGTACCGCACTTATGGGTATCGGTATTGCATCAGGTGAAGACCGTGCAGTTGAAGCTGCTAGAAAAGCAATACATTCAAAATTATTAGAAGTTAGTATTGATGGTGCTACAGATGCAATCGTCAATATCACTTCAGGAACAAATATCACCTTGTTTGAAACAGATCAAGCGCTATCTGAAATTAAGAATGCAACTGATCGTGATTTAAATATCATCTATGGTACAACAGTCAATGAAGATTTAGATGACGAATTCATTGTCACTGTCATTGCTACTGGATATGAACTTAAAGCTAAAGACTCAACAATTGAAAATCTTGCAAGTGAAATTTTTAATAAGACTTCAGATGAACAATTAAAATTAACACGTTCAGGTTTGAAAAGTTCAGATGAAGATTATATAGATGAAAATGACAAAATGCCAAAAGAAGGCAAACAGCGCAACCTACCTTCATGGCTAACAAAAAAAGGAAAATTTTAAAAGGCGAAAGCCTTTTTTACTGGAAGGGAATCATTTATGCTAAAAGCAGGAATTATCGGCTTGCCGAATGTTGGAAAATCTACACTTTTCAATGCCATTACTAAAGCAGAAGCTCTTGCTGCAAACTATCCGTTTGCAACGATTGAACCCAATGTTGGTGTTGTCTATGTGCAAGATCCAAGACTTGATGTTTTAGAAAGAATTTATAAACCTAAAAAAGTTGTACCAACAGCTTATGAGTTTATCGATATTGCAGGACTTGTACGTGGTGCATCTAAGGGTGAAGGATTAGGAAATCAATTCTTAAGTCATATTCGCGAAGTGGATGCTATTTGTCAGGTTGTCCGCTGTTTTGAAGATGGCAATATCACGCATGTAGAAGGTGATATCGATCCAGTCCGCGATATTGAAACCATAAAAATTGAACTCAATTTAGCTGATTTAGATTCTGTTGATAAAAGAATTGCTAGACTTGAAAAAAAAGCAAAAGCAAAGCTTAAAGATGCTATTTTAGAACATGAACTATTATCTAAAGTCAAAAAAGTATTAGATGATAATGGTAATCCAAGACTGATACCTTTTGAAGAAGAAGAATTAAAAATTATTAAGAATTTCAATCTTTTATCGATGAAACCAATGATTTATATTGCTAATGTTTCCGAAGAAGATCTACATAATCCGAGTTCAAATAAACATTATCAAAATTTGCTCAAATTAGCTCAAACGGAGGATACTGAAGTTGTTTTAATTTCTGCGCAAGTGGAAATGGAAATTGCCTCTTTGGAACCCGAAGAACAGTTGACTTTTCTTGAAGCTTATGGCTTAAAGAAATCAGGTTTGAATGAAGTGATTGAAAAGAGTTATTATCTTTTGGGTTTGAAAACATATTTTACCGCTGGTGAACCAGAAGTAAGAGCATGGACATTTAAAAAGGGCATGAAAGCTCCTCAATGTGCTGGAATTATTCATACGGATTTCGAAAGAGGATTTATCAAAGCTGAAACATTGTCTTATGACGATTTGCTTAAATATGGTACACCTCACGTAGCAAAAGAAAATGGTCGAGTTAGACTAGAAGGAAAAGACTATGTTGTCCAAGATGGTGACATCATGCTCTTTAGGTTTAATGTGTAATGTTTGATAATTTCTTAGGAATTGTTGTCTGTGCATCTAAATACTTTACATCATCACAAATAAGATTGCTCAATCAAAAGGGTGTTTTTCATTTTGGAGAAAATAGAGTTCAAGATTTACTGGCAAAACAAAAGGATTTGACTGATTTAAATATTGTCTGGCATTTTATTGGTCATCTTCAAACAAATAAAGTGAAAGACATGATTAATCATATTGATTACTTACATACTTTGGATCGTCTCAATCTAGCAGAAAGCATCCAAAAATATGCAAATAAACCGATAAAATGTTTGATTCAAGTCAATTTGACTAATGAAGATCAAAAAAGTGGGATTTTACCTTTGAATTTGGAACAATTTCTTATAGAAATTAAAAAATATGATAAAATAGAGTTAATCGGTTTGATGACTATAGGCAAAGATGATGATCATGTTCAAACGGAACTAGCATTCAAGACACTTGATGAGCTAGCCAAAAAATATGAACTGCCATTTCGCTCAATGGGGATGTCAAACGATTATGATCTCGCGATCAAGCATCATGCAACACACCTAAGAATTGGAAGAAAATTCATGGAGTTGCTCGATTAGGAGGTATTATGGGACTTTTTAGTGTTGGAAAGAAAAAGAAGTTGCAAGAAGACATTATCGAAGACAAAACAATAATGTCCGACCAGATTATTTTTGAAAAGCTCCAAAATGATGATGATGCATACTTGACTGGTCTTGCTGATCAGATGTTGGATGGACATCCACTGATCTTGAGTTTTGAACCTCTTGATATCGACCAAGCTAACAAGGTGATTGCTTTCTTATCAGGTATTATTTATGCCGTTAAGGGAGAAATCGTCAATGTGAAAGAAAAAGTATTCATGTTCGCAAGAGGCGATGTTTATCAAGATGGATCAATGGAAGATTTTTTAAAGGATATTGTCGAATAGAATATTGCGATGACAAGGACAAACAGACTTGATTGAAGTTAAAAGCGATTTAGGGATGGTGTAAGCCTAAAAACTACTCACAAGTTATGGATCACCTTCGAGCAAAAATAGAATTAAGTGCTAGAGAACGCTCTCTAGAACTAAGGTGGTACCGCGGAATGTTATTTCGTCCTTAGCTTTTAAGGACGATTTTATTTTTAAGATTAGAGGAGAGATGAAGATGGAATATAAACACACACTGCTTATGCCTAAAACCGATTTTCAGATGCGTGGTAATTTAGGTGTTAGAGAATTAGAATTTCAACAGAGATGGAAAGATATAGATTTATATCAAAAAGTCTTGGAACAAAATAAAGATAATGAACCTTTTGTACTACACGATGGACCTCCTTATGCGAATGGAGATATCCATATAGGACATACATTGAATAAAGTCTTGAAAGACTTTGTTTTGCGTTATCAGACAATGATCGGTAAGTATGTCAGATACATCCCAGGTTGGGATACTCATGGACTACCTATTGAAACAGCATTAACCAAAAAAGGTATCAATCGTAAAGAAATGCCTCTTGTAGATTATCGCAAACTCTGTCAGAAATTTGCTGCTGAGCAAGTTGCAAAACAGAAAATCCAATTTGAAAGACTCGGAATCTTGGGAGAATGGGATTATCCATATATCACTTATGATAAGGATTTTGAAGCAAGCCAAGTCAAGGTATTTGCTAAAATGGTCGATCGTGGATTGGTTTATAAAGGACTTAAACCGGTTTTTTGGTCTCCATCTTCAGAATCTGCGCTTGCAGAAGCTGAAATTGAATATCAGGATAAACAGTCGACATCAGTTTATGTTGCTTTTCCTTCGGTTGAACAAAAAGGATTATTACAAGATGCCTCTTTTATCATATGGACAACAACACCATGGACGCTACCAGCAAATCTGGCCATCTCAGTTCATCCACGTTTGAATTATAATGTGATTTTAGCAGATGGCAATAAGTATGTAGTTGGTGAAACATTGCTTAATGAATTAAAGAAAATACTCAATTGGACTGATGTTTCTATCTTGGGAACTCTTAAAGGGAAAGAATTAGAATTAGTTCAATATAAGCATCCGCTTTATGATCGCATTTCACCTATTATTGTTGGTGAACATGTCACTGATACTGATGGTACTGGACTCGTTCATACAGCACCTGGACATGGTGAAGATGATTACCGTATCGGCAAAACTTATAATCTTGAAATATTATGTCCTGTCGATGATAAAGGATATATGACAGAAGAAGCTGGACCATTTAGTGGTTTATATTACGAAGTAGCAAATGAAGAAATCGTCAAAGCACTTGAAGAAAAAAAGGTTTTACTCAGAAAAGATCGTTTCACTCACTCCTATCCTCATGATTGGAGAACTAAGAAACCAGTGATATTTAGAGCAACCCCTCAATGGTTTGCTAGTATTGATAAATTAAAAGATGAACTATTAGACGAAGTCGCTAAAGTTTCTTGGATCCCTGTTTGGGGTGAAGTCAGAATTTCTAATATGATTACTGGTCGTGAAGACTGGTGCATTTCAAGACAACGTGCTTGGGGTGTTCCAATTCCTGTCTTTTATGCTGAAAACAATGAACCCATTTTGGATCAGAAAGTCTTGAGTCATATCAGTGATCTATTTAAAGAATTTGGTTCAGATGTATGGTATGAAAGAGAAGCTAAAGACCTACTACCAAAAGGATTTAAACATCCTGGTAGTCCTAATGATTTGTTTAGAAAAGAAACTGACATCATGGATGTTTGGTTTGATTCTGGCACCTCATACTCCATTTTGGAATCTAGAGGCATCAAGTACCCTGCAGACCTCTATCTAGAGGGATCTGATCAATATCGTGGTTGGTTTAATTCTTCTCTGATCACTGGTGTTGCTGCCTATGGAAAAGCACCTTATAAAAAGGTCGTATCACATGGATTTGTTCTCGATGGACAAGGCAGAAAAATGAGTAAATCACTAGGTAATACAGTTGATCCTCTCGTGATTATGAAACAGCAAGGTGCGGATCTATTAAGATTATGGGTTGCAACAGTTGATTATCAAAGCGACGTTAGAATCAGCAATGATATGATGACACAAATTTCTGAAGGTTATAGAAAAATCAGAAACACTTTCCGCTTTATGTTAGGTAATCTTGATGGATTCGACCCTGAAACGGATTACGTGGGTTATTCGATGAGAGGTAGACTCAACCGTGTTATGACATTAAAATATAATCTTCTAGTATCACAAGTACTAGATGCTTATGAAAATTACGCTTTCGATAAGGTTTACCGCGCTGTTGTACCATTTATGACGAATGAGTTATCGGCTTTTTATCTAGATTACACAAAAGACATCTTGTATATTGAAAAAGAAAATGACTTTGAACGTAAATGTGTTCAATCAACGCTATATGATATCACACTAGGAATGCTGAAATTATTGACACCAATCATTCCTCACACCACTTCTGAAGCTTATCTTTTATTACCATTTAGAGAAAAAGAAGACATTTATTTAGAGCAAATGCCAAGTGCAGGTAGTAAAATGGATGAATATCTTGTAGAAGCATTTGATATATTCGATTCTGTTCGACAAGTCGTTCTAAAGAAACTTGAAGATGCAAGAGAATTAAAGATTATTGGTAAATCACTTGCTGCTCAAGTCGATTTGATAGTGACCAAAGAGCAGATGGAAGCCATAAAGATTTTAGAAATGAAAATCCATCAAGTTTTGATCGTATCCAAAGTAAATATTACTTTAGGTGCTCAACTTGATGTCAAAGTATCACCCGCAACAGGAGCTACATGTGATCGCTGTTGGAATATCGTTGATCATGTTCATGAAAATGGACTATGTGATCGATGCAATCATATCCTAGGAGAAGATAAAAAATGAACATATTAGTTGTCAATGATGATGGATATCAAGCTGAAGGCTTAGGTATCTTGGTTAGAGCACTTACACCTTTTGGAAACGTTTATGTTTCAGCACCTAAAGATCATCAAAGTGCTAAAAGTCATGCGATTACCATTAAAAGTCGTATCGAAACTTTTATGACGGAACCAATTTTTGGTTCAGCAGGAACTTTGGTTGTCGATGGAACACCGGCAGATGCAACCCGTTTGGGTCTCAAGGTTTTTAATGTTGATTTTGATTTGGTCGTATCCGGAATCAATTATGGACAAAACATTGCATCTGATATTTTATATTCAGGAACCGTCGCTGCAGCACTTGAAGCAAAAATCCTTGGTGTTGATGCAATTGCTATCTCAGCACACAATACACATTTGCCCTATTTATATGACGAAACAATTAAATTGATGGATGAAATCATAGAAGCAAAACTCTATGAAGGTCCTGGCATTTTAAATGTGAATTTTCCAAGAGATACATTTGCAAGACCAAAAGGTGTAAAAATTACACAAATGGGACAAAGATTGCAGCATGCAGAATTTATAAAAAGTGAGCGTCCCGATGTTTATCACATCAAATCCAGCATTATTAGTTATCAGGAAAACGTTGATTCAGATGTTGCTGCATTTGATGAAGGTTTTGTATCTATAACACCACTTAATATCAATCGTACTGATTTTCAACGAATTAATGAGATTCTTAAGACAGAAAAATAGTCATTAAACATAGTTTATGATAGAATAAATACATAGGGGTAGGTGAATTTATGGCGCAATTTAATGTTCATTTTTTCAAGGAAAAAAGTAGAAAAATAGATTTAGATCAATTAATTGCTTTTTTTGATGATATTGAAGGTATCACTGTTGAAATGGATGAAAAGAGCGTTCGATTTAATTATTTGCATCCAAGACTTCACTATGAAGCTCGTTTTTTAATTACGCCAAAATCTCAAGTCCCTGATATTTATCGTTTAAACCCTAAATATTTGGATTTAAACTTTCACCTAGAAATGGTTATTTTAACTCCGGATTATGTTGCTAAACATTTGTTTGAAATTGTGAAGAAAGTCTGCGAACGATTTAATTTTCACATTTATAATGAGATGTTTGAAGATGTGCTTCCATTCAAGATAGATGTCTTGAATAAAGTTTTTGCGATGCTTAAGGAAGCATATATAGTGAAAAATCCCGTTATTTTATCTGATTATCATATCTTACCAAAAGAACAGTTAAGTTCGATTCTTAGATATTTAGATGATTTACTAGAACTTCAAAAATATTATAAAGAACTTGAAACATATGTTCCTAGATATCATTTTTTAACAACAGAAAAAAAAGAATTAGTCATTGGTATGGAATGGAAAGAACATTCATTAACCGTCTTTCCACCTTATCTCGATTATCTATTTTATCGTATCGGCAATGAAATAAAAATAGTGGCTTATGATGAAGCTTATCAGCTCATTGAAAAGTTTCTTCTTGACGTTCCTGGATTCATAAGAGAAACCAAGGTATTACCTAAGAAAACATCAAGTAAAGTGTTTAAGATTATGAAAAAAACAAAATTCAGTTTGATTAATCATACCTTCTCAAAGGAAAACGTTAAACACTTATTGGATTAGAAGGAGTTTGTTTTGTTAAAAAAATATATAGTTCACATTTCAGGATTCGTTATTATATCACTTGGAATTGTTGGTGTCATTTTCTCAAGACTTGGAGCAACTCCAGTTGATGCGTTTAATTATTTCATTTATACGCTCACCCCTTTCTCATTAGGGACGATTGTTATATTTACAGGATTATTTGTAGCTTTGCTAGCATTTATCTTTAATCCAACAAAAGATATTATTCTCAGTATCTCATTTATTTTCTTAGTTGGCGTATTAATCGATGGTTGGAAATTATTATTTGAATTAGTGCCTATCGCTTTTTATGACGAGTTGTTTATTCGTATTATTATGGCATCACTTAGTTTGATTTTAATTGCATTTGGTGTTGCTGTTACGATTACTACGGGAATTGTCACATCTCCATATGAAAAATTGATGATGGTTCTTAATAAAAAAATAAATAGTTTACAATTTTCAAAAATGATTATTGAAGGAACATTTCTTATTTTAGCAATCATCATGGGAATTTACACAAAACAATTATTTGATCAAGTCAATGTTTTCACGGTCTTATTGGTATTTGTCAATGGGCCATTGATTGGTATTTTTGCAAGAATGATCAATAAGAATGTAAAAAAAGGAGAAATTGGATATGCAACTTAATAAGATGACTGTGCACACTAAACTTGAAGCAAACTTTTACAACCTACAAGTAGACAAATTTAGCGAGATAATCACAGTTCACATACATAGATCAAAGTCTGTCATTACTATTTCTAAAAAGGAGAATAAAAACAATGCCAACACCGCATATTGATTTAGAAAATAAAGATTTAATAGCAAAAACAGTTTTAATGCCAGGAGATCCACTGAGAGCCAAGTATATTGCTGATAACTTCTTAACAAAAGTTGTTCAAATAAACGATGTCAGAAACATGTGGGGGTATACAGGTTATTTTGGTAAAAAGAAAGTTACCGTCATGGGTTCTGGAATGGGTATGCCAAGTATTGGTATATACAGTTATGAACTGTTTAAGTTTTATGACGTTGAAAATATAATACGTATTGGATCATGTGGTGCTTATAGTGATGAATTAAAACTATATGATGTTGTCCTAGTTGAACAAGCATATTCTGAATCAAGTTATGCTAAGACAATGGGTGTTTCATCAAGAAAGATTTTACCTGCAAATAAAACCCTTAATAATAAATTGATAAAAGCTGCAGAAAAAATCAATGTTAAATTACATCCTTCAGTTGTTCATTCTTCAGATGTTTTTTATCGATTGAAGAGTGACGAGTATAAAGAAATACATGAAAAATATGGCGCACAAGCCGTTGAAATGGAGTCATTTGCCTTATTTGCTAATGCTAAAGCATTACATAAACGCGCAGCTTGTCTTCTAACCGTATCGGATTCCTTGGTGACACATGAGGCAACCTCATCACAGGAAAGACAAGAAGCATTTACAAAAATGATGGAAGTTGCTTTAAATAGTATCTAATGCTACTCATTAAAAATGATTTCAAAACGATACAATTCGCTGTCTACTTTACAGACTTAGACGAAGATGAAACACGTGTGTATCGTTTTTTGTTGCCTAGATTATTAACATCACATACGAACCAATTACTCAATAAAACAATGATGAATGAAAAACTAGAAGATCTATATGGTGCCTACTTCAAATCACGCGTTGAACGTGTAGGCAATTTTTCTGTTGTAAGCATTATCTTAACCATTGTGGATCCTTTAATAGTTGAAGATGAACAGTTGATGAATCAAGCAATTGAACTTTTTAATCAAGTTCTTTACGATCATGATACTTTTGATAAGGATCTTTTCCTTGAAGAAAAAAGAATGGTGATTGAACAATGGGAAACGCTTCATGATAAGAAAAGATTGTATGCACAAACTAAATTTTATGAACATTTCTTCAAAGGTGATGCCTACGGAACACCTCTTTCAGGTAGTCTAGAGGACATAAAAAAATTAAACGTACAAAAACTAGAAAAATATTATAAAGAAGTATTTTTGAAAAATACAAAGAAATTCGTGGTAAATGGTAGAGTGAGTCGGGAAGATCAACTTAAACTTGAAAAAATGATGGCTCATGATTTAGAGAATAAGCATCCATTTGTAACATCATTTAGACCTGTAAGACCGCTACTTTTTATCGAAGAAGAAACTCAAATGAAGCAAGCAATTCTTAAACTGGGTTATCATTTTCCTATTTTCAGAGAAGATGAACACTACCATGCAGCTATTTTGTTAGATACCATTTTAGGAGGTTATCCAGAAAGCAGGCTTTTTCAAGAGATTCGAGAAAAAGATGGATTGTGTTATGATATATCTTCTAACTATGATTACTATAAAGGCGTCATCATGATTAGTAGTGGTGTTGATCTTATTCAAAAAGATATGGCTTTGGAAGCAATCAAAAATTTAGTTTTAGACATGATTCTCAAAGGCGTTTCAGAAGAAGAGTTATTGCATGCAAAAGCATATTATACACATCAAATAATGAGTAGCCTTGACAATCAGTCTTTTTTAACAAAAAGAGCATTCATACGCGAGTTACTCAATCATGATGAAACCATTGAAGAAAGACTCAATGCACTAAATAAAGTAACAATTGCTGATATTAAGATGCTTCTTAATATGATTACTTTAGATACTGTTTATGTACTTCACGGAAACTAAACATTAAAGGATAAATAAGTTTTATTTAAGATACTTTCATACTCTATTTGGTATGAAGGTTTTTTTATTTATATATGTAATTAAATATTCCAATATGAATGAAAATTCCACACATTTTATTAATATTTCATAGAAAGGTTGACAATACTGTGAAAAATGATATAATTAAGCCAAATATAGACGTGAATATATGAAAGAAAATTACTCAATACAACAAAGAGGTGCGATTAGTGATAAAAAATAAAGATATCGCGATACGATCTGGGGTTTCTGTTGCTACTGTTTCTAGAGTGATGAATCAAAGTGGTTATGTCAAAGATGAAACTAAGGATTTGGTGCTCAAAGCATTCAATGAACTGGTCAATGACGATCAGCTTTTAGTTCAATCGATAGCAAATGGAAAAACCAATCTCATAGGTGTTGTTGTTCCGGATATTTCAAATCCTTTTTTTGGTGAGGTCATCAAGGGTATATCAAGCATAGCTGATCAACACTCCGCTAGTTTGTTAGTCTGCAACACAGAAGAACAACTAGATAAGGAAATTAAGTATCTAGAACTGTTTAAGACAAATAACATCAAAGGCTTAATTATCACTCCAAAAACAGACCAAGGTGTTTATAATTCAAAATACTTATATCAGCTTGAAGGATTAGGGGTTCCTATTGTCTTATTAGATCGCGGTATCAATTTATCTCATTTTAATTCGGTTTTCGTCAACAATACATCAGGTTCTTTTGATGCAATCAATGCTTTGATTAATGAAGGCCACAAAAATATTGCAATAATTTCAGGACCGATGTCATCCAAACCAGGACGTGAAAGATTCTATGGTTATGAAAACGCCTTGAAAAACAATAATCTACCAGTGAATAAAGATTATATCTTCTTTGGTGATTTTAAGCTACAAAGTGGTTATGAAATAACCAAAAAAATTCTGAATCTTGAACATAGACCGACTGCTATTTTTGCAGCAAACAATATGATGGCTCAAGGATGTATAAAAGCTTTAGTTGAAAACAAATTATCAATTCCAAAAGATATGTCATTTATTAGCTTCGATGATGTTGACATGTTTGAAATTATGAATCTCAATATTTCAACAGTATCAAGACCAACTGAATTAATGGGTATTGTCGCTGCTGAAATGCTATTTGAACTAGTAGATCATAAACAAGAGAAGCATACATCCATTAAGGAAGTATTGCTAGAAACCAAACTTGTTTTAAGAGGTTCAGAAAAATTAGTTAAAAAATAAGGAGTAAACAATATGGAAATTAACGACATCAAACAAATCGTGAGAGATGAACTCGTTACGAGCATTCTAGAATCTCAAGAATTCTTGATTGTGGGTAATTGGAAAATGAATAAAACAAAAGTTGAAGTCAATGCTTTTTTAGACGATATTGCTAATCATGATTTTGGTGATAAAAATACGGTTGTCATTCTACCTCCAAGTGCTTATCTTTATCTATTTGAAGATAAACTGAGATTTAGTAAAGTACTATACGGAACTCAAAATTTCTATCCAAAAGAAAACGGTGCATTTACAGGAGAATTTTCAGTAGACATGATGAAAGATTTTGGATGTAAGTTTGCACTTGCAGGACATTCCGAAAGAAGAGATATATTTATGGAATGTGATGCATTTACTGCTAAAAAAGTGAGAAGTTGTTTAGAAAATCAAATTAAACCAATTTTATGCATTGGTGAAAATCTAGATCAAAGACAAACAACAGATTATAAACAGTTTTTAATTGATCAACTCAAAAGATCTTTGGACCGCGTTGAAGGAAAAGATTTAAGTCAAGTCATTATTGCCTACGAACCAATTTGGGCGATCGGTACTGGAGAGACAGCAACACCAGAACAAGTTGAAGAAATACATATGCATTTAAGAAAGTTTTTAGTTCAACAATATGGATCTGAAATTGGAAAAGAAATTCCTTTATTATATGGTGGAAGTGTTAATGCCAAAAATGTTAAGGAGCTTGCACTTGCAGAAAGTGTTTCTGGATTCTTAATTGGTGGAGCAAGCTTAAACGCTCAAACATTCATTGAGATAAGCAATATCCTAAACGGAAAATAATAGTTGTTCATTAAAAAATCCTATAGAAAGGTAGAAGAATATGGAAATCAAAAATATCGATCGACTTGTCGACAAAGTCGCAGCAAATATTTTAGATAAACTGGATTTAAAAACTACATATGGCAACATCAATCATAAATCCTGTTTCATTCTAATACCAAATATGGGACTGGGGATGAAAGAATATATCGAATACATCATTGAACACTATCAAGGATACGAACTTTATTTAGCATCAAGAGAAAATGGAGCGAATGTTGGAGATTTTAAAAACATCAAAACACTTGAATTTGATATGAAAAACCAAAAATTCATTCATCTCTTAGATTCAGTTGAAAATATCATTGTCTTAGGATTGAAAATCAATCAAATGAAATCTATCATTAAAACTGATGACGAAGATGATGTGAATCAACTCATCCTAGAGGGACTTCTCGCAAATAAACAAGTCAACGTGATGATGAACGCAAATGAACATATCTTTAGTAAACTAAAAAATATTGTTACTGATTTAAGACATATGGGAGTTTATGTAACTAACATCCATCAAGTGAAAGCTTCTTCAATTGTTTCAAATGTAGAAATTGAAAAGACACATCATTTAAATTCTCAACAGGAACCAGATAGATCATGGGCGATAGCAACAAAGATTGCACCTGAAAAATTATATACAGCATCTTCTAAGTTGGAAAAAGAATGTCAACTCAATCCTTTTAAAGAATCAAACGATGTACTCATACCATCAAAAAATGAATTGATTACAGAAAGTTATGTGTTAAAACTTAAAGGCAGAGGAGTTAGAACAATGATTCTTGATAAGAAACATTTAATTACGCCACTTGCAAAAGATAAATTAAGAGAATATAAAATAGATATCAAATATATAGAGGAGGCAAAATCATGAGCACACAAGATCTAATTGAAAGACTTAGAGCAGAAATGGAAGAAAAATATGGAAATAAGTCAACAAATACAACAACACCTCGTGAAGCTATCAATGTAGGAAGACTTGGATGTTATGAAAATGTATTGGATGCTATTGCAGCAGCAAAAGCATCACAAGAACAATTGATGGAACTCTCCATGAAAAAGCGTAACGAAATCATTGCAGCGATGAGAAAAGCAAGTTTAGATAATGCTGAAAAACTAGCAGTGATGGCACATGAAGAAACCGGATTTGGTAGAGTTGCTGATAAAATTATCAAAAATATTTTAGCAGCAGAAAAAACACCAGGCACTGAAGATCTCAGATCTCGCGCATACACTGGTGATGATGGTATGACTTTAGTTGAAATGGCACCATTCGGAGTTATTGGCTCTATTACGCCATCTACTAACCCTAGTTCAACAATCATTAATAACAGTATTAGCATGGTTGCAGCAGGTAATGGTGTCGTATTCAATCCTCATCCAAGTGCTAAAAAAGTGACGCTTGAGACGATTTCTATCCTCAATCAAGCCATCCATAAAGTGGGTGGACCTAAAGAACTTTTGACTGCACCCATTGATCCAACCATGGAAACCAGCAAGGTCATCATGACGCATAAAGACATTAGAATGTTAGCTGTTACTGGTGGTGAAGCAGTTGTTGAAGTTGCTATGAGAAGCGGTAAGAAAGTCATTGCTGCTGGTCCAGGTAATCCTCCAGTGATTGTTGATGAAACAGCAAATATTAAGAAAGCTGCTAATGATATCCTAAGAGGTTCAAGCTTTGATAACAATATCTTGTGTACTGCAGAAAAAGAAGCCTTTATTCTTAATAGCGTATTTAATGAGCTTAGAAATGAAATGATTAGACTTGGAGCTTATGAACTAAAGCACCATGAAATAGATATCGTCACAAAAGAAGTGTTCATCAAGAATAATCAAGGTGAAACAGTAGTTAACAGAAAATATGTTGGCAAAAATGCTTCAGAGATTTTAAAAGCGTGTAAGATTCCAGTGAATCAAGATGTTAAGTTGATTCTTGCTGAAGTTGATGATTCTCATCCATTTGTAAATATAGAAATGTTGATGCCAGTATTGGCATTAGTCAGAGTCTATTCGGTTGATGAAGCTATTGAAAAAGCAGTAGCTGCTGAAGCTGGAAGACATCACTCAGCCATGATGCATTCAGAAAGCGTTACGAACCTTACAAAAGCCGCACGCGCATTAGACACAACAATTTTTGTGAAAAATGCACCATCATTTGCTGGATTAGGTATCGAAGGAGAAGGTTTCACAACCTTAACCATTGCAACCCCAACAGGTGAAGGTTTAACCTCAGCTAGAAGTTTTACAAGAATTAGAAGATGTACTTTATCAGGCGGATTTAGAATTATTTAATGAAAAATAGGAGTGGATAATATGTCTATTGATTATATCCAAAGAATCAAAGAAATAGGGGTTGTCGGAGCTGGTGGTGCTGGTTTTCCAACACACGTCAAATTAAACAGTAAAGCTAAAATTGTCATTATCAATGGTGCTGAATGCGAGCCTCTGCTTAGAGTTGATCAACAATTGATGGAATTTTATCCCCAAGATGTTATAGCTGGATTAAAAATTGCAATGGCTCAAACTGGAGCATCTCAAGGTGTGATTGGCTTAAAGGGAAAGTATAAAACTGCAATCTTGAAACTCGAAGAACTGATTAAAGATGAAAGTTCAATAGAGATCAAGATTATAGGTGACTATTATCCCGCTGGCGATGAACAACAACTTGTTTATGAAGTCACCAAGAGAGTTGTTCCACTCATGGGTATTCCACTTGATGTGGGTGCTGTTGTCATTAATGTACTAACAGCAATTAATATTGCGCGCAATAAGCCAGTTACTGAAAGAGTTGTTACAGTCACTGGAGTAGTGAAGAAACCACAAACGTTAATTGTTCCTGTGGGAACACCATTTCGTGAATTGATTGAAGCATGTGAAGGCCCTACTGACGAAAAGAACTTTAGTATCGTTGTTGGAGGACCTATGATGGGAAAAGTTGAATCCAATTGGGATACACCCGTATCAAAAGTAACTGGTGGAATCATTGTCCTGCCAAATGATCAATATGTGATTGTTAAAAAGACAAGAAAAACCGAAACCGATCTTCAGTTAACAAAAGCGATTTGTTGCCAGTGTTCATTATGTACCGAGATGTGTCCAAGGAATATCATCGGACTCAATACAGAACCCCATAAGGTTATGAGAGGACTTGCCAATGAAGATCCATCGACATTAGGTGCTATCGGTTCAGTCGTGTCTTGTTGTGACTGTGGATTATGCAGCATCTATGCATGTCCAATGGATTTAGATCCAGGTAAAATAACGAATTTGGTTAAGCAGAGCTTACTTAGAAAAGGTGCTAAAACCGAAAAGGTCATTCCTTATGAAGTTGATCCCTTAAGAGATAGCAAGAAGGTCCCAACAAAAAGGCTTATTGCAAGACTAGAATTATTAGATTATAATGTTGCAGCTCCCTTGAATTTCAATATATTTGAGACAAAGGCTGTAAAGGTTTTATTAAAGCAACATATTGGTGTTGATGCAACACCAATTAAAAAGATTGGTGATACTGTTACGAAAGGTACATTAATTGCAACTTGTTATGATAAATTAGGTGCTAATGTTCATGCGAGCATCGATGGGCGCATTACAGATATTACTGATAAGTATATAGAAATACATGCATAAGGAGGAACTATGTTATGGAAGCATTAGGCATGCTCGAACTAAATAGTATTGCACGAGGTATTGAAGCTGGAGATACTGCGATTAAAACTGCTAATGTTAAATTAATTGGTGCTTATGCAGCTTGTCCTGGTAAATTTGTTGTGATGATAAGAGGTGAGGTTGCTGCTGTAAAAAGTGCCATTCAAGCTGGAGCTATCATCGCAGGTAAATCACTGATTAAAGATATCGTGATAGCAAATATACATGATCAAGTATTTTCAGCATTAAACTGTACAACAGAAATTGATCCAAAAGGTGCAGTTGGTATTATAGAAACCTATTCACTCGCAACAGCTGTCTTAATATCTGATGCTGCCGTTAAGGCGGCAAGCGTTGAGTTATTGGAGATTAGATTAGGACGTGGACTTGGTGGAAAAGCATTTACCGTTTTGACTGGTGATGTGAGTAGCGTCAAAGCCGCAGTTGAAGCAGCTGTTATTGCCAGTAAAAATGATGGACTTTTAGCCCATACAGCAGTAATTCCAAGAATTAGCAAGGAAATGTTACAAACATTGATTTAAAAATAAAATAAGGGAGAATAAGAAAATGGTAGTTGAAGCATTAGGATTAATCGAAACAAGAGGATTTGTAGGAGCTATTGAAGCTGCAGATGCAATGGTTAAAGCAGCAAATGTTAAACTTGTTGGAAAAGAAAAATCAGGTAGTGGATTAGTCGCAATTATGGTTCGTGGTGATGTTGGTGCCGTCAAAGCAGCAACTGAAGCTGGTGCTGAAGCAGCACGTAGAGTTGGAGAATTAGTATCAGTTCATGTGATCCCTAGACCACATGCAGATGTAGAAGACTTGCTTAGTAAGCTTTAAAAAAATAGATTAGAATAGGAGAATTAAAATTATGAAAGAAGCATTAGGATTAATTGAAACAAGAGGATTTGTTGCAGCAATTGAAGCTGCAGATGCAATGGTCAAAGCAGCAAATGTTAAACTAATTGGCAGAGAAAAATCAGGTAGTGGATTAGTTGCTATGATGGTTCGTGGAGATGTCGGTGCCGTCAAGGCAGCAACAGAAGCTGGCGCTGAAGCAGCGCGTAGAGTTGGAGAATTAGTATCAGTTCATGTGATCCCAAGACCACATGCAGATGTTGAAGAATTACTCAACAATCTATAAAAAAGGAGAAAGAAAATGAAAGAAGCATTAGGATTAATCGAAACTAGAGGTTTTGTCGCAGCAATTGAAGCAGCAGACGCAATGGTTAAGGCTGCAAATGTAAGACTTATCGGAAAAGAAAAGTCAGGTAGTGGATTAGTAGCTATGATGGTTCGTGGTGATGTCGGTGCCGTCAAGGCAGCAACTGAAGCTGGCGCTGAAGCAGCTCGCAGAGTTGGCGAATTAGTATCAGTACATGTTATTCCAAGTCCACATGCAGATGTAGAAGAATTATTAAGTGCGCTTAAAGAATCACCTGCAAAAGTCGTCAAAGTAGCAAAATAATTTTTTGACAATAATTTGTGAATAAATCTATACAGAAAGGAGAAAACAAAATGGTAGAAGCATTAGGTTTGATCGAAACTAGAGGATTTGTTAGTGCCGTCGAAGCTGCAGACGCAATGGTCAAAGCTGCAAATGTAAGACTCATTGGAAAAGAAAAATCAGGCAGTGGGTTAGTCGCAGTTATGGTTCGTGGTGATGTAGGTGCCGTCAAGGCAGCTACTCAAGCTGGAGCTGAAGCAGCTCGCCGTGTCGGTGAGCTTGTTTCCGTACATGTTATTCCAAGACCACATGCAGATGTTGAAGAATTATTAAAGAAATAAAAAGATAAAGTGAAAAGAGCTGAAATTATGGAATTAGATAAATTAATAGAAAGAATTGCTAATGAAATCTATAGCAAAATCGCAAAAGAAGACAATGGTTCATCAAGCATTAAAGTAAATGACAATAGTGATCTTGCTAAAATGATTGATCATACATTGTTGAAACCAGAAGCAACAGAAGAAGATATTAAGAAGGTTTGTGAAGAAGCATTACAATATAAGTTTAAATCTGTTTGTGTAAACACACACTATGTTGCTTTAGTTTCACGTCTTTTGGCTGGATCTAGTGTTTTAACTTGTGGTGTTGTAGGATTCCCATTAGGTGCGATGACTACAAGAGCTAAAGTAGATGAAACTAGTGATGCGATTAAGAGTGGTGCACATGAAATCGATATGGTTATCAATATTGGTGCACTTAAATCTGGCAATTGGAATATTGTCAAAAGTGATATTGAAGGTGTTGTCAATGTAGCAAGAGGTCGGGCGATAGTTAAAGTTATTTTGGAAACATCATTATTAACTGATGAAGAAAAAATAAGAGCTTGTACAATTGCTAAAATGGCTGGTGCTGATTTTGTCAAAACCTCAACTGGATTTAATAAAGGTGGAGCAACAATCGAAGATATTACATTAATGCGTAAAGTTGTAGGACCACATATGGGTGTTAAAGCTTCTGGTGGTGTTCGTGATACTGAAACTGCGAGAGCAATGATTGCTGCTGGTGCAACAAGAATTGGAACAAGTTCAGGAATAAATATCATTAAGGGCTCTAAGCCTGCGACTGGTACTTATTAATACCTAGAAAAGAGGAAATTATATGTATGCTGCGAGAATTATTGGAACTGTTGTGTGTACGCAAAAGGATCCAAGTATGAACAGTTTAAAGATGCAGGTTGTACAACCTGTTAACATCATTACCTTTAAAGATGAGGGTAAACCTGCAGTAGCAATTGATGCTGTTGGAGCTGGTGATTCAGAAATTGTTTTAGTTGTAGCTGGTAGTTCTGCAAGACTCACTGAACTTACACAAAATAAACCTACTGATGCAACGATTATGGCAATTGTTGATTATGTCGATATTGAAGGTAAAAATGTCTTCAGTAAAAATAAAAAACAACCAGAAGTAGGTTCAAAATAAATTAAGACAAATCATCAGATTCAAAATGAAGATTAATATGCAATTTTTGCATATTATATAAGGAGATGTAACAATGAAAATTGCTATTGGTTGTGACCATGGTGGTTATGAATTAAAGGAAAAAGCAAAAAAATATATTACAGAAGAATTAAAAATGCAAGTACAAGATTTTGGCACCTATAATAAAAATAGATGTGATTATCCAGACTATGCATTTTTGGTTGCTTCTGCAGTTTCACTTAAAAAATGTGATTTCGGCATCATGATTGATGGCGCTGGTATTGGTTCTTCCATGATGGCAAACAAAGTACCTGGCGTACTTGCTGCATGTGCAAATGAAGTCTATACAGCACATAATAGTCGCGAACATAACGGAGCTAACGTTTTAACATTGGGTAGCTATGTTATAGGTGAAGGTGTCGCAAAAGAAATCATTAAAACATTCCTAAGTACCAAATTTGAAGGTGAAAGAAATTTACAACGTGTAAAGAGTATTTTAGAAATCGAAAAAAGAATTTTAAGCAATAGGGAGTGATACTATGCAAATGGCAAAAGTGATCGGTACTGTGACATCAACAGTCAAGATCAAAGATATTAAAGGTGTATCTTTACTAGTGATTCAACCTGTTAATTCAAAGTATGAATCACTAGGTGCACCTATTGTTGCCGGAGATAATTACGGTGCAGGTGTTGGTGAATATGTTTTCTATTCGAAAAGTAAAGAAGGAGCAATGAATTTACCGATTCCTACTTCATGTGTTGATGCTGGGATAGTTGGTATCATTGATTATGTCTTTAGAAAAGATGAATAACATTAAGAATGAGGTGTTATTATGCAACTAGCAATAGTCGTAGGGAATTTGGTTTCAACACATAAAAATGAATTAATCAAAGGAAAAAAACTTTTGTTTGTCCAACCTATTGATGAAAAATTGATCCCATTTGGTGATGAAATGCTTGCTGTTGATGCTGTAGGAGCAGGCATAGGTGATGTCGTTGTCATTCTGCATGAAGGTACGTCAGCAAGACAGGTTACCCATGCAGAAAGCAAATACTCACCAATCGAATTGTGTATTGCAGGCATTGTCGATTCGATTAAAACTGAAGGTAGCTATAAAACTTTTGATTAGTAGGATGATAAAATGAACCTTTTAGATCATATAATTGAACAAGCAAAAAAGAATATTAAAACGATTGTTCTTCCCGAAGGGAAGGATCAAAGAACCATTACCGCTGCAAGAAAACTTCAAAGTCAGAATATTGTAAATGTGATTGTTTTAATTAATCGTGCTGATATGAATGATGAGACCACAAAGTTGCAAAGTGAAGGTATCAAAGTCATTGTTTTGGAACAATCTGAACAATTGAATTTGTACAGTTCACAATTATACGAATTAAGAAAAGAAAAAGGAATGACAAAAGAAGAAGCTGATAAGCTTGTTCTCAATACTGTTTATCATGGCGTGATGATGGTTAAGAACCAAGATGCTGATGGTATGGTTGCTGGTGCAATTACTGCATCAGGTGATGTCTTAAGACCAGCACTTCAAATTCTTAAAACGGCAGAAAACGTAAAGATTGTGTCGTCGTTTTTCTTAATGGAAATTCCAAATTCCAAACATGTAATGAATAAAGTGTTTGCTTTTTCGGATTGTGGTCTAGTGGTTAATCCAAACGCAGATGAATTAGCGGAAATTGCAATTCAAACTGCAAAATCATTTGCATATCTAACACATGAAGATCCTCGAGTAGCTATGCTTTCCTATTCAACTTATGGAAGTGCAAAAGGAGAGCTTGTTGATAAGGTTGTTACTGCAACAAAAAATGTACAATCGAAATATCCTAATCTTAAAATTGATGGCGAATTACAACTAGATGCTGCAATTGTACCTTCTGTTGCTCAATTAAAAGCACCATTAAGTAGAGTTGCAGGATATGCTAATGTATTGATATTTCCCGATTTGCAATCTGGAAATATAGGATATAAATTAGTAGAGAGATTGGCTAATGCAGCAGCTTATGGACCAATCACTCAAGGATTGAGCAAACCTGTCAATGATCTTTCAAGAGGATGTTCAGCAGAAGATATTGTTGCTGTTGTGGCAATTACTGCTCTTCAAACACAATCAGGTATAGTTCATTAATAAAATCCCAAGCACTAATTCAATTTGAAGAATTTTAGGAGAAAGGAATATATAGTCTAACTCTAATTAATGATTACAGTTATGAGTATACAATGTCAAAATGATAAAAAAAACATTTGAACGCTTTAATGAATCACTTTATATAATCAAACTGAGAAATGGTATGCAAGTTCATATATTGCCTAAAGAAGATCCTTATTTCACGACATATGTTGAAGCAAGTGTTCCTTTTGGAGCTCTAGATTTATCATATAAAACTGATGATAAATTAATCAATACACCATATGGAACAGCACACTTCTTAGAACATAAAATATTTGCAATGCCTGATGGAGATGCATTTGCGCATTTTTCTGCTTTGGGTGTTGATGCAAATGCTATGACCTCATATGATCAAACGTCTTATTTATTTATTGCTACTCAAAATATGATTTCTGCTTTAGAGTATCTATTTGAAATGATTGACACGCCTTTTTTTACAAATGAAAATGTCGATCAAGAGAAACGCATTATCGCAGAAGAACTAAAGATGTATCTAGATGATCCGAATGTTGTCATGCATAACCAACTAATAGAGATGATGTATCATGCTCACCCTCTAAAGTATGATATTGGAGGAACGCTTGAATCAATTATGGATATTACTCCAGAAATTCTTAAAGATGTCTATGATAAATTTTATAATCCCTCAAATCGGTTAATTACAATTGCTGGTAAAGTAGATATTAAAGAACTACAAATATTCTTTAAAAACTATGATTTAAAAAATCCAGTAAAATATAAAAAAGTAAAGACTATTTATCCGAAAGAACCTATGCGATTATACCAAAAATCAATGATAGAAATCAAAGATGTTGGAATTGATAAGCTGATGCTTGGTATTAAACTTAGTCCAAGTAAGTCAAATCAAAGAGATCAAGTGAAAAAAGAAATGGCAGTTTCAATGCTTTTGAATATTCTTTTAGGCCCATCTTCTCAAACTTATGCAAAATTACTTGAAGATAAGTTGATCAATCAAAGTTTTTATGTCAACACAACATTTGAAAAAAAAGCAGAAAATATTATTGTATTTGCTGAAACGAAAAGAATTTATAAACTGAAGAAAATCTTAATCGATATTCTAACTGTTCAAGCTTTGAGTTTGGTAACTCAAGAAGCTTTTGATCGGTATAAGAAAGTTTATTTAGGCCAATTCATATTTGCTCTAAACAATCTAGAAACAAAAGCGTATCTTTATGGTAAATATTTCCATATGGGATCTTCTTTGTTTGATGTTGTCGATTTACTTAAAGAAATAGAATATGAAGACGTACTTCAAGAACTTAAATCAATACAAAGAAAATATATTGCTGTACTAATACATAAAAAGGCTTAATTAAGTCTTTTTTTTCTTTAATTTCAAAATTTCTTTTTTAATTTCTGCATCTTTTAGTAAGCATATGCTTTCTATATATAAATCACACGTATGAGGAACTTTATGATTAATTTGGCAATTATGTCATATTTTTTTCTTGGTTTATACTACAAGAAAACAAGGAGGACATATGTTAAATCAACTTATTATTATTGGTCGTTTGACCCACGATCCAGAAACAAAAATTCTTGAGGATGGAAGAAAAGTCAGCGATATCACACTTGCTGTCCAGCGCACGTTTAAGAACATGGATGGTAACTATGATACGGATTTCATCAAAGTAACTGTTTGGGAAGGACTAGCTACAGCCATTGAGGCATATTGTAAGAAGGGTGTCATGGTGGCTGTCAAAGCAAGATTACAAAGCTGGAAGTACGATTTGCCTGAAGACCGTAAGCTCAATATGCTTGAAGTTATTGCCGAAAGAATCAGCTATTTATCTCCATCAGGAAAGAATGAATTTAAGGTCTCAGAAGAAAGTTCAACAAAATGAACTTTTTTTATTGACATATCATACTATGCAATGTATAATATAAGACATAAGGCAGTATGAGGTGATATTATGAAAGAGCAAGTAAAAAAAGGAGTCCTAGAAATATTTGTTTTAGCTATCTTGATGAGAAGCGATTCCTATGGATACAAAATCGTAAGTGACCTGATACAATATATTGATATTAGCGAATCGACCCTCTACCCAATTCTAAGACGTCTAGAAAAGGCAGATGAACTCGAAACGTACAATGTTTTGTTTCAAGGCAGGAATCGAAAGTATTACAAGATTACAAAAACAGGAAAGAAGCATATCGATGAATTTTTACTCGAATGGGAAGACATTCGCAAAATCTACGATATCTTGATGAAATGAGGATACTATGAAAACTTGGCTTAAAGAATTAGAAAGAGAATTAAAGAAAAGATTTTATTTAACTGAAGTTGAAGGAATTGTTTCATATTATGAAGAAATTATTCAGGAGCGCATAGATAATGGTGAATCGATTGATGATGTTTTGAGCGACTATGATGCAAAAGAAATTGCAAAATCCATGACTGCTGAAGTTGTTATGAAAAGAGCAAACGATACATATAAATCTATTGCCAAAAGCTCTAAGCAATTGATGCTGTTTCTCTTATCCTCACCTTTGCTTATCCCATTGGGATTTGCATATGTGATTATCCTAATTGTTGCTGTTTCACTCATGTTTTCATTGGTTACAGTCATATTTGCCAGCGTTGTTGGTATGGTTGGACTCTTCTTGAACATGTATCAATCTGGACTTGGACAAAATGAAATTATTGGTTTCATCGGTGTTGGCTTAATGGCATTTTCATTCGCAGTCCTCATCTTGATATGGCTTTATCAAGCTGTTGAACAGCTTGCCAAAAAATTATTATATATATTTAGCAAACTAGCTAAAGATAAAGGAGAAAGAAAATGAAATTTTTAATCAAACTTGTTTTACTCATATTTTTTGTAGGTTTAATCTTAGCTGTAGTTGCCTTTTTTGGAGGGGTTAACCTTGGTAATCTTGGCGATTATTTCATTGACAATGAAGCATATGGTGATCCTATAGAATATGTATCGACAACGACCATTGATACGCTCAATGTTGAGTTGGATACTAGAAATATATTAATTTCAGTTACTGTAGGTGATGAATTCATCGTTACTTATCATGAGCATGAAAAAGATACATGGTCAATTGATGAAACAGATGGAACATTAACGATTACACAAACGACTAAACCGGTTTTTTTCAACTGGTTCAATTTTAAAACAGCATCATCGGAAGTTCTTACGGTTTATATTGAAATTCCTGCAGATCTTGTCTTAAATTATTCTTTATCAAGTAATGTTGGGTTTATCACTTATGTAGATGGTCCACAATTAGCAAATGAAATATATGCTAACTCAAATACTGGTGAAGTACAAATCGAAGATGTAACTATGAATTCTCTGATGGTTCGAATGAATACAGGAACTATCACATTATCAAATTTAGTAATCACAGGTGATTTGGATGCGAAAACTGATACGGGACATATAGAACTTGATCATTTATCAGCAGATGAAATTATCCTAGATACTGATACAGGAAGAGTAGAAATGAATGCAATATCTGCTTATCAGGTTGATGCACGATCAGATACAGGAAGAGTAGAAATGAATGATTCTGTCATATTGGGACTCGTTGACTTATCTACTTCAACTGGGAATGTTACAGTTGTTGACACAGTTGCTACAGGTTTTGATCTATCTTCAAGCACTGGAAACGTCAGATTCACAAGTGCAACTTCAATGGATTTGCGCTATGATCTAGAAACTACAACCGGCAGTGTTTCAGTAAATGGAGATGATCAGGGTTCTAAACATTCAACATCAACAGGAACTATATTGCTCAAAGTTAAAGTAAGTACCGGAAATATCACAGTAAGTGTACAGGACTAAGTCTTGTACATTTTTTTTATTTAGAAATAAAATTCAGATTCTGTCGCTTTATTCCCTTTGTGATTTATGCTACAATGTAAAGAGGAGATGATAACTATGTCTATTAATTTTAAAGAAGAAGTATTTAAAAGAAAAGATGAATTGATTGCCGATTTAACAAAAATTATTCAGATTAACTCTGAGATGACCACATTTGATCCGAATCGCAAACAAGCACCTTTTGGTCCTGGACTAAAAGAAGCATTGGATACAATGCTTGCAATCGGACAAAGAGATGGTTTTGAGATTGTAAATTTAGATGGTTATGCAGGACATATTGAATACGGTAACCAAAAAGACTTTGTTGGAATGATTGGTCATTTGGATGTCGTACCCGCTGGTAACGATTGGACATATGCCCCTTATGGTGCTGAAATCCATGATGGGAAAATGTATGGACGTGGAACTGAAGATGACAAAGGACCAACAATTGCTGCATATTATGCACTAAAAATATTAAAAGAACTCAATGTACCTCTTTCAAAAAGAATTAAATTGATTTTAGGTAATGATGAAGAAACCGCTTGGAGAGGTGTGAGACATTATTTTAGTGTCTATCCAGAAGCTCCAGTTTCTGGATTTATTCCTGATGCTGATTTTCCATTGATCTACGCAGAAAAAGGCATTTCTAGAATTCTTGTTCAAGGTAAACTTGATCGAGACGTATTGGTTGCCGTTGATGGTGGATTTAGGGATAATATGGTACCGGATTATGCATCAGCTAAATTAAATCCAACAAAGGATTTTGCTCAATTATTTACTAAATTCCTTAAAAAGAATAATTATGAAGGAAGCACATCGATTGAAAATAGACTCATAGTTATCCGAGTTGCAGGCAAGAGTGCTCATGGATCAACACCTGAATTTGGAGCAAACGCCATTGATCGTTTATTTGAGTTCCTAATCGAACAAAATATAAAATCTCCGGTTGTACAACTGGTTGAAAAATTCTTAATTCATGATATTCACGGAACGAAACTTGATGTTGCTTATCATGATGAAGAAATGGGATATTTGACCAATAATTTTGGTGTTATCAAATCTGAAAATGATCTATATACCATCAGTTTGAATTTAAGATATCCAAATGGTGTTGTATTTGATGAAGTTGTAGCAAAACTTACTGAGCAATTTGCTCAATTTAAAGCAACAGTCAAGGTTGATTCCCATCAAAAATTGCTTTATAAAGATCCCAATTCACCTTTAGTAAAAACATTAATGGCTGTTTATAAGAGAAATACAAATGATCCAGATGCTAAGCCAATCAACATTGGTGGCGGAACATTTGCGAGAGCAATGCCTAATTGTGTTGCATTCGGACCACACTTTTTAAATAAACCAACCTTCATTCATCAAAAGAATGAATTTATTGAAATTGAAGACTTACTCTTAGCAACGGTTATCTATACAGAGGCACTTTACGAACTAGCAAAATAAGCTTTGGAGGTATTCATGAAACCTTATCTTGATTTATGTCGTCATGTCATAGAAAATGGCAATTATAAAATGGATAGAACTGGAACAGGAACAAAAAGTGTTTTTGGATATCAAATGCGCTTTGATTTAAGCGAAGGTTTTCCTCTTTTGACAACTAAGAAAGTGCATCTCAAGTCCATTATTCATGAATTACTATGGTTTATTCAAGGCGATACGAATATCAAATATCTTGTCGATCATGAGGTTAAGATATGGAATGATTGGCCCTATCAGGCTTTTACAAAAAGTGATGACTACCATGGCGAAACGATGGATCAATTTGTTGAAAAAATAAAAGCCGATGAAGTGTTTGCAACAAAGTATGGTGAATTAGGACCAGTTTATGGTGCTCAATGGCGTAATTTTAATGGTGTCGATCAACTTCAATATATCCTAGATGAAATCAAAAACAATCCAGACTCTAGACGTATGATATTAAGTGCATGGAATCCTGCTGAAATTAAAAACATGGCTTTACCACCATGCCATACGCTCATTCAGTTTTATGTTAGGGATAACAAAATATCCTTGCAATTATATCAAAGAAGCGCTGATATCTTTTTAGGTGTTCCATTTAATATAGCATCTTATGCTTTACTGTTGATGATGGTTGCGCAAGTTTCAGATCTTGAGGTTGGTGAGTTTATTCATACCTTAGGCGATGCACATATCTATCAAAACCACTTTGATCAAATCAACCTTCAATTAAGTAGAGAAATCAGAAAAAAACCAACAATGAAAATCAATCCAGAAATCAAATCTTTGTTTGATTTTAGATTTGAAGATTTCGAACTACAAAACTATCATCCTCACGCAGGAATCAAAGGTAAGGTGGCAGTATGATTTCAATGATCTGGGCAATGGATGAAAATTGGTTAATTGGCAAAGATAATTTATTGCCTTGGCACTATCCCAAGGATTTAGCATATTTCAAAAATCACACCAAAAATAAAACTGTGTTAATGGGTGATATGACTTATCAATCACTAAAAACTTATTATGTAACTAAACCTTTACCATTTAAAAAAGTTTTTGTTGCAAATATAGAAGATCAAAATTACCCTGATGCACATCATGTGAAGGATTTGTTTCATTTTCTTGAAACAACAAAAGAAGATATCATGATTATTGGCGGTCGAACTATCTATCAGCTATCTTTACCTTATGCTAAAAGACTTTATATAACATATGTGCTAAAAGCACACAAAGGGAATGTCTATTTCCCTAAATTAGATTTGAATGACTTTCAATTGATTGAAAAAACACTTGAAGATGGATTAATCTTTGCTGTCTATGAAAGGATATCATAATGGTTTCAGCATTCTTCCTTTTAGTATGGTTTACAAGCACATATTTTTTAACTATATGGGTCGGTAATTACTATCTGATTCCTGTTTGGTTAATTTTAGCCTATTTTATAGGTCTTTTAAGTATTGTTTTCTTTCTTTTTGTTAATTTACCCATCATGAAATACACTAAAGTAACAAACAAATATAAAATCTATGCAACGAGAAGTATCGCAATATTTATGAATCATTTTGTTATGAGATTAAAACTAACCATAGAAGGACTCGAAAATGTTCCTAAGGATGGTAAATTAACGATTTATGCTAATCATAAGTCTTACGCTGATCCCTTTATTATTATGGAAGCCATCAAATTTCCTTTAACAGTTACGCCAAAGATGGGTGTATACAAACTACCTTTGATTGGTTTATGGTTAAAATATTTAGGTGCATTTCCAATTGATAGGTCCAGTGATAGAAATACAGCTAGAGCCATGGTTGATGCCATCAGAGTCGTCAAAGATGGTATGGGTATGCTGATATTTCCTGAGGGAGGTATCAAAGATCGTTATGCTGAAAAAATGGTTGCAATGCGTGCTGGTGCCTATCGTGTGGCAATGAAGGCTGGTGCAGATATGCTACCTATCAGTTTACAAAACACAACCAATATTAAATATCGTGCACCATTTAGATCCACACATGTTAAGGTGATCATTCATCCACTCATTCGTTTTGAGGATGTTAAACAGCTAGCGACATCAGTCATTGCAGATCAGTTATTTCACATTATTAATGATCATTTGATTGATTGAGAATTAACAAAACATTGTTTTTTTAAAGCCAGATCCAATAAGGTTTGGCTTTTTTTATGAAATAATAGGCAATTTAGTATAGTAAAACAATGAAATAATAAAAAAGAGGCTCTAATATCCCATCTATCATGTATAATATAATAAAATCAAATGAATTTTACAGCTTTGCCATCCTCCATATCTCTTCCAAAATCTAAGCATCATTTTGAAAGGACATGAACCATGACTCATAAACTGCAAAAAATCATTAATAAATATGGTGTTATAGTCGTATTTGTACTTGCTTTTACCTTTGCACTAACACTTGAACCTTTAGCTGATATCCTATCTAATTATAGGCGGATTTTAACGAGTTCATCGGTTTTATTATCAGATTATCTATATATTGGTGGCTTATCAGCAACTTTGATCAATGTTCTTTTAACAACGGGTTTAAATCTTCTCATCATCAAAGCACTTAAGGTAAAAATGGACGGATCCATTTTTGCATGTATGCTTACTATCGCTGGTTTTGCATTTTTTGGTAAAAACCTTTATAATGCGTTACCTCTATATTTTGGTATTTTTCTTTATTGTAAAATTACCAAAGCACAATGCAAAGATCATATAACGGTCTTTTTATTATCTTCAGGGATATCACCAATCACTAGTTTTCTAATTTTTGGTGCAGGATTTTCCCTTGTATATGGTATCATTTTAGGAGTTATTGTTGGAATTATTATTGGTTTAATTCTACCTGCATTCAACGAGTATTCAATGAAATTCCATCAAGGCTATAATTTATATAATACAGGTTTTTCAATGGGTGTGATTTCTATGATCTTAACAGGTATTTTAGGATCTTTTGGTGTTCAGATTATTAGAAACTCCGAGCTGAATAATAGTTATCACACACAACTGTTCATCACAATTATCGTTATTTCTATATTGTTCATATTATTTGCTTTCTTTGAGAATAAAAATGTATTAAGAAAATATCCATCCATTTTCAAATCTTCAGGTAGATTAGTTACTGACTTTTCAATATCTTTAGGTAAAGATGTTGCTCTACTAAACATTGGGTTTATGGGTTTAATCATTTCAACTTTGATCTATTTCATGGGCATACAAATTAATGGACCAGTCATGGGAGCCATATTAACAGTTATAGGGTTTTCAGCACTTGGTAAACATCCATTAAATACAATACCGGTAATTATTGGAGCTATTCTTGCAATTGAACTGACGCCACTTGAATGGACGATCGGATCATCTTTATCAATTATATTTGTTACAGGTCTTGCTCCACTGGCTGGTCAGTTTGGAATTGTAGCTGGTATGATTGCAGGATTCATTCATGTAATGATTACACCTCTTGCACTCAATTTTCAAGGGGGATTTGACCTTTATAACAATGGATTTGCTGCTGGATTTGTTTGTGCGCTATTAGCACCAATCTATAGTATTATTTTTAAAAAAAGAGATGATACAAAGAAATGGAATTTAATATTACCGTTAAATATAAAAAAAAAGGCTAACGCCCTTGACTAAATGATAGTGATTTGATTGTTCTCGATTGAAAAACAGATAACATCAGCATTATTAACAGAATCTATAAAACTATATCTCAAAGGATCAACGTAGACTCTAAGTGCTTTAATGACATGGGAGTGAGTGACCAATAATACATTTTTTTTAGTAGATTCATTAGCAAATGTAAGTGTTGCTTTAACTACTCTATTGATTAACAAGCGATCATTTTCATAGCCCTCAAAAGTGTAATCTTTTTGTCTAACTAACGGCATTGCATCACCAACTGGAAGTTCATCCAAATGAAAAAAATCACGCTCAACAAACTGATGATCAACTCGAATGGGTTGGTCATATTTTATTTTTTTGGCGATAATAAATGCGGTTTCCAAAGCTCTTGATAAAGGCGAAGTTAAAATCTGATCAAATTGTTTTTTCTGACTTAAAAATACGTTTGCAAGCTCTATAGATTGTTTTCTTCCTATTTCATTTAGTGGAATATTAACTCGACCTTGTACGATACCATTGATATTATAGTCTGTTTGTCCGTGTCTAACCATTGATATTATCATCATATCCCTCTTTTCACCTTTCTCATTATAACATAATGAGCTATAAATATGATAAAATAATAACAAGGAGGCGAGAACGATGCATATTGTAGACTTAATCACCAAAAAGAGAGATGGCAAAGCTTTAAGTAAAAACGAAATAGAATTTATCATCAAAGGATATACAAATGGTAAAATTCCTGATTATCAAATCAGTGCTTTATTAATGGCTATTTATTTTCAAAATATGAATGATGAGGAATCAACATATCTAGCATTAGCGATGAGAGATTCAGGTGATTCCATTGATTTATCAGAAATTCCAGGAATCAAAGTTGACAAACATTCAACAGGTGGTGTTGGTGACAAGGTGACACTTGTTTTAGGACCACTATTAGCATGTTTAGGCGTGAAATTCGCTAAAATGAGCGGCAGAGGTCTTGGCCATACTGGCGGTACCATTGATAAACTTGAAAGCATACCAGGATTTAAGGTTGTTTTGCCAGTTGAAGTATTCATTCAACAGGTTAAAGATATAGGTATTGCTATTGTAGGACAAAGTGGAGATGTTGCACCTTCTGATAAGAAGCTTTACGCACTAAGAGATGTTACGGCAACCGTAGATACAATTCCACTCATTGCTTCAAGTATTATGTCAAAGAAACTTGCAAGTGGTGCTGATGCCATTGTTTTAGATGTTAAAGTTGGGCATGGTGCCTTCATGAAAACAGAGGAAGAAGCAGTTAAATTAGCAAAACTTATGGTTAGCATCGGAAAACTTGCAGGCAAAAAAGTAACAGCGATTCTAACAGGAATGGATGAACCTCTAGGACATAAGATTGGTAATGCTCTAGAAGTTTATGAAGCCATTGAAACTTTGAATGGCCAAGGTCCTAAAGATCTAGTTGCTGTTACAGTTGAAATTGGTGCACATCTTCTACTAGATGCTCAGATTGAAACAGATTTTGAGATCGCTAAGATTAGATTACAAGAGGCACTTCAAAATGGAACTGCTTATCAGAAGTTTCTTGAACTTGTAGAAGCTCAAGGAGGAGACGTTAATAGCCTTCTTGAACCAAGTTTGCTATTGTCTAAGGATACTGTAGAGGTTTTATCTGAAAAAGAAGGATTTATTATGGATATTAACGCTATGGATATCGGTAAGGCTGCAATGAGATTGGGTGCTGGAAGAGAAACCAAAGAAGATGAAGTCTATCTTGACGTTGGCCTTGATTTGCATAAAAAGATAGGCTCATACGTTAAAAAAGGTGAATCTATTGCTACGCTATATGTTAGAGAAAAAGGTGTTAAAGAGGCTAAACAACTCATTCTAGATGCGATAACTATAGGCAAAGAACACAAGAAAATTGTTTTGATAAAACAAACCATTAAATAAGGGTGAAAAGATGATCATGCATCCTGATTATGACAATTCGATATTGAATGTGACTGCAACCATTCTTAAAAATTACCATGCACCATCGATTTATTCTTCAATTCAAGAATTAGATGAGGCCTTGGATAATCATCCAAAGCACCTGATTCTTGTCTTACTTGATGGCATGGGTATAAATATCATCAATCGCTATTTGCAACCTGATGATTTTTTAAGAAAGCAAGTCAAAAAGACAATTACTTCAGTGTTTCCACCAACGACTGTTGCGGCAACCAATGCTGTCTTGTCAGGATTACCACCCTATAGTAGTGGTTATTTGGGATGGGTTCAATACTTTAAGAAAGAGAAAACAAATCAAATTGTTTTTCTAAATCAAGATTTCTATGATTTGTCTAGAAAATTTGACGATATTCTTAGAGATAAATACTTGAGATATCCGACACTCTATGAGCAAATTCAAATGCATAGTCCTAAAGTAAAAACCTATGAATTATTCCCTAGTTTCAGGCTAAATGGATTTGAAACCTTTGAGAAACAAGTTGATTATGCTATAGAACTGACCCATAAAGATGAAGAAAATTTCAGTTATATTTATTGGACACAACCCGACTTCATACAACATGATTTTGGAACAGAATCCGAACATACTGAAAAAATACTGAAATCTTTAAATGTACAGGCAGAAAGATTATCAAAAGAAGTGGGTCAAGATACAATCATTACGATTATTGCTGATCATGGTTTGACAAATGTTATCGGCATCGATTTATTTGATGATCAAGAAATTATGAGTTTGTTAAGAAGAAAGCCGTCTATAGAACCTAGAGCAACAAACTTCTTCATCAAAACGTTCATGAAAAAGAAGTTTAAAAATGTATTTAATGAAAAATATGGACATGAGTTCATACTTCATACAAAAAAAGAACTCTATGCATCAGGTCTACTGGGATATGGAGTCAAACATCCATTACTTGATGATTTTATTGGTGATTATGTTGCAATATCTATAGGTAATAAAATGTTTAATTTTAAAGAGCATTCTGCATTTCTTGGGCATCATGCTGGTTTGACAAAAGAAGAGATGGAAGTACCACTTATTATCTTTTATAAAGATAAAGACAACCAATAAAGTTGTCTTTTTTTTAAAGAAAAAGGCTTAGATTGAACTAAGCCTTTATTTACTATTTAACTGGTTTTGAATCTTTTGCAAATTCTGCAGCCATTAAAACTGTTGATGCTATGTCAGTAATGTTTGTAGGAACAACAATCTTCGTAGCTTGACCATTTGCAACTGCAACAAGTGCTTCAAGTGATTTCAATGTTAACACGGATTGATCAGCACCCGCATCTTTAATCAATTTAATACCAAGTGCTTCAGCTTCTTTAATCTTAAATATTGCAGAAGCTTCCCCTTCGGCTTGAAGAATCTTTTGTTGTTTGTTTGCTTCAGCTCTTAATAGAACAGCTTCAGCTTCACCTTCAGCCTCAAGAATCTTAGAACGTTTTTCCCCTTCAGCAATCAAAATGGTTTGACGTTTTTCACGTTCGGCACGCATTTGTTTTTCCATGGAATCGCGGATATCTTTTGGTGGAACGATGTTTTTAACTTCAACACGATTGACTTTAATGCCCCATGGATCAGTTGCTTCATCTAAAATAACTCTCATCTTAGTATTGATTAAATCTCTAGATGTAAGTGTTTGATCTAAATCTAAATCACCAATAATATTACGCAATGTAGTTGCTGAAATGTTTTCAATAGCCATCATTGGATTTTCTGTACCATAAGTGTAAGCTTTTGGATCTGTGATTGCAAAGAAGACAACAGTATCGATTTGCATTGTCACATTATCTCTTGTAATAACTGGTTGAGGATCGAAATCTTTAACTTGTTCTTTTAGAGATACAGTTTTCACTTGACGATCTAAAATTGGTACTAAGAAATGGACACCAACGCCCCAAGTCTTATAATAACCACCAAGACGTTCAACAATAACTTTTTTGGTCTGTGTGACCAATCTGAAACTAGCTGCAAGGATTATGAGCAGAATAGCACCAATGATAATCAGTACAATTCCCACAGTTCCTAATGCAATAGGTGCAAGTAAATTACTTAAAAAATTCATTTTTATTCCTCTTTTCTTTTATTGTATTTTTTCTACAATCAATTTTGCGCCTTCAACATCTAAGACACGAACATTTTCGCCAACTTGAATCACTTCATTTGAAATAGCTGACCAATCTTGATTTCTAACTTTGACACGACCAATTGAATCAATTTCAATCAATTGGATACAAACACCACTTGCGCCAATATATAAATCGACGTTGGTCTTAATTTCATTAGTTTTGAAGTATTTCATTGCTAATGGTCTTGTTAGAGCAAGTAGTAATATTGTAACGATAGCAAATAATACGACTTGGATGACAATGTATACATTTAACAAAGCTAAAATGAAACTAGGAATTGCAGCTAATGCAAACCATACACTTACCATGTCAGCAGTAGCAAATTCGACCATTAAAGCAACAACGAAAATACCTAACCACAACCATAACATCCATTCCATAATTACAATTCCTCCTTCATATCAACAATTAAAAGTTGATCTTTACTATTCCAATTTGCCTTGTATTTATGAGTTTCGAATTCAAGATTCAGATTGGCTAAATCACTAACTTCTTGCATGAATGCCTTATTGGTGACACGACTATATGATGAGCGAACAGTAATCCGATATTTTTGATTTTCCGGAATATCGTGACGAATTGCATCTGTTTTATTGAGTGGTTTCACCACAATAAATTTTTTCGCTTTATCAAAACCTAGCATGACACTATATGCATTCTCAAAATAGGTTGTTGCTGGCTTATTTAGTGTTAAATTTCCAGCAGCTAATGTAACGATACAGTCTTTTGGCTTTTCATTAAACCAAGTTATTTCCATTGCAATCACTCCTTACACTTACTATTATACACCAAATTATTTAAATTGCAAGAAGTATTACTAAAAATTATTTTATGTTATTTAAGACACAATTCAATGATTTCTACACCAAGATTATCTGCATATTCACGAATTAGGTGTTCTTCCTCTTTAGTAAATGAGTTTGAAATTTCAGTGTGATCTCTGATATATTCTTTTATGGTTTGAATTGAATCAAGAGCAGCATAAACGAAAAGTTTGATATTGATAACGCGATATTTAATATAGACTTTGTATTCAGTAGTCTCATCAGTTATTTTAATTGTGAACGTTTTTTCTTGGATATCTAGCGGAACAATTTCTACAACGCGATCTAAGAGTGGAATTGTTATGTATATACCAGGATGATCAACGATTTTTAAAAATCGCCCCAATCTTTCAACAACTAAAGCTTTGTTAACTTGAACCAGTTTTATATTTGGAACCATGAGTAGCATGATTAAAAATGCAATGACTAATAGACCTTTAACAATATCTGGCATCATATACCCTCTTTTCAATAGAGTTTGAATCTTGTGTATTTTATATATTCATGATATGATATGAATGATCACTACGGGGAGCTTAAATGCTGAGAGGACGAAAGTCGACCCGCGAACCTGATCTGGATCATACCAGCGGAGGGATAGTCGACATAATTAATTGTCATTTACTATCAATTTCTTGGTTCATCCATAGAAATTTTTTATTTTCTAAGGAGAAAAAGAAATGAAATTGAAGAAAGAAACGCTTAGAATGCTAATCGCTGTTAATTTATTAGCAGTAGCAATTGTTTTGGATGTCTTAACAAATGCTATACCCGGGTTAAACTTGAGTATGCCATTTGGAGGCAAGTTTTTTGGGATTTCAATGTTGCCTTTGATTTTAATAGGTTTACTCATTGGTTTCAAATATGGATTGATTTCAACACTCATTTTTGCAGTGTATAATTTTGGAATTGATTATATCATTTATCTAGAAACATTAAGAATCACTTTAGAAACTTGGACAGGTATATCTTGGACGATTTGGATGATAGGATTATTGGTATTACTTGATTATGTGATTCCATTTATGTCATTTGGATTATCAGGTTTCTTTAGAGATGGACTTAAAAAAAGGAAAATATTTGTTATTGCTGTTATTTCAGTTAGTTTGATCAGACTCATATCAAGCACACTCAGTGGTGTCATCTTATGGGGTAGTAGTATTGAATATGCAGCTTCACAAGTTGCATCTGGCGATGAAGCACAAAATCTTGCAACTCGCATCTTCTCAGTTGTTGGAGAAAACTTGTGGTTGTATAGTTTTGGATATAACTTCATTTATATATTTACAACAGGATCAACTGTCATTGTCATCGGATTATTAATTTTTAAGAGACTCCAAGTTTTAGCTCAAAATTTATTGGAAAGAAATTGATCAATGACTTTGATGTAATCAAGTCTTGGTTGAAAACCAAATGGGATTAGAAAAGCTTTTTCAAGAAATGTGGAATAAGGGATGGATTTACGTCCTTTTTCTTTATCATATTGAATATCCCATAAAGAGAATAGAACCTCAGCAGGAAGATAAAAATACTGATTATATTTCTTGAAATGCACAATTAAAAAAGCGATACCACCTTGTTTATGAACATTTCTCAAATGATCTATTTGATGTTCATGGATATTTTTTAAAGGCATCGAGGTTGTTGAATTGGTCTCTTTTGCATCAAAATCGATATACTTACCGTTATAAACACCATTAAAGTCTGTTGTTGATGGGGTTTTATAATAGGCTTCAGTAATCTTGGCTTTGTTTCTCGCTGGATAACTGACATTGACCACTTGAATTGGTGTTGGTTTTTTATGAATAACAGCAATACCTATGTTTAAATAATAGGCATTTGTTGTCTCAATATCTGATTCAAGAGTCATACCAAGGTTTGCATAACTTGTTGTTTTTACTTGTGATTTACGTTTTATCGGATAATTTATCATACATTATTCTCCTATTAACATGATAACATAGATCTAAAACAAAATCATTGTTATATTCTAAAAACATGGTATAATATCAGTAGTAAAAAACGTTGCTATAGGAAGTGATAGTTTGAGTGAAATTCGTTTTTTTGCTTTGGGCGGATTGGGTGAAAATGGCAAGAATATGTATGTTGTCGAAGTTGACAAACAGCTGTTCATTTTAGATGCTGGTATTAAATATCCAAGTTCAGAGCTTTATGGGGTAGATGAGATTATCCCAGATTATAGAATACTGATTCGTGCAAAAGACCGCATTCGTGGTATTTTTCTATCGCACGCTCATGAAGATCATATCAGTGCTTTGCCTCACATACTGAGGGATTTAAATGTTCCTGTTTATGCGACTAATTTTACGATGCAAGTCGTTATGGATATGCTTAAAGATGAAGATTATAATTTAGAAGAGCTGACACTTAATACTATTTCTCAAAACAGTATCATTAAATTTGGTAATGTACGTGTTACTTTTTTTAGCACGACCCATTCAATCCCTGAATCTGTTGGTATCGCCGTTCATACTTTAGATGGCTCCATCGTCTATACGAGTGATTTTACATTTGACCAGAGTGGAGATTTAAAATATCAAACTGATTTCAGAAAAATCAATGAGTTGGCTGAAAAAAATGTCTTGGCTTTATTGACTGAATCTTTGGGATCCACTCTAGAACTTAATAGTGGAGTTAACGACACACTCATGCATAAGCTCAATAGTGTATATACCAATGCCGATGGAAGAATTATTGTCTCATTGTTTTCATCAGATTTACAAAAAATACAGCGCATTGTTGACATCTCTTTAGCACATCATAAAAAGATAGCTATCATCGGTAGACGAGCACAACGTATCGTCGATATTGCTATTGAAGATGGTTATTTAAAAATACCCACTGAATCACTTATTAATTTAAGATACATTGATGAAAAAAATAAAAACGATGACAATGACATTGTCGCTTTAGTTACTGGAAGCAGACATGAACCATTTTTCATGATACAAAGAATGTGTAAAAAATCTGACCGTTTGATTCATATCACAGAAAAGGATACTGTCATCTTAATGACACCTCCTGTTCCTGGAACAGAAAAGATGGCAGCCAGAACACTAGATATTTTGTACCGCAGTGACGCGCAGGTTCAAATGATTAATAAAAGACTTCTTACATCTGCACACGCATCCGCAGAAGAACTGAAGATGATGATGAATTTGCTTAAGCCTAAGTATATCATTCCAGCCATTGGCGAATATCGCCATCAATATGGTGTTAAAAAATTAGCTGAAACGATTGGTTATCATGCAGAAGACGTCTTTATTCTTGACAATGGTGATGTTCTTACCATAAAGGACAAGGAAGCCTATGTATCCAAAAATGATATTAGCGTTGGTGAAATCTTAATCGATGGAACTGCTGTAGGTGATGTCAATGATTTTGTCATGAAGGATAGAGAACTACTTGCTGAAGATGGTGCACTTCTCATTGTCGCTCATGTCAGTCCAAAAACAAAAACAATTTTAGGTGAAGTCCAAATTGTAACCAGAGGGTTTGTTTATATTCAAGAATCCGAAGAACTTTTAGGAAAAGTTAAAGATATGTTCTATGAAGTGAGTAAAAAACATCTTGATGGAAAGTATATCAATTGGAATGAATATAAAAGAGATGTCAGAAATGAAGTCAACCGTTTTATCTATCAAGAAACTAGAAGAAGTCCCATAACAATACCTGTTATTATTTCAACTGAAGGGTAAAAAAATTAAAGGTGTTAGCGATAAGCTACACCTTTTTTATTTTTGATTTCTTTTTTTATGCTTGACTTTATCAATCATTTTCAATCGATCAGATAGAGCCTTTTCATAACTTGATTCATCCTTTGGATGATAATAGGTTTTATCTTTAATTGCATCAGGCAAATATGACTGATCGTTGACACTATCAACATCGTTATGTGGGTAGTGATAAATATCAGGATTCAGTTTTATCTTTCGATTGCTTGCTTGATCTGGAACAACACCGGTATCATTTTCTCCATAATCGTGAAGTGCATCATCAATTGCTATAACTGCAGTATTGGATTTAGGTGAAATTGCCATGTCAATGACAATAGCAGATAAAATGATTCTAGCTTCAGGAAGTCCAACGCGGATAGCGCTGTCACAAGCATTTAACACCTTGCCTCCCATTAAAGGATTTGCTAAACCGATATCTTCATAAGCTATGACGATAAGTCTTCTGATGATAGCTTGAAGATCGCCTAAAGTAATCAACCTAGCTAAGTAATGGATCGATGCATCAACATCTGAACCTCTAATTGATTTTTGAAGTGCACTGAGCAAGTCATAAAAATGATCTTCATGATCGTCTAAATCATGATTGATTTTACCAGCAATACGATAAATAATTTGTGGTGTAAGCATATCACCGTCATTTAAGACCAATGATGCACTTTCTAAAATGTTAAGTGCAGTTCTTACCTCATGGTTGGAATAACGAATAATTGCAGATAATGCACTTTTTTCAATTCTTATATCGACATCGAGTTCTTTAACACCATTGAGCACAGCTTTTTCCAAAGCTTCGTCATCTAGATTTTTTACTTCGTAAAGATGGCATCTTGAGCGTATTGCCATATTGATACTTTGATATGGATTTAAAGTTGTTATACCAATGATTGTAGCATTACCTTTTTCCATGTATGGAAGTAAGTAGTCTTGAATATCTGTTTTCATTCGGTGAATTTCATCGATAACAATCAAGATGTCATGATAGGAAGTCGTATCAATAATATCCTTTAATTTTGCCTTGCTATCAGTAGAGGCATTAAAGAAATACACATCTAAACCGGATTGGGCAGCGAATAGCTGAGCTATTGTTGTTTTTCCAGTACCGGGAGGTCCATAAAGGATAAAAGATAGCAGCTTCTTTTTTTCAAGCATGGAAACTAAAATACCATCTTTTCCTACAAGATGGTCTTGTCCATAAACATCTTCAAATTTTTGTGGTCTCATGCGGTATGCTAGAGGCTTCATTATCTCACCCGTTTACATTATAGCATACTTGCTTAAAACTATAAAATAGAGTAAAATAAGAAGATAATAGTAGGTCTTTTTTTCTTATGAAAGACACTTGTGGAGGAATAATAATGAATTTAAAAGAATTTATTGCAGATGTACCTGATTTTCCAATTAAGGGCATTCTATTTAGAGATATTACACCATTGATGCTCAATGGCAAAGCATACAAATATGCTGCTGATCAATTTACCAAGTTTGCTGCTGAAAAGAAAGCAACTGTTATTGTTGGACCCGAAGCTAGAGGGTTTATCTTTGGCTGTCCAGTAGCTGCTAATCTAGGCATTGGGTTTGCTCCTGTTAGAAAACCAGGCAAACTTCCAAGAGATGCAGTAAATGTTACTTATGAACTTGAATATGGAGTCAACAAATTATGCATGCATTCTGATGCCGTTAAAAAAGGTGACAAGGTTTTAATCGTCGATGATCTGTTAGCTACAGGCGGAACGATTCAAGCAACCATTGAATTAGTGGAAAAACTTGGTGGTGAAGTAGTTGGATTGGCTTTTTTAATTGAACTTTCCGATTTAAATGGTAGAGAAAAACTTGGAGAATATGATATATTAACTTTAATCACTTATTAAGGAAGTGAATGCATGAATGATCCTTTGTTTCAATCCCTTATTGAATCTTTCGATTCATATATAAAAAGAGATTCAGACATTAAGCTTATTGAAAAGGCTTATGTTTTAGCGCGGGATAAACACGAAGGACAAATGAGAAAGAGTGGGGAACCATATATCACTCATCCCATTGCTGTAGCTAAAATTTTAGCTGAACTAAGAGCTGGACCTGCAACTTTGATTGCTGCTCTGCTTCACGACACAGTCGAAGATACAGTTTTGACTTTGAAGGATGTTGATTCAATGTTTGGTTCTGATATTGCTCAATTGGTTGATGGTGTGACCAAAATTGGGAAATTATCATTTACAACAACAGCAAGTCAAGTAGATAATCATCAAAAGATGCTGCTAGCGATGGCTAAAGACATCAGAGTTGTCTTAATCAAAATAGCAGATAGACTTCATAACGTTAGAACTTTAGATTCTATGTCTCCAGAAAAACAATATAAAATTGCGACTGAGACCTTAGAGATTTATGCACCTTTGGCTCATCGCTTAGGTATTTTTAGAATTAAAGCTGAATTGGAAGACCGTTCCTTAAGATATACAGATCCACCGATGTATTATCGAGTATCTAATATGATACAAGCAAAAAGAAATGAACGGGAAGCGTCCATCGACCATGTGATCACAAATATCACTGAATTGTTTACGATGAGTGATCTACATGATTTTGAAATCAAAGGACGCATAAAGAATATTTTTAGTATCTATAAGAAAATGGTTAAAGATAGCCGTGCTTTTGAAGATATCTATGATTTGCTAGCTGTTCGAATCATTGTCGATCGCATTGAAACATGCTATCAAGCACTTGGTATTATTCATGCGAATTTTACACCCATACCAAGAAGGTTCAAAGATTACATTGCTGTACCAAAACCTAATATGTATCAATCTTTGCATACGACAGTGCTTTCAGATGATGGTACCCTTTTTGAAGTTCAAATAAGAACCTCAGAAATGGATCAGATAGCTGAATATGGGATTGCTGCACACTGGGCATATAAAGAAAATAAAACGTATTCCAAGGAAAAAGAACAGTTTGAAATAGCCCAAAAATTAAAGTGGTACGGCGAATTACTCAAGATGAGTGAGGATATCGATGAAACCGATGGCGGGGCAGAGGAGTTTGTAGGTACCATAAAAGGCGATATTTTAGAAGCCAATATTTATGTTTTTACGCCAAAAGGTGAAGTTATTGAGTTACCAAAAGGATCAACACCTATAGACTTTGCTTATCGAATCCATACCGATATCGGAAATAAGATGGTTGGCGCACTTGTCAATAATCGTATTGTCACTTTGGATTACCAATTAAGTACTGGTGACATCGTCAGTGTCAAGATTAACAAAAACTCCTATGGCCCAAGTGAAGATTGGATGAAAATTGCCAAATCTGCACATGCTAAACATAAGATTAAGAGCTTTTTAAACAAACAAAATCGTGATCAAATTATCATCATGGGTAAAGATATGCTAGAAAGAGAACTTTCTTCGCAAAAAGTCACCGAAACCCTAGATGATCAATTTGCAAAAAAACATTTTGAAAAAAATATGGTGACCAGTGTTCCTGACCTATATCTAGAAATTGGTAAGGGCATCATTAGTCCTAAAACTGTTGTCAGTAAATTGCTAGGTCAAGAAGTCGATCGCGACCTAATGTTACAAAGACAAATGGAAAAGGCATCAAAACAACTGACTACACATAGTGAAACAGGCGTTGTGATTGAAGGTTTATCAAGCCCTCAATTAAAACTTGCAAACTGTTGTCTTCCCATACCTGGAGATTCGATAATAGGTTATGTCAGTAAACAGAGTGGCATCGTGATCCATGCTGCATTTTGTCCAAATTGCAGCCAATTTGAAGAAAATCGACTGATTGATGCTTTTTGGTCAAATAAGATTTCTAGAAAATATCCAACATGGATTAAAGTTGTCGGTGGAAATAGACCAACCATGCTCGCAGATGTTGTTACTGTCATTAACGCTTCAAGTGTCTCCATTGCTGAAGTCAATGCAATGACAACAAATAATATGGAAATGATTATGCGAATCAAAGTTTCAATCGATAATGCTCAATCACTACAATCCTTAATGATTAACTTAAGAAAAGTAAGTGAATTGTATAGTGTGGAAAGAGATTTCAAATGAGATGCATTGTTCAAAGAGTTGTTCAAGCTCTAGTTGAAGTGGAAAATGAAGTTATAGGATCAATTGAAAAAGGGTTTTTAGTTTACGTGGGCATCCATCATTCGGATGATGAAAAAACAGTTGAAAAGATGGCTCAAAAAGTGATTTCATTACGCATATTTGAAGATGAACAAGAGAAAATGAATCTCAATTTGAAACAGGTTGATGGACAAATATTATCCATTTCTCAATTTACACTTTATGGTGATACCAAAGGTAATAATAGACCATCATTTATCGAAGCTGCTAAACCAGAGCAAGCTATAAAACTCTATAATCTTTTTAATGAAAAATTAGAAGAACATTGTCATGTGGAAAAAGGATTGTTTGGTGCCCATATGAAAATCAAATCAATCAATGATGGACCAGTAACAATCCTCATTGAAATGTAATTGACAAAAGTAGTAAATTAAGATATCATGTTTATGTAAGTGAATCGTCTGTGATGAAGGAAGAATTCATTGATTTCTATTAGCGATGGCAGATAGTGAAAGAGCCAAGATATCAAGAATTGTGACACCTTCGGAGACATGTTGTTATTGAGGGCTAGAAATGTTCTAGAACTAAGGTGGTACCGCGTATACAATTACGTCCTTAGATGTTTTAAGGATGTTTTTATTTTTTTGGAGTATATAAATGAAGAAACCCTATCAGAAAATGCCAGTGATCTATTTTGATGATTATTGTTTGAGAACCATCAAAAGATCAGATGCAAAAAACATGTATGAATACGGAAAAGATCCAGAAGTCACCTGTTTTTTGTCGTGGGGACCATTTATTCTTCTTGAAGAAGCCAAAAAATCGATTGTAAACATTTTTCTTCCCCGATTAAGAGAAGAATTACCCGTAGGGTATGCCATAATTGATATGAAAATACCAAAAATGATTGGAACCATCGATTTTCATAGTAAAATAAAAGGTGTCAATGGTGCTGAAATTGGATTTGTGTTGCATAAGACTTACTGGAATAAGGGAATCATGACGAAAGCACTTCAAAAAATGGTGGTTATTGGATTTGATTATTTGAATTTTGATGTCATTAAGATAAAACATCTTAAACAAAATACTGCAAGTCAGAAAGTCATTCAAAAAGTTGGTTTTAAATTTGTTAAGACCGAATTGTATATATTGGAAAAACGAGATCATGTCGTAAAAGATGAACTGCTCACTTATGAGCTAACTAAGGAGGATTATTATGGCAATCAACAAAGTTAAGGGAACCTATGATGTTTTACCAAATGAATCATATCTATGGCAGGCCTTGGAACAGAAAATCAGAGATATATTAAGTGTATATAATATGAAGGAAATGCGTACGCCAATCATGGAATATAGCGATGTTTTTCATCGTCATACTGAATTATCGGATATGGTTACCAAAGAAACCTATGATTTTGATGACCGTGCAGATAGAAAGCTCACATTAAGACCTGAAGGCACAGCAGGTATTATCCGAAGTTACGTTGAAAATAAACTATATGCAAGTCAAGAATTGGAAAAAGTTTACTATATTGGCCCAAATTTCCGTTATGAAAGACCACAAAAAGGACGATATCGTCAATTCTATCAATTTGGCGTTGAAGCAATAGGAGCAATTGATCCAGCACTTGATGCTGAAATGATTATTTTGTCCTATGATTTCATCAAGAGATTAGGCCTTAAGGGCGTTAGAGTCAGAGTTAATAGCTTAGGTGATGAATCTTCCAGTTTGAATTATCAAGAAGCACTAAAGACCTATTTTATGCCACATCTCAAAGAACTTTGTGATGATTGTAAAGTGAGACTAAATAAAAATCCTTTACGCATCCTTGATTGCAAAATCGATCACAAGAATGAAGCGGTAAAAAATGCTCCAACACCTCAAGATTATTTGAATCATGAATCTAGAGCTTACTTTAAGCAAGTTCTTGATCATTTGAATGCAGCGAAAATCAGTTATGAAATCGCGCCTAAGCTCGTTCGAGGATTAGACTACTATAGTCACACAGTTTTTGAAATAGAAGCGGATATTGAAGGATTTGGTGCTCAAAACGTACTTGGTGGAGGCGGCAGATATCAAAATTTAGTTTCTGAACTCGGTGGACCTGATTTAGGTGGAATCGGTTTTGCTTTTGGTATGGAAAGACTCTTGCTCGCACTTGATGCTGAAAATGTTAATTTTGCTCAGGAAAGAGATCTAGATGCCTTTGTTATCGTTTTTAAGGATGAGTTAAAGACAGTAGCAACTGAGATTCTATATGAACTTCGAAAAGCTGACTTGGTTGCAGATACCAATTACTCGCAAAAAGCCTTTAAGGGACAACTTAAACAGGCACTTCGTTATAAAGCGAAATACTTGATCATTTTAGGTGAAGAAGAGTTTCAAAAAGGTGTAGTAGCAATAAAAGATACAAAGACAGAAGTTCAAGAAGAAGTTTTAATTCCTAAAATTAAAAAGTACTTATTAGAAAAATTGGAGAAGTAATATGAAATATACACACCACAACAATGAATTGAATAGCACGCATCTCAATCAAAAAGTGTTTCTAAAAGGTTGGGTAGCCAAAAATAGAAATCTTGGAGGTCTTATGTTTATTGATTTAAGAGACCGTTTTGGTATAACTCAACTTGTTGTCAAACCAGAAAACCCATTTTATGAGATTGCTCTTAAGATTAAGAATGAGTTTGTCATTGAAGCCAAAGGTATTGTCATTATGCGCGAGAGCATCAATAAAGGAATTGCTACTGGAGAGATTGAAGTTGATGTCACTGAACTCACGATTTTGAGCGCAGCTGAAACAACACCAATGATTATTGCAAATGATACAGATGCGTTAGAAGACACCAGACTTAAATATAGATATCTAGACTTAAGAAGACCAGTGATGCAAAACTTTATGATTAAAAGACATCAAATCACTCAAGCGATTCGTTCAACTTTAGTCGATGAAGGATTTTATGAACTGGAAACACCTATATTAGGTAAATCTACTCCTGAAGGAGCTAGAGATTATCTTGTACCTTCTAGATTATATCCAGGCACTTTCTATGCGCTTCCTCAATCACCACAAATCTATAAGCAGCTTTTCATGATTGCAGGATTTGAGAAGTATTTTCAGGTTGCACGTTGCTTTAGAGATGAAGATCTTAGAGCAGATAGACAACCCGAGTTTACTCAAATAGATATTGAAGCATCCTTTGTTGATCAATCAGATGTTCAAGAAGTAGTTGAAAAAGTCATGGTACAAACATTTAAGAAAGTGCTTGATATCGATGTAAAAGCACCATTTGTTCAAATGTCATATCAGGAAGCTATGGAAAAATATGGTACTGATAAACCTGATATGCGCTATGAATTATTATTACAAGACTATACTGATTTCTTTAAATCAATTGATATTCCATTTTTTAATGATAGAGAGTTTGTTAAAGGACTATTGGTTGAGAATGGTAGCCATTTGACGAGAAAAAACATCGATGCACTGACTGATCTAGTCAAGAAAAACCATGGTGAAGCGCTTGCCTTTGTTAAGATGAGCGAAGGTGTCATATCTGGAAGCATTGTGAAATACATGAGTGAAGAAGAGCAATCCTCACTTGGTTTAAACAATGGTGAGATTTTGTTTCTTGTACCTGGTAAATTTGACAATGTGTCATCTGCTCTTGGTGCATTAAGAATTGCTATTGCTACAGAATTTAAGTTGATTCCAGAAGGTGTTTATAAGTTTCTTTGGGTTGTTGATTGGCCATTGTTAGAATATAACGAAGAAGAACAAAGATATTATGCAAAACATCATCCATTTACTGCACCGGTTGATCCTAAAGTCCTCAAGAATAATCCGAAGGATGCGATGGCTAAAGCCTATGATATCGTGTTAAATGGCTATGAAATCGGTGGAGGATCCATTCGTATTCATAATCAGGAAGTTCAAAAATTAATGTTTGATACATTAGGATTAACAAAAGAAGACGTAGCCCATCGCTTTGGTTTCTTTGTTGATGCCTTAAAATATGGAACACCACCACATGGTGGATTAGCTTTGGGATTGGATCGGGTTGTCATGCTGATGACGAACACATCAAACATCAAAGATGTTGTAGCCTTCCCAAAAACACAAAGTGCAAAAGATATGATGATGCAAGCACCTAGTGATGTTGATCAGATTCAGTTGGACGAATTGCAGATTAAGGTGACTAAACCATGAAGACCATTGTATTAGCTGGTGGTTGTTTTTGGGGCCTTGAAGCCTATTTTAATCAACTGAAAGGCGTCGTAGATACATCTGTTGGTTATGTTGACGGTAATATGAAAAACCCTACATACGAACAAGTATGCAGCGGAAAAGCAAAACATGCTGAAGCATGTCAGGTTTTTTATGATGAAACTGTCATCACGTTGGAACAAGTTCTAGATCAATTTTTTAGAATCATCAATCCTTTTAGCATCAATAAGCAAGGACACGATATTGGTCATCAATACCGAAGTGGTATTTACTTTAATGATAGCTTAGATGAACCATTGATTTTAAGTTTTATGAAAACATATTTTGGTAAAGATTTTAAACGCGTGGCAACTCAAGTTAAACCTAATAATGATTATGAACTTGCAGAAGCATATCATCAGGATTACTTAATTAAAAATCCAGGTGGATATTGTCATGTAAACTTAGGCTTAGCAACAAAGGAGGAAATTAAATAATGCGAAAGGATTATATTTCCTGGGATCAATATTTTATGGGTGTTGCAAAATTATCCTCATTAAGAAGCAAGGACCCTAGCACTCAAGTTGGCGCATGTATTATCAATCCTGGTAAGCGGATTGTAGGTATAGGCTATAATGGTCTACCGCAAGGATGCAGCGATGAAACGTTTCCTTGGGCAAGTGAAGGAGAATATGTAGATACAAAGTATCCATATGTCGTTCATGCAGAAGCAAATGCAATTCTTAATGCAACAACTAATCTTAAAGGCTCATCGATATATGTTACCTTATTTCCATGCAATGAATGTACGAAACTGATCATTCAAAGTGGTATTATAGAAATTGTTTATGAATCTGATAAGTATAAAGATACAAAAGAACATCAAGCGGCAATCAAAATGCTCAAAGCATCTGGAGTTAGATATCGCCAAATAGAAGTTGGTGAATTAAGCTATGTTACAACTAATTAAGCAATACAAAAAACTATTAATTATCCTCATATTTCCCTTTGTATATTTACTTTTTGTTTTGGTTGCACCTACACAATTAGCAGTAATTGCTCCAGGTGGACTCACACAAGTAGTTGAAACAATCGAAATTGATGGATATGAGATGGTTGACAATTTCAATACAATATATGTTTATACATATTCTCCAATAACCCCATTTCAATCGTGGGTTTTAGCCATTGACGAAACCATCAACATCTATCCGATGACGAAGCGTCAAAAGGATTTATCGATGAAAGATGAATTTGCACAAGGTCAACTTTCGAAATTGGTCTCACTAAAAACATCAATCATTAAAGCCTATGAACTTGCTCATGATAGTAAACCTGAAATAAGCATTGATTATCATTATGAAGGGTTATATGTCTATTACCGACCTAGTCACATCGAAGGTCTTGAAATAGGGGATCAAATCGTTGCAATCAATGGTCGACACTATTCTGATTATACACATGAAGAATTCGTTGCTTTAGCTTATGATCCTGAAGTTGAGTTTACAATTAAGCGTATTGAAGGTGAAGGAAACATCTATGAAAGTGTATCATATGTTTATACTGAAGATGATGCCTATATGATTTTTTATCCTGATTATGTGATTGATTTAGCAACTCCAAGCTTTCAGCTACCAGGTTTAAGTAGTCTTGTTGGCGGCCCAAGCGGGGGACTCATCCAAACACTTAGTATTTATGTAAGTTTAGTAAATATAAACATTGGTGATGTAAAAATTGCGGGTACAGGGACGATAGAAATGAGTGGAGATGTCGGTAGAATTGGTGGAATTACGCAAAAAATGTATACTGCAATCTACAATAATATCGACATTATGTTCATGCCATCATCCCATTATTCTGAGATTCCCAACATGGATTATCCATTTATAATTGTAGCTGTAGACACTGTAGAAGAGGCGGTACAATGGCTCAATGAAGAGTTTAACTAAGATAATTGATTTTGTTTTTCGCTTCTTTAGAAGATTTGCCAAACTGGTTAAAATAATAGATAAAAAAACAGCGATGAAATTAGTTGTCAAATCTGTATTTGGAGCGTTACTGATTTCGGTGTTGATCGTTTTAATACCAGCTTTAGTAATGATCAATATGTTTATATATACTAAACTTAAGTTTTTTATATCCATGCTTTTGGTTTTGCTCATTATGGGGTGGAGTTTTCTTTATTATTATTTTTATTATCGGTTATTGAAAATTTATCATCCAGCACTTGAAGATATCAATACAAAAATACCTCAATTGACGGAAAGTACAATTGTTGCCTTATTTTTCATGATTTTAGGCATTGTCGTTCTGTCGGTTGTATTCTAGGAGGATTCTATGCTTTTAGCAACAATCATTATTATATTCTCAATCTTAATAGATCAAATATCCAAACAGGTTGCTCAGGCTTATATACCTCTTTTGATGAGCGGAAATGATAATATCGTTCTTATTCCCAAATTAATTGAATTGAGTTACCATCAAAATACTGGAGCTTCGTTTAATATTTTTGATGGTGCACAACTATTTTTCATGCTCATTACAATTGTTGCACTGATTATATTCGGTTATCTGTTCACAGATATTAATTTCAAAACCAAAAAAGTTTACAGTATTTCCATTGCTTTATTTATAGGTGGAACGCTTGGTAATGCTATCGACCGCGCTTTATTTGGATATGTTATTGATTTTTTACACTTTCCATTCTTGACACCAATCTTAAATTTATTTGGTGCTAGCAATTTCTATAACAATTTCGCAGACATCTTTTTAAGTGCTGCAATCGTTTTATTCGCTATTGATCTATTTGTAATTGATCCAAAGCGAAAGAAAAAGGAGAAACAAAATGTCATTATCAATCAAGATCAATCATGAATCTGTTGGATTGAGGCTAGATCACTTTCTTCTGGAACATTACTATAAAGAAAAAAGTAGAAGTTATGTTCAGCATGCAATCAAAGAAGGCTATGTATTAGTCAATGGGGTAAAAGCTAAAACTGGACATACGTTAAAATTAGACGATTTAATCCAATTAGAAGCTATTGAAACCAAAAAACTTGATTTGGATGCTGTCAATTTGCATTTGGACATTGTTTATGAAGATGATGACCTACTCGTCATCAATAAACCTCAAGGTATGGTTGTCCATCCAGCTTCTAGTTACCATGAACCAACATTAGTCCATGGTCTTTTATATCAAGTTGACGAATTGAGTTCAATCAATGGGGTTGCACGTCCTGGTATCGTTCATCGTATCGATAAAGATACTTCAGGATTGCTTGTTGTTGCAAAAAATGACTTTACCCATCAAGCCTTAAGTCATGATCTCTCAGAACATAAAATTCAAAGAGAATACATTACTTTAGTCTATGGGAAGTTTAAAGAGAACGAGGGAACAATTGATGCTCCAATCTCAAGACACCCCAAAAATAGACTAAAAATGACAATCGTAAGTGGTGGGAAACCAGCAAAGACCCATTTTAACGTCATTGATAGATTCGAACACTACACATTGCTGACTTGTCAGTTGGAAACAGGTAGAACACATCAAATTCGTGTTCATATGGCCTATATCAACCACCCCATAGTTGGTGATCCAATCTATGGACCTAAAGATGTTGTCGGAAAAACCGGACAATTCTTACATGCTCAAAAAATATCGTTTTTCCATCCAACAAAAAAAGAGCATATGACATTTACTGCCGATATGCCCCAAGAATTTAAAGATATTTTGAAAAAACTTACGTCAGATTCTGTTTAGTGACATTCTTGAAATTCATTTTTGTGACTAATGATAATGTTTTTAGTCCCCTAGAATCATAAATATCTCTGACCATTTCATCAACGTCTTTGCTAGCGCCTTTGAGTAAAGTAGTATCTAGCTTTTTGCCATATTCATCCATTTTAACCAAAAAGGCATATCGAGCAATAATAGAAGCAGCAGCAACACTTAAGTGAATCTGTTCTGCTCTAACATGAAAATCAATGTCACGGTAAATTAGGGTTTCATCTTTAATATAATTAAAGTATAATTGAGGTGTGCAAAATTGATCAACAATCACCGCAACAGGAGTTTTAAGTTTTGAAGATGTTTTAATGATTGCTTGATTATGTAGCAAAGCCTTGATTTTATTTAGATTATAACCTTGTTCGACAAGTTCATTATATTTTCTAGGTGGAAGTATTAATAAAGAATGAATTAACTTTTTTGCTATTTTAGGTGCAATCGCAATAATTGCTTTATCATTCATGTTTTTAGAATCACGAACATTCAAACTTTCTAAAAATGCGATGTCGCTTGAGGATGCATAAAGGGCACAAACTACAATGGGACCAAAAACATCTCCTGTACCGACTTCATCGGAACCAATGGCTTCATAATCTTCACGGTTGAGATGACTTTTGATAGAAACAAGTTCATGAGTAACTTCTTTACCTTGTAGCAAAACTTTCCCAGTTTTGTATCCTAAAATATCAATACCATTGTGTTCTGCATGAAAAAGCAAATAGGGATTTGTATCCTCTATTTGGTGATATTGATAAACTTTGTTTAGTTTTTCGAGTTCAATTTCATTAACTGAAATGGTATAGTGCTTCATGGACATCTCCTGCTCTTTATATATTATACCATATTTTTTAAAAAATAGGTGGCTCTTGATGAGATTTATGATGAATGCTTTAGAATTAAATCAAATACTTGAATTGATAGCAAAACATGCAAAATCAGATACGATTAGAAATGAAATTATCAATTTAGAACCCATGACGGATATGCAGTTGATTGGACTAGCATTAGATGAAACCATGGATATGACCACACTCATTTTTCGAGCTGGTGTTTTACCGTTTTTAGAAGACTATGACATTCACGAATTATTGAAATATGCGAGCCTAGAAAGAATATTTTCTATTCAAGAATTGTTGTATATCCGTTTATTTTTGTTGATGGAAAGAGATATCATCAAATATTTTCGTGAACTAGATCGGCTGAAAATTAATGTTGGATCCCTTTCGAAGTATTTTCAAAATCTTCATACACATCGTAGTTTACTTGATTATATTCAATCAAAAATAGATGAAGATGGTCAAATTTTAGATGATGCAACACCGGAACTATTGAGAATTAGAAGAGGTAAATCGAGATTTGAGAAACAGCTTCAAGACAAATTACAGAAATTTCTCATCGATCACAGTGCCTACTTAAATGAATTGATCATAGTTCAGAGAAATGATCGTTTTTGTATACCAGTCAAGGATACATATAAGAATAAAATCAAAGGTGTCATTCATGATGTTTCCGCTAGTAAGCAAACCATCTATATTGAACCTGAAGCAACCAGACAAATTACAGCACAAATTGAACAGCTCAAAGTAGAAGAAGAAAAAGAAATCCAAAAGATAATTGCTTTATTAAGCGAAGAAGTTCATAATGCTCATGCGAGTCTGAAGGATAATCTAGACATTTTTCTAGGCTTAGATTTCATTTCAGCAAAAGCTCAATATGCAATTAAGCTCAATGCAATGAAACCAAGTATCAATGAAGTTGGTACAATTTCATTGATTAAAGCGAAACATCCCTTATTGGATCAGAAGCTTGCGATACCGATTACGCTTGAATTAAATAAAGATCTTAAAACCTTATTGATTACTGGACCAAACACTGGTGGTAAAACAGTTGCTTTAAAGACAGTTGGATTATTGACCTTAATGACTCAATGTGGTCTATTAATTCCTGCGAGCGAAGCATCCAATGTAGCTATCTTTGATCAGATTTTTGCAGACATCGGAGACGAACAGTCTATTTTGCAATCTCTATCCACTTTTTCTTCGCATCTCAATAAAATTATAGCAATGATTGAAGGTGTGAAAGATAATAGTTTGGTATTGCTTGATGAACTTGGCAGTGGTACCGATCCAAATGAAGGTGTTTCCTTGGCAATTGCTATTCTTAACGCATTTAAACCATTTGATATAAGAATGATGGTAACTACGCATTATTCTGAACTTAAGAGCTATGCTTATGAACAACCCAATATGATCACTGCAAGTGTCGCCTTTGACAAAAAGACGTTAAAACCTCTATACTACCTTCAAATGGGTACTACGGGGTCTTCACATGCATTTCTCATCGCAAGAAGACTTGGGCTAAAGGAAGAGGTTGTAAGAGACGCTGAAACCATTTATCAAGGCAGACAAACCGACTTAGCAAAAATCATGGAAAAACTCAATGATGAGATGCTCTATATTGAAAAACAAAAAGAAAATCTTGCCAGTGAAATACTAGAAAGTAGAAAAGCTAAGATCGAATTTCAACAATCCAAAGAGAAATTATTAGCAGAACAAGATAAAACGATTGAGAAAGTAAGAATCAAAGAAGAAAAAGCATTTAATGAACTCAAAGACGAAGTGAGAGAAATTATCATTGAACTACAAAAGAAAAATGAAGTTTCAAAGCCAGAACTAGCAGCAATCAAGTATAAGCTTAATCAACAAATTGATAATCAAAAATTAGTTTCATTCGATGATGAGCTTCAAGTAGGTAATCGTGTATTTATTCTTTCTTATCAGCAATATGGAGAGATTAAATCAATCAAGAATGATGATTATCGAGTTGTATTCGGCAAATTTGACTTGGTATTTAAATCCTATGAATTAAGAAAAGAAGAAGCCAAAAAAGAGCCAGATAAGGCTGTGAAACATGAAAAACACATCATTGGAGATACACCTGTACGAAGTGCTAAGTTTGAGCTTGATTTAAGAGGATATCGCTTTGAAGAAGTTAAAGATGCCATGGATCAAGCTATTGATTCTGCAATACTTTCGGGTTTAGAAACCATGCGCATTATACATGGCTTTGGAAGCGGTGCAGTAAGAAAAGCTGTCTATGATTATATCAAGTCTTCACCATATATCAAGACACATCGGTTTGGTGGTGATGGAGAAGGATTAAATGGCGTTACAATAATTACTTTAAAATAGTGCATAAGGCTTGATAAATTCAAGTTTTCAGCATATAATAAGAATTGAAAATTATAAAGAAATGAGGAAAATTTAATGATTGATTATCAAGGACAACCCTATCAAGAAGTAATTGGACATCAAGGTTTAGTTGTAGTACAGTATTTTGCAACTTGGTGTGGACCATGCAAAATGTTAAAACCGGTTTTAGAATCTTTGAGTACAGAAATGGTAGACACTAAGTTTTATCGGATAGATATTGATTTATATAGAAATCAAGCTGTAGAAGCTGGCATTCGCAGCGTTCCAACTGTAGTACTGTATAAAGATGGCGAAGAAGTTGATCGCCAAAGCGGTTATCAACCTAAAGAAAGAGTAGCTGCTTGGTTTAACCAATTCAAATAAATAGAGCACGCGAGTGCTTTTTTTATTCTGCGAAATAGTGTATAATTTGAGGTGGTGATAACATGGATGGTTTTTTTCTCATCAACAAGCCTATCGGAATGACGTCTCATGATGTTGTTTTTCAGATTAAAAAGAAATTTCATCTTGATAAAATTGGCCATACAGGTACATTAGACCCATTTGCAAGTGGTCTTTTAATTCTTTGTGCAGGAAAAGCAACAAAACTTGCCTATTTGTTTTCTAATCTAGATAAAACCTATGAAGGTTCAATTCTTTTTGGTCATCATTATGATACTTATGATACAACCGGAAAAATCATGAATTCAAAAATCACAAATCTCAAAACAGATGATATTGAGTTGGCGATGAAACAAATGATAGGTACATATAATCAGCTGCCACCAATGTATTCTGCGATCAAGCAAAATGGTAGAAAACTCTACGAACTTGCACGTCAAGGACAGGATATTGAAAGAGAGACAAGACCAGTTGTCATCTATGATTTCAAGATGACAAGTACCTATGAGTTAAATAAATGCTCATTTTATGCTTTTGTATCAAAAGGTACCTATATTAGAAGCCTCGCCGTTGATTTAGCTGAAAAACTTGATACATATGCTGCTCTTGACTCACTAAATCGCTTATCAATCGGTCAATATATGCTTCAAAATTCAAAAAGCATTGAAGAAATTACAAAAGATGATATGATATCTTTAAAGACATTCTTTAAAAATACCCAACGTGTTATTCTTAATGATTATTTGATTGGTTTGGTCAAAAATGGAGTTTATCTTGATGATCGTCAAATCATAACAGATCAACCATTTATTGTATATAATGAAAAAGAAGAAATGATAGCCTTTTATGAAGTAAAAAATGAGAATCAGTATAAACCAGTATTGATTTTATAGGAGTTAACATGAAAATAGTATCTGCAAACTATAAGTTAATACAAAATGATGAACCCATAACACTTGCTATGGGTAATTTTGACGGACTTCATCTTGGGCACCAGAAACTCATCAAACGTGTTGTCACTTATACCGATACCAAGCATGCTGTTTTGACATTTGAACCACACCCATCTTTTATCTTGCGCAAGCAACCGTTTAAGACTTTGACACAAAAAAATGACAAAATTGAACTTTTATCAAGCTATGGACTCGATTTTGTCTTTGTTATTGATTTTAATCTAGAATTTTCACATTTATCGATACAAGAATTTGTTGAATTTTTAAGAAGAATAAATGTAAAACGCTTAGTTATAGGAAGAGATGCAAGATTTGCTTATCGCGGTGTGGGCACAATTGCCGATTTGAAGAAATGGTTTATTATAGATGTTGTTGAGGATATGCAATTTAACAATACACGTCTTTCTACAACATACGTTAAAGACTACCTTTTGGCAGGAGATCTTGCTGCAGCACGCACACTTCTTAACAGATATTATCACATCAAAGGACAAGTCATACACGGAAACCACGTGGGACATAAACTAGGTTTTCCCACAGCAAATATTGACTACGATCATTATTTTTTACCTCAAAGTGGTGTTTATTATGTGCGCGTATTATTTAAGGGTATATGGTATCACGGTATGGCAAATATTGGTAATAATCCGACTCTAAACTTCAGTTTTGAGAAAAGATTAGAAATATATATTCTTGATTTTGATCAAAATATCTACGGTCAGAATTTAGAAATTGTATTTTTTATGCGATTTAGAGATGAACTTAAATTCAAAGGGAAAAAGGAATTAATCGAGCAATTAAAGAAGGATGAAATTGAAGTGAGAAGATTAACAAATCTGAAAATTATGATATAATATGACCGTAAGGTGGTGGATTTATGAAATTGATATTAGCTATCGTATCTAACGATGATGCAAACAAAGTTCAAAAAGCATTAGTTAAAGATAGATTCTTTTCAACACGTCTTGCAACCACTGGTGGATTCCTTAGAGCAGGTAATGTTACATTTCTCATTGGAGTCAATGACGAGAAGGTACCTCAAGCACTTGAAATCATTGAAGCACACAGTAAAAAGAGAACTAAACTCGTTCCAAATACCATTGTTAATGAATTTGGATCATTCTCCGCATTACCTATAGAAGTAGAAGTCGGTGGTGCAACAGTCTTTGTTGTAAACGTTGACCAATTTGTTAAAATATAGTTGCATTTTATAAAAAAAATGCTACAATATAAAAGGCGGTAACAAGGATGAGGGAAAGCCAACCCCGTCTTTAGTTATTCGAGAAAGGAAACACTATGGCATTAGATAAGGCAAAAAAGACTGAAATCATCAAAGCATATGCAATCAAAGAAGGGGACACTGGTTCGCCAGAAGTTCAAATCGCAGTTCTTACTCAAGAAATCAACGATTTAAACAACCATCTTACACAGCATATTCATGATTTTCACTCTCGTCGTGGTCTTTATATGAAGATCGGACTAAGACGTCGCTTGTTAAAGTATTTACGTTCAAAAGACGTAACACGTTATCAAGTATTGATTCAAAAACTTGGATTACGTCGGTAAAAAGATTGCTCAAGCAATCTTTTTTTTTATTTATTCTTAACTGCGATTAAATAGTTTTTTTAGTAGATCAACATATAAATCTTGTGTATGCTCAGTATTTGTTATTTCTATAGCTACAATTGGATCATCAGTAATGATGCCGTCGATGTCACTGAAAATAAGTGATTCTAATTGCGCAGGATCGTTAACTGTCCATACATAAGCCTTTTTCCCTTTGAGATGGATGAGATCTAAAAGACCTGGATTACCTTGAATATACGATCTTTCGAGACCATAAGCATCAACCTCTATAAAATTAATCAGTGTGTCTGGATTACCAAAATATGATGAGAGAAGAAGTAAAGTTTGATAATCAGAATTCATGGCTTTTATGCGCTGAAGCTGACTTCGATTCGTTGATAAAAATGTTGTTATATCGAGCATATCGTTTTCTTCAATCATTTCAATAACTATTTGTTCCAAATTTTCATTATTGGCCTTAAGATCAATAAAGATGTTAATCTGATGATCAATTAAAGCTATAGCTTCTTCAAGAGTAGGTACGGGTTCAAAAAGATAGTCAGTTGAAAACCAGCTTCCTGCACTTACTTCTTTAAGTTCCTCTAAAGTCATATCCTGGACCCTAATACCACTTGTTACATTTGTTGTTCGTTTGATTGTATCATCATGCATCAAAACTGGTATGCCATCTTTTGTTAATCGAACATCAAATTCAACAACATCAGCACCTTGATTAATTGCTAGCTCTATGGATGCAAGTGTATTTTCAGGTGCATACATAGAAGAACCCCTATGTGCAACAATTTCGGTTTTATTGAGTAATTCAAATTGGGATTCAGGTTGAACGACAGCAACTATTGTTGTAATATTTAGAATTGAAAATAGGATAATTAAGACAACAAAACCTCTTCTGAACCATTTTGAATTGAAATTAACCTTATTCATTCTTACGAGTAAAGCATCAGGTCTTACAAGTCCATTTTTTTCTTTATATTGGTAATACCATGTGGTTATAAGTGAAAAGTTAACGGGTATTAAAATGATGGTTGCAAATAAACCTACAATGAGATATACAGAATAAAGTACGGATAGCAAATAACCAAGAATAACTTCTTGACCTCTAGTGATCCAAATGAAACCAGCGATGAAAGCAATGATCAAAAAATAGAATAAATAGAGAATTAAATTGAGAAATAGATTGACGACTCCAAATTCAAGAAGCATTTTTAATCTATTTCCTTTAAGCATCTTCCTGCTTTGATAATAAGCAGATTTTAGCGAATACTGATCGATTGAAAATAGATGTATAGAAAAAAGAGATTCAATAAAAATGACAATCATCAAGAAGATAAAACCATATATAATGATGCTAAAAAGTTGATTTTGATTGATCTGATTAACGATATAAGATGGTATTTGTACGGTTGATGCAATACCAACAAAATTCATAATTTGAACCAGAAACACCAAAGAAAATGCGGGTACTAATATAAAAATATGATATTTTCTAAATGCAAGCAAGACACGTTTAAATCCTAGCAAAACAAAGTTACTAAAGGAGATGTTTTGTTTATGGTACCCCAAATCATAGAGTAAAGCGAGAAAAATGAATTCTACAAGAATATAGACACTAAATAACAAAATGAGCATAAAAATCAGAAATAATGTTAATGGTTTGGTGAGATAACTGATAAATTGTGCGTTGATAACATATGTATATCCACTTGCAGATATTGAATAATAAAAGATGAGTCTAGCAATTGGATAAATGATAAAAATACCTATAATTCTATAGATGAATTCGAATAACAAAAGCGTTCTGCCATTAAAAAGCATTTGCTTAAAAGCTTGAACCATTGTTTTTTTCATATAATCACACTCAATTCACATCTTCATTATATCATTTTGAAACAAAGTATTTTAAACATAAGGTGTAGTAGAATATCTCGTTTGATAACGAAATCTCTAAAAATCGAGAAATAATCTACAAACGACTCTTTTTACTATGAATAAATACAAATTATGGTATAATTATTAAGGTTAAAAAAATAGAAAAGAAATATAAAATGAAGGAGATTTTATATCATGCAAAAGAAAGTTTATGAAACAACACTAGGCGGTAGAGTTCTACGTGTTGAAACAGGTGAAATGGCGAAGCAAGCTCATGGCTCAGCTTTGATTTCATACGGTGACTCTACAGTATTAAGTGTTGTAACAGCTAGAAATGAAGCTTCCACACAAGATTTCTTCCCTTTAATGGTAATATATCAGGAAAAACTTTATGCAGCTGGAAAAATCCCTGGAGGATTTTTAAGAAGAGAAGGCAGACCATCAGAACATGAAACTTTGACTTCACGTTTAATTGATAGACCACTTCGTCCATTATTTCCAGAAGGATTTAAAAATGAAGTTCAAATCATTAATACAGTATTATCAAGTGATCCAGAATGTACAACTGAAATGGCAGCATTATTGGGTTCATCCCTAGTACTTGGTCTTTCAAACATTCCATTCAATGGACCAATAGCTGGTGTACAAATCGGTAGAGTAGATGGTGAGTTTGTAATTAATCCTACACCTGATCAATTGTTAACAAGTGACTTAGATTTGATTGTTACAGGTACTAAGACTGCAATCAATATGGTTGAAGCTGGTGCTAAACAAGTTGATGAAGAAACCATTTTATCAGCAATTATGTTTGGTCATGAAATCATTAAAGAACTTATTGCTTTTCAAGAAAAGATTTTAGCTGATTTCGATATAGTTAAGATGGATTATGATGATTTTGCAGTTGATGATGCTGTTAGTAGCGAAGTTAATCAATATGCAAAAGATCGTTTGATTAAAGCAGTATCAATCTTTGATAAGCTTGAAAGATATCATGCCATTGATGCAATATCTGAAGAAACAATTGAACATTTCGAAAAGAAATCATTCTTTAAACTGATTGATGGTGTTAAAGTATTTGACGAAAAAGCGCAAAAAACATATCTTGCACAAGTTAAAAAAATGGTAGATAGTATTGTTACAGCTGAAGTTAGACGTTTAATCACTCAAGATAAAGTACGTCCCGATGGACGTAAGGTTGATGAAATCAGACCATTATCATCACGTGTTGATGTGTTGCCTAGAACTCATGGATCAAGCTTGTTCACCAGAGGTCAAACTCAAGCATTAGGTGTTGTTACATTAGGTGCCTTAGGTGAAAACCAGATCATTGACGGTTTAGGACTTGATGATGTAAAGAGATTTATGTTACATTATAATTTTCCACCATTTAGTGTTGGTGAAACCGGACGCTATGGTTTTGTTGGACGTCGTGAAGTAGGACATGGAGCATTGGGCGAACGTGCCTTGTTACAGGTTTTACCAAACGAAGAAGAATTCCCATATACCATTCGTATCGTATCTGAAATTCTAGAATCTAATGGTTCAAGTTCCCAAGCAACTATTTGTGCCGGTACAATGGCATTGATGGCAGCTGGTGTTCCAATTAAAGCTCCAGTTGCAGGTATTGCTATGGGTTTGATTAAAGAAGGCGATTATTACACCATTTTATCAGACATTCAAGGCATGGAAGATCATGAAGGCGATATGGATTTCAAGGTTGCTGGCACTGAAACAGGTATTACTGCCTTACAAATGGATATTAAGATTTCAGGTATCACCGAACAAATTTTAAGAGAAGCACTTGAACAAGCACGTTTAAGTAGATTACATATCTTAAAGCATATGTTGGAAACAATTCCAGCAGTTGCTCCTGACTTATCAAAATTTGCTCCAAAAGTTAAACTTATTACAATCAATCCAGATAAAATCAGAGATGTTATTGGTGCTGGCGGAAAAATTATCACTAAGATTATCGAGGATAACAATGGTGTTAAAATTGATATCAGTCAAGATGGTAAAGTCATTTTAATGCATATGGAAACTAAATGGATTGAAAGTGCCGCTCAACGCATCATGGATTTAGTCCGTGAAGCAGAAGTAGGTAAGATTTATGAAGGTAAAGTCACTCGCATTGAAAAATTTGGTTGTTTCGTAGAATTATGGCCTGGAACAGAAGGTTTGGTTCATATCTCACGTCTTGCAAAAGAACGTGTCGAAAAAGTCGAATCAGTCGTGTCGCTTGGTGATCAAATTCTTGTTAAGTGTATTGGAATTGATGATAAAGGCCGTGTGGATCTTTCTAGAAAAGATGCATTGTCAGCTAAGTAAAGATTAAATGGCTTAAGATAAATAACTTTAAAATAATGATATAATAGAAGTATAGATTGAAAGGAGAATAACAATGAATTTAGAATTAAGAGTAGATCCTATTCGAAAAGTCCGTAGTGAAAATAAAGTTCCAGGGGTTATGTATGGAACGTCCTTCAAATCAACATCAATTCAAGTTGACGAAAAGGAATTAAAAGAAGCGCTAAAAACACATGGCAAAAATATGACCTTTAAGGTTAAATTAGAGGGAAAACAACATTTTGCTTATATTCAACATGTCAAAACACTCGTGCTTAAACCTCATGACATCATTCATTTTGACTTGCGCTGTGTTGGAGCAAAAGAAATGGTTTCTGCAATGATTCCAGTAGTGCTTATTGGTAAAGAAGTATTCCATAAAACTGCACTTTACCCACAAGAAACACTGACTGAAATTGAAGCAGAATATTTACCAGGTTATGGTGTTTCTAAGATTGAAATAGATGTTTCTAAGTTAAAACTTGGTGACTCCGTTAGAGTCAAAGATTTAGTTCTTGAACAGCACATTCATGTTTTAGAAGATCCAGAACAAGCAATTGTCACTATCAAGGAAATTCATATTAAAGTTGAAGAAGAAGTTGATGAAGATCTTGAATCAGATGATGAAAGCGAAGAAGAAACCGTTGTTGAGTAAGTAAAGAGTACCTTGTTGTATTAATTACTTTATGATATAATGTCTTTTGTCAGTGGAAGGTGATCGAGCCTATTCAATTAGGTTAGGAAAGTCCATGCTAGCACATTCTGAGATGGATGTAGTGTTTGTGCCTAAGGAAAACATAACTTAGGGTACGAGTAATCGTAACGGAGATTGATGGTCTAAGGGAAACTATGACCTAGACGTAATGTGCCACAGAAACGAGTTGTTCAGAAATGGACAAATGAAACGCGGTAAACCCCTCAAGCTAGAAACCCAAAATTTGGTAGGGGCACATATAGAGACGAACAAAAGTTGATATATGCTACTATGTAGAGATAAATGGTCACACCCTTTTAGGGAACAGAACATGGCTTATGCACATTGATATATTAAGGTCCCTCGGGACCTTTTTATTTAGGAGAACAATGAGAATAAATGTCAATAATATTGAACTGAATTATGAAAAAATCGGAGATGGAAAACCACTCATTTTTTTGCATGGGAATGGTGAGGATAATACAATATTTGATAGCCTAACAAAAGCATTATCGCCATATTATAGCATTTATTTAATAGATAGTAGAGGTCATGGAAAATCATCAATTGTTAACGAATTTCATTACGAAATAATGAGTGAAGATATTTATCAATTTATCAATAAATTAAATTTAAATAAACCCGCTTTATTTGGTTTTAGTGATGGGGGGATTATTGGATTATTAATGGGTATAAAACATCCTAATTTACTTTCGAGATTACTTGTTGCTGGTGTTAATATTAATCCTTTAGGCATCCAAGAAAAGGCAAGAAAAGACATGATTTCAAACTATAAAATTTCTTCAAATCCGCTACTTAAACTCATGATTGAAGAACCAAATATCACAAAAGAAGATCTTCAAAAAATAGTTGTTCCTACAATGATTTTTGTTGGTGAACATGATGTTATTAAAAAGTATCATACAAAAATGATACATAAAAATATCAAAAATTCTAAATTAGAAGTGATGCTAAAACACACTCACGATAGTTATATAACACATCAAAACATATTGAAGAATTTGATTATCCAATTTATAGCATAAAAAAAATCCCAATTTGGGATTTATTTTTTTATAATAATCCTGAAGCACGAATGATAATAAATGCTATATAAGAGAAGTAGATTCCAATTAAGATCCATCCTTCGAATTTAGATATCTTTTGGTTCGTTATGCAGAATACAATGGTAATTATAGTTATACCCATAAGAATGAAAATATCAAACAAGACATCTCCATTAACACCAAGTGGAGTTACGAGACCTGATAGACCAACAATCAATAAAGTATTAAATACATTGGATCCAATGATATTACCAAGAGCAATCTCATTTTCGCCTTTTTTAGCAGCAACGACGCTAGTGACTAATTCAGGTAAAGATGTTCCCAAAGATACAATGCTCAAGCCAACAAGTGTTGTTGCTCTTGTTGCTGTCATACTAAATACGTTGACAAGCAATTCAATAGCTATATATTCAGATCCTGATGTAACAAGATATCCACCTAATGAAACACCACCTAAACCTAGTAATAATAAAATAACAGCTTTTTTAGTATCGACAAAATGGATTTCTTCATCAAGTTGAACTTCTTTATGACTATGAATCATTAGATACATATAATAAGCAAAGAAAATGAGTAGAATAAGTGCTTCCCACCAAATAATTTGTGCGTCACTTTGAAAGAAAAAAGCAACGATAGCAAATACAACGGTAAGTATTACTAAAAATGGAAATTCTTGTTTGTTCATTGACTTTTTAACAGCGATGGGCATCATAATTGCACTAAATCCTAAAATCAAAGTTAAGTTGGCTATATTCGAACCAATAATGTTTCCTAGTGCAATATCTGCAGTTGTTCCTGCAGCATGAGCTGATAATGATGCAATAAAACTCACAGCTAACTCAGGTAAGCTTGTTCCAAAAGCAACCAAAGTCAGTCCGATAATCAATGGTGAAATATTGAATTTTTTTGCAATAGATGCAGAAGAGACAATGAAATAATCTGCACCTTTGATGAGTAGAACAAAGCCGAATAATGTGATAATGACATTTAATACGATATCCATAATGATGTTTGTCCTCTCATAAAATAATTCAAAAGATAATAACAACTCTCTCATAATAAAAACCATCAAGACGCCTGTCTTGAAGGTCTCGTTACAAGGGATACTTGAAATTAACCGGGCAAAAGCCGTATTGACGATTAATTTAGGGTTAACTACTCCCCTTCATGCATCTATTGTAGCATAATCTCTTGAACCATTCAAGTCATTGCTAAAAGTTTGCACAGCAAATGATATCTGCCCATTTCATTGACTTTTTGCGATATAAACTGTATGATATATGTATCACATGGTGATGGAGGACATAATAGTAGAGATGGAAGAAAGCAGTAGTAGGATCGAAGATCCAGCATATCCGATTAGCAAAGACAACAGTAATGATGCTTTTTTGGTGTCTTTTTTTGTTGTAAAAAGGGGGATGAATCATGTTATATTCAATAATTAGCATGCTTGTTCTCATTATATTTTCAGGCATTTTTGCTGCTGCAGAGATTGCTTTAGTCGTTGTTAGTGATAACAAAGTAAATCAAGATGCAGATAAGGGAAATATCAAAGCAATCAGAATCCAAAAATTTTCCGAATCACCAAAATCATATATGGCAACCATGCAATTGTTTATTGTTCTAATCGCACTGGTCAATGGAGCGATTGCCTTAAATACATTCAGTACCTATGTTAACCAGTGGTTTGACAGTTCATTAAGTTTCATTGAACCATTGGTCATATTCACAATCGCACTTATACTTTTGGTTTTTCATGTTGTTTTTGGACAGATGATTCCTCGAAGATTAGCAAATAAATATCCTAAAGCACTTGCATATGGTGTTATTGGATTTGTATCATTCATGACTAAAATTATGTATCCAATTGTTTGGTTATTGGAGTTATTTTCAAGTTTGATTGGTCGTATATTTGGTCTGGATTCAAGTGACAGTGATAGAAAAATGACTGAAGAAGAAATTAGAACTATCGTTGAAGCTAGTGGCAAAATGGGAAATATAGATGAAGAAGAAAGTGAAATGATTCAAAATATATTTGATTTCTCCGATACAAATGTTGAAGAAATTATGACGCATCGCACTGAAATCTCAGCTTTAAATGTTCGCTCAACAAAGTCTCAGGTTATTCAGCATGTTCAAAATGAACAATTTACAAGATATCCGGTTTATGAAGGGGATATAGATCATATCATTGGAATCCTTCATGTTAAAGATTTACTTAAATATATTGATAATGTTGAAGAGAAATTTTCAATTAGGAGTTTGATTAGACCTCCATTTTTCATACCAGATTCAAAGAAAACCAGTGAATTATTCAAAGAGATGCAAAGAACAAAAAATCATATTGCAGTTGTTCTTGATGAATATGGCGGAACTGCTGGGATAGTTACTATTGAGGATTTGCTTGAAGAGATTGTTGGAAACATCTTTGATGAATATGATGAAGTTGATGATGAAATCAATCAAATTGGTGAAGGTGTCTATGAGATCGATGGATTATGCAACATCAATGATGTTGAAGATAGCATTCAAGCAGGATTACCAATTGATGATTATGATACATTAAGTGGATTCATTTTAGGTCAATTAGGTCGTTTTCCTGAAGAAAAAGAAGCCATCATGATTGAATTTAATGGATATTCTTATGAAGTTCTTGAAACTGAAGACAAGATTATCTCAAGAGTTCGTGTCACTAAATTAGAAATACATGATGATGCATCATCAGGTGAGTAGGGAAATTATTCATGGAAAGTAAAGATTTTATAACATTAGCCGTTTTAGCATTGCTTATATTAATGTCAGCCTTTTTCTCATCTGCAGAGATGGCTTTTTCGTCTTTAAATCAGATTAAATTAAAACATTTAATTCAAAATGGTCACAAGAGAGCAAAACGCACATTAGCTTTATCAAATAATTTTGAGAAATTACTGACAACCATTCTCATTGGAAATAACATTGTCAATATTCTGTCAGCATCTATAGCCACAGTTTTCTTTGTTAAATTTTGGGGTAATTATGGTGTAACAATATCAACTGCCGTCATGACAACTTTAGTTCTTGTTTTTGGTGAAATCACTCCAAAAAGTCTTGCTAAAAAAATGCCTGAAAAATATGCACTGGCTATAACTCCTGCTTTGCGTTTGTTCATTTGGATTCTCACCCCTCTCAATTTTCTTTTTGGTCTATGGCAAAAATTAATGAATCGAATTTTCAAATTTAAAAATGAGAAAGCAATTACTGAAGAAGAATTATTGACATATGTTTCAGAAGTTCAAAATGAAGGTGGAATCAATGAAAATGAAGGCGAACTTATTCGGAGTGTCATTGATTTTGATGATTTAAAGGTTGAAGATATATTTACTCCTAGAGTTCATGTTATTGCAGTATCTACTGATGAAGAGATCAAAACGATTATCAATAAATTCAGACATACAGGATATTCAAGATTACCAGTCTATGAAAATAATATTGATCATATTCTTGGAGTGATCAATCATAAAGATTTCTATAATCTTGTCGTATTGGAAAAACAACCACTTGATTCCATAATCAAACCACCAGTCTATGTAACAGAATATATGAAGGTATCTCATCTTCTTGAGTTGCTACGCGCGAATAAATCACATATGGCCATCGTAAAAGATGAGTTTGGTGGTACGCTTGGTGTTGTCTCAATGGAAGATATTCTTGAAGAATTGGTTGGTGATATCTGGGATGAGCATGATGAGATTATCGAACAAATTGTTGAGATAGATGAACAAACTTATCGCGTTAAAGGCAATGCTGATCTTGAAGATTTATTTGATCTATTGAGGATTAAAGATGAATTAGATTTTGCTACAGTCAATGGATGGGTACTTGATGAATTGGGTAGAATAGCGACAGTTGGTGATGAATTTACTTATCGAAATCTCAAAGTAAGAGTTACTGCAGCTGATACCAAAAAAGTACTTGAAGTACTTATAGAAGTTTTGCAGGATGAAATGATGGAAGATTTTTAAAGAGCTTATGGCTCTTTTTTTTATAGATAAATTAGAATAACAAGTGCAACACAACAATAATTAAATAA